>JAJRWS010000002.1 GCA_024276705.1 Planctomycetota bacterium | reverse complement strand
GAATTTACGGAGACCGCTTGGGGCGGGTCAAAACCTTATCGATTGCCATCTTTGTCTACTCCATATTTACGGGTCTATCGGGATTCTCTGTGGGCATCCTCGATTTCTGTATCTACCGATTTCTCATGGGTTGTGGTATCGGTGGCGCTTTTGCCACCGCGGCAACGCTGATTGCCGAAACGATGCCGGAACACGCGCGAGCAACCGCCTTGGGATTGTTTCAGTCGCTTTCGGCTCTCGGCAATGTTGCCGGCTCCTGCGTTGCCTGGTTTCTTATTTCCCCCGACTTGCCCACCGATCTTTTCGGCATGCTGAGTACGGCCGTCTCCGGTTGGCGGATCCTGTTCATGATCGGCGTGCTGCCCGCGATCCTGGTTGTCTTCATCATGCGTACTGTACGGGAGCCGGATGCGTGGCAGGAAGCCAAAAAGACCTCCAAAGACAACCTCGACAGGCAATTGGGCGACATCGGCAGCTTGTTCCGCGACCCACGTTGGCGCCGCAACACGCTGGTCGGCCTGTCGCTGGCCGTGATTGGAGTCATCGGCTTGTGGGGAGTCGGATTCTATTCGCCAGAACTGATCGATAACGCATTGAAAGACCTGCCTACCGAGGAGCGGACAGTCATCAAGGCGGCGGGGACCGCCTTGCAGGATGTCGGCGCCTTGTTGGGCATGCTGACCTTCACCTGGATCGCGACCCGGATGGGACGCAAACTGGCCTTTGGCCTGGCCTTTGTTTTCTGTTGGGTGGTCGTCTCCGCCGTGTTCCTGTTTCTCAGCGAACCTTGGCATGCCTACGTCATGCTGCCCCTGCTAGGATTTGCCACGTTGAGTCTTTTTGGCGGCTACTCGATCTACTTCCCGGAACTCTATCCCACGCGGTTGCGCGCCAGTGGTACCGGTTTCTGTTACAATGTGGGCCGAGTCTTGGCCGCCCTGGTCATTATCCTCAAGAATCCTATTCGGGCCGAGTTCGACAGAATGGGTTTCAGCGATTCATTTCGTTCGGTCTCGCTGGTATTGGCCAGCGTCTACTTGCTAGGATTGGTCGTACTGATCTGGGCCCCGGAGACAAAAGGGCAACCCTTACCGACAGACGACTGATTTACCTCGCCAAGCCGGACTGGGTGTTATGGTCGCATGATACACGCACGCCAAGGGCTAAACTCCTGCGTGCGACCACACACCAAGATCCGGTTGGCTGACTGGGCTTACCGCGCCAAGACGGACTGGGTGTTATGGTCGCAGGATACACGCACGCCAAGGGCTAAACCCCTGTGTGCGACCACACACCAAGATCCGCTTGGCTGACTGGGCTTACCGCGCCAAGCCGGACTGGACTATGATTTTCCCATGCCACCTTTGTACCGTACTCTCGACCTGCGTGGTCTGGCCGCTCTGCTGGTTGTGATCCTCTGCTGGGGATGTGTGCCGGTCATGCTCCGCGAGTTGATCCATACGGTGGATCCTTGGGTTGCCAATGGAATTCGCTTTCCATTGGCCGCCATTCTCTATTGGCCCGTGCTGATCTACTTCCATCGCCATGGAGTACTGTCGTGGCAAGTAATCCGCAGGTGCAGGTTGCCCGCGACGTGTGCCTTCACCGCTCAGATTATGTGGGCCGCGGCACCTTACTATCTGCCTGCCTCGCCCATTGGTTTCCTGGCTCGCCTGTCGATGTTCTTTTCGATTCTGTTCGCGATGCTGTTGATCCGCGAGGAACGGCAACTGTTGGGTATTCCCCATTTCTATATTGGCTGCCTGGCGACCACAGCCGGTTTTTTACTCTTATCGCTGGGCGCCGGACTGCAGGCGGAAGAGATCTACCTATCGGGTCTTTTGATCCTGTTGGGATTTGATATTTTCATCGGCCTTTACGTCGTCACGGTCCGCACGCACCTGGGGTCAATCCATCCACTCCTCAGCTTCGGAGTGATTGCCCAAATGGTATCGGCCGGCCTGCTGGTCCTGTCCCTCGGACTGGGCTCCTGGCAAGTCCTCCCCACCCTCCCAGCCATGAGCTGGGTATTGCTGGCTGCCTCCTCGGTGCTTGGCATCGCCATGGCCCATGCTTTGATGTACATCGCCATCCACCGCCTGGGCGCCTCGGTGACCGCCGGCCTGCAAAACCTGACCCCTCTGGTCACGGCCCTGCTGGCCATGCTGTTTCTGCAAGAGAAACTCTCTGGCAGTCAGTGGCTCGGAGGTCTAACCATTTTGCTGGGATCGGCCTGGCTGCTGATCGCCCACACCAAGACGAAAATCGGCTCCAGCAAATCTTAGCGCCACACACCGGCGAAGCGTCCCTTAGACGACTCCCTAGCCGGAAAATCCGGTAGCGAGTAGAATCGATCCTTACCGTTTTAGCGTTACCTTTCCGCATTACGCCTCCCCTTTTCCGCCTTCCCCCTTCCTGACACACCTTGGACTTTCTGGCATCCCAACTCAATCAGCATCCCCTGCTGGCACTGGCAGTCATCATTGTGCTGGGAAAATTGCTGGGCAATCTCCGTGTGGCCGGGCTTGCCTTGGGCACTTCGGGCGTCTTGTTCGTCGCCATGCTGCTGGGACATCTGGGTATCCACTTGCCTGACGTCCTGGGTCAGTTGGGAGTGGCCCTGTTTGTCTACTCCATCGGCTTGCAGGCAGGACCCCATTTTTGGAATACTATCCGCCAACGTGGCACGGCTTATCTGGTCCTGGCCAGCTCGACCTTGCTGATTGCCTGGATCGCCAGTTTCTTCACGGCCCGTTGGCTGGGCATTGAACCGGCGCTGGCCAGCGGCGTTTTTTCCGGCGCACTCACTTCCACGCCCGGGTTGGCCGCCTCGCTGCAGACGATGGATAATCCCAACGTCTCCGTTGGTTTTGGCGTGGCCTATCCGCTCGGTGTCGTAGGGGTCATTCTTTTTGTGCAGCTGGTTCCTCGACTCCTCCGGATCGATTGGCGGCAAGAGGTGGAACGGGCCAAGGCAAGCGTCAAGCGACCTTCCATCCGCCATGCGTGGATACGGATTACCAATCCACAAATGGAAGGTAAAACCATCCAGGAAGTGGAGGCGATGCACATGACCGGCGCCATCATCTCGCGTGTGTATGACAAATACGTGGCGATGCCGCCGCATGCCAAGACCCACCTCGCCCCAGGACAGCATGTGCGAGTGGTGGGAACCGATACCGACTTACAACGCATGGAACTCCTCCTGGGACCGCGGGTCAGCAATTTCTCGGAACCCCGCTCCGCCATTACTTCGGCGACCCTGGTCGTGACCGAAAACTCCATCTGCGGCCAGGCCCTGGAAGATATGCAATTTCGCGAACGCCATGGGGTGACCATTACTCGAATATGGCGTGACGATTTCGAGTTCGTTCCAGGCCCTCGCTCGACCCTCGAATTCGGCGACGAAATTCGCATCGTCGGCGACACGGCCGATTGCCAGCGTGTCACGCATGTCATTGGCCATCACGCCCAGCGGCTCCAAGAAACCCGATTTCTCCCCTTGGGGATCGGCCTGCTGGCGGGCATCCTGGTGGGCCTGCTGCCGATTCCGCTGCCAGCGGCGGGTACGCTCCGGCTGGGTCTGGCCGGAGGTCCCCTACTGGCGGGACTGGTCGCGGGCCACTTTGGCCGCATTGGCCAACTTACATTTCGAATGCCAGTCGCGGCCCGAATGTTTATCAACGAAATGGGCCTGGTTCTGTTTCTTGGTAGTGCGGGACTCCGAGCCGGGGAAACTTTCTGGCAGGTGATGCAAAGCCAAGGCCCCGCCCTGCTGGCGATGGCCCTGGTCGTGACCACCGTTCCCCTGGCAAGCTCCTTCCTGATCGCCCGCCAACTCTTTCGCTGGGATGCACTGACCAGCCTGGGCGCCATGTGCGGTGCGATGACCAGCACTCCAGGATTGGGCGCGGCAACCAAGTTGGCCGACAACTCTGCGCCTTCAACCGCCTACGTGGCCGTCTACCCGATTGCCCTGCTGCTAGTCTCCCTGCTCGCTCCGCTACTGGGCGTGCTGCTGGGCCGTTGAAGCCATTACATCCCCAGCCAGATCAGCAGCGGGCGCCCCAGCAGCACCATGCCGACGATCACCGCGGCCATCGACGCCATCAGGACCGCGCCAGCGCACATGTCGAGCGCATCGCGGATCCGTGGATTGTTCTCGCGGGTAATCACCTGGCAGACCCGCTCGATGGCCGTGTTGAGCATTTCCGCCACGAGTACCAGAGCAATGCAGAGCGTCAACAGGCACCAGGCCATTTGCGTGATACCCAGCACGGCCCCGGCCAGGATGACCATGGTCGTTGCAAACAGGTGGACAAAAAAACTGATCTCACCGCGCACGGCCACCTTGATCCCGCGGGCCGCATTACCAAATTTTTGAATCCACATTTTGCGTTATCTCTGAAATTACGTCTCTGAAATTTGCGGAATTATCGGTTCGCATTACAACAACAATAGTGGAACACCGAGCTGAACGATCGTTTCCAGCTCTCCGCTCTCCGTCTATTGTGATTTATACCTTGCCAGTTCGGGCTTGTATGTCGTACGGGGCTTGTAGGGGCTACCTGGCGAAGGCAGACCCCGCCCACCTGCGCTCTGCGTCATTTCGCCCTCCGCTCTCCACCCCTATTCCAGCCCCAATGCGCCGGCAGGTGGAATTTCGATTCCCGTCTTGCGTGTCAATTGCAGGTTGGGCAGGAAACGTGGTTCGACCATGAAGTTCACCCCAACCACATCCTGACCGGTGTTGCCATAGATGCCCACCGTGACATCCAGCGATTCGCCAATCCGTGTCATCGAATAATTCTGGCCGATGTTTCCCGTATCACTCAGGTCGAGCGAGGCGCTGGCCGTGGCCAGCCATTTGGGACTCATCCGATAATTGAAATTGGCCAGCACGGCATTGCTGGTAATCGGTCCCGTAATGCTGCGCACTCCCAGGTAGGCATTGCCTCGAGTGGGCCGGTTCGTCAGCACACCTGCCGAAATGGTTTTGAGCCCATCGGTAAAAAAGTCGGCAGCCCCATCCGAGACCAGCGTGAACCGATCTCCCAGGTGCCAGCGCACGTCGTAATTGAACAGGCCGAAATCCTGGCCGAAATTATCGCGGTTCGACTTCGGGAACCAGGTGAGATTCGTGTCGATCGTGAGCCAATCGATAATATGCCGCTGGCCTGGCATGCCTCGCTTGGTTTGCCAGCGATGCCGCATTCCCATCCGCAGGGTCATCAGGTCGTCGGCAACTTCAGTTGTCGGCGAGGTCACCCAGCCTTGCGTGGCCGACCGGAAAGCCCACGATCGCGGGTCGAATCTGCGCCCCACCACGGTGGGGAGTACCGGGCTCAGCAGGCGCCGGCGATATTCGAGCAGCGAAGTATCGTCCAGCGGATCGTACAGAATAAGCTGATCAAGGTTCCGGCTGGAATCGGCATAGGAAAATTCCGTATCGAAGACCACCTTGTGAGCCAGTCCGTTGATATTCATCAGGCCGCTGTGGGCGGTGGGAAAGACAGCCCAGAACGGCACGCTCGCGCGGACTCCCGTGTGGACGAATGCGCGCTGCAGGTCGCTCCCATCACGGACCTCGCCCCAATGGGCCAGTTCCCCCAGGGCAAAGGGGACCACTTTCACCGGCCCCAACGAAAATGGCAGATCGAGCTCCTGCCGCGTGACCAGCCGCTCGCCATTGCCTGAAATGCGCACATCCGAACCATCGAACGTCTGCTCCCAGGGCATCAATTCGAATTGATCCCTGAGTACCGGATTGCTGGGTGTCGAGGCCACGTTCTGGTTCGCGTAGGCGGCCTGGGAATGCTCATACCAGGTCAACCGGTCACTCAGCAGCGCCTGTCCCAGCCAATAGTGGTCGGCTCGGGGCAACCACTGCGTGGTGGTGAAAAAATCGTTTGCCTGCCAATTGACCTCAAATGATAAAGCCCGGTTGTCGGTCAACCGTTTCAAGCGGCCACCGGTCCGTGGCGACTTGAATTGATCCCATTCACGCTCGTAGTATTGCTCCAGAAACGTCCGGTCGCTGATCCAGCCGCTCTCGGTCGTCAAATCCCAGCCATTGCCAAATCGCTGGCGATGCTGCCCGACCATGCGAAAGCGAAAATCCTCTTCCGGCTCAATCGAGCGGCGACTGGCCCCCAGGTTGTCCCGGCCCTTGTCCTTGATCGCCCAGAAGTCGAACAGTCCCGTGGCGGGGCTGTTCATGCCCAGAAAACGGGTCTGCTCATATTTGAACGATGTCCCCCAGCCGAATCCTCGCTTGCTGAGATAATCCGTACTCAGATTCCATTCGGTTCCCGGAGGCCGGTTTTGAATACCGAACAACTGGAACGCATCCCAATCCACCATCAATTGGGTGCCAAAAATACTGTCGCTGCCCACTTTCGCCCGATTGATAAAAAAGGATGGATTTTCCAGGTCGGTGGCCAGGTGGGCCAATAGAAGACGGGAATTCCCCGCACGTAAACCCTATTACCACGGCTGGTTGCCATTTGCCGGTGGTCGATGATCGGCCCACCGGTAAGCGGATCGAGTTGCGGCTCACCGGTGAGTGGATCAAGCACGGGCTGCTGAGTATCCTCGAACGTGATTTGCCCCGAGCTCATATGATAGGCCGGTTTTTCCAGCCGGCTGGTCGTGATCATCGCATCGGTCGCCACGAAATGCGATTGGTCGAGTTGGCGAATGGCTCCAGCCCGCAGACGGACCAGCCCCTGATAACGAAAATCCTTGGTTTGTGGCAGCGGCGTGAGCAGTTCGGCTCCCAGGATCACCCCGATCTGCCGGCGCACATCGTAGAACATCCGATCGGCGTAGACGATCCGGTCACCCTGCCGGAATTCGATGTTCCCCTCCATGTATATTTCCAATGGCGCGTCGTGGGCCTGAAGCGCGGAATTCTCCTGGTTGGACCCAGTCGTATCAATCCCAGACGCCCAAATCACCGCCCGGTCCGTGGAGATGTCAATCGTACCGAGGGGCCCCAACGCACCCGGCATATTCGCGCTGGGCATGCCTTCGATCAACACCCGAATACCGCCACTGATAACCGCCGCATTTTCACCATTGGGAAGAGCACGCCACTCGATTTCGGCAGGGGAGTCGCTCCGCGGAAAGGTAGTCATCTGGCGCATGCCAGCAGGCAGGGATCGGGCGGCGGCGGGTGGCGCGAATTGGGTAAACTGAGCCAGCAGCACTTCACGGCGTCGCTGAGGATCGAATTGCTCCAAGCCGCGCGCATAAATGGCTGGCCGCGTATCGGTCTGGCCCGCATCGGCCCGGTCAGTCGGAGGCGGCAATTGCATCCGCACCGGCACCGACGAATAGAACCGGCCCAGCCAACTCCCGCTCACCTGGCTCCCCAGCACCTGGCTCCCCAGCACCTGGCCACTGAGTGAATGGTTGATGGCCAGTGCGTTTTGCTGTCCCCCATCTCGACGACGGTAATCGACAACCACTTTCTGTTGTGAAGTTCCTTCCAAGTAAGCAATCACCTTCGTCGGCTCCGCGCCATTGGAGCTTTCGGCGATCCAAAGTACTGCCTCCGGCCCGCGGGCATAGGTCAACCCCTGGTGAATGTAGCAATTGCCACGCAAATGCCAAACTTCGTAGATACCTTCCCGCCAATGACTGCAGGCGTCGGCCGCCACGGTAACAGGCTGGCGCAAATCGGCAGGGGCCGCATCGATGTCCTCAGCCAGGCTGGGACGCACTCCCAACAGAGACCAGCCGATCAGCACGAACCATGTTACTCGCAAGAAATCGAGCGCGCACCTCCAGCGCAACGTTTGCTGCCCACGATCTCGACAGCAACCGGACAGTCTCATCCGTGGTGGGCGTCGCGCACCGATCAGCGTATTACCTTTGAGAAAAGTCGTCCGAAAATACCGGGCGGGGATTGTAAGGATCCCGGCGGGGCATGGTCAAGACACCTTTGGACTGCTAGCAGCAGCCAGAAACTATTGCCACGGCATGACTTACATCGATCCATTCCAGGTTGGCGTAAACATGATCGGGAAAAATGGCCTGGCAGAGGGCGGTCTTTCCCAACTGTTGCAGACCAATCAGGCTTGCCAGCAGAAATTGTGTGGCCAAATCGAAAAGAATTATTGGAATTCCTGACTTTTTACGGATCCAGGCATTGATTAACATTGTTTTTTAACGTTTTCCAATGTACAATACACCTGTATTTTGACGGTTTCGTGGTCACTTGGAGGTCAGAATGCAGCGATTGGTTGAACACGAACTAACGGCATGGCAATTGTCGGAAGAGCGTAAGGTTCTGCTGGTGCGTGGCGCAAGGCAGGTAGGCAAAACCTGGAGCATTCGTAATCTCGGCCGTTCTTTCGACCTGTTTCTTGAGTTCAATTTCGAGGAGGACCCAAATCTGAGCGGTTTCTTCAATGGACGGTTGGAGCCTCACTTTCTATGTGAACGGCTGTCGGCCTATGCCGGCAAGTCCATTGTTCCCGGAAAAACACTGATCTTTCTTGATGAGATACAGGCATGTCCCAACGCATTGCGGGCGCTGCGATTCTTCCACGAGAAAATGCCGGAACTTCATGTGGTGGCGGCCGGATCCCTCCTTGAGTTTGCTTTGGCGGAAATTTCATCGTTCGGCGTGGGCAGGATTGAGTACCGGCATATGTACCCTCTGTCCATTCGCGAGTTTGTCATCGCCTGTGGCTACGAGGGTGCTCTCGAACTTGTATGTCGCGAACAAACTCACGATGGCGACAATGCACTCCACGGGCAGTTGATCGATCTGACTCGTGTTTACATGATGATTGGCGGTTTTCCCGAAGTCGTTCAGCATTACGTCAGCAAACGCGATCTGCCCGGTTGCATGTTGCTCCTTGATGACCTGCTAACCACCCTTAAGAGTGACTTTTCTAAATACCGCAAACGCGTACCGGCCAACCGGCTGATCTCTGTGTTTGAATCGATTGCGGCTCAGGCGGGGGGAAAGTTTGTGTATTCGCGTGTTGCAAATGATCTGCGATCGGAACAGGTACGTGACGCTGCCGAACTGCTGGTTCTGTCAGGACTCGCTTATCGAATTCTTCACACCAGTGCCCAGAGTCTACCGCTTGGCGCTCAGGCAAATCATCGAAGATTCAAAATGGTCCCTTGCGACGTGGGACTCTATCAGCGCATCTCCGGACTGAGACTGTCCGAGGATGTCATCAAAGATGATAAGACCGTGGTCAACTCCGGACCGGCCGCGGAGTTGCTTGCCGGGACGGAACTGCTGGCGTCTTCTCCACCACGAACTCGGCCTGAGTTATTTTACTGGCATCGGGAAAGTCGTGGCAGCAATGCGGAAGTCGACTATGTGGTCCAGGCGAGGAGTGATATTGTACCGGTGGAGGTAAAGGCTGGCAGGCGAGGTTCCATGCGAAGTCTACGCATGTTCCTGGAGTCACATCAATCCTCTTATGGTATTCGAACTAGCCTCGAGCCATTCTCTGAGTATGGCGACATTCGGGTCATTCCTCTCTATGCTCTCGGGGCATGGATGAACCTGGTGTCAAACGCTTGAATTGTGCATAGTCCGACTAAGGGACAGCGAGAATTAACTTCCCAGCCACTATGGGGTGGATAGCCGTATGCCGTTTCGATATTAGGATTTATGATTTTGAATTTGTTTGAGATTTCGTGCTTCGGATTTCGTGCTTCTGCGAGCGCACCGTGCGTGCATGATGCAGTGTAAGGCTCTAAATCATGCGGACCGAATGCGCATGGCGATGGTCGTGAGCAGTGGCAGCAGGGCGGCGGTAAAGGCCTGGGCCGGTTTGGCCGGGGCGACGTAGATGGCCAGGATGAGATTACCCGAGATAAATCCAGCCGCGCCACAAAAAAGGGCGCTGCGCCAAGGACGCGTTTGCCCCGATCCGATCGCCACGCCGATCAACAGACCAAAGAACCCAGTCGCCAGCAACGCGGCACCGGCATATTGCCAGTTGCCCTGTAAACTGCCCAGCAACCGAAACAGTTCGGGACCCTCGATACAGGCCGCCAGGGCAATGGTCAACGTGACCAACTGAATCATCGAGATCAGCGGAAACGAATGCTCTCTTTTTTTATTTCTACTGCCCACTGCCTGCTGCCCCCTGCCCACACATTTAGAACGCTAGGCGTTACTCTCCGCAACCCGAGGCTAGCGCCTACGGCTTCAGACCCTCTGGAGAATCCTGCCGCTGCTCTCTGCACAACGGACTTGCGCCGGCTATTCCAGTTCCGGCGGGCACCCGAGGCTAGCGCCTACGGCTCAGACCCTCTGGAATTCCAACTTTGCTCTCGGCTCTCCGCCTTCTTTTACCACCGATATCCGACGATGCCGCCATCCTCGCGATGGGCCAACTGCTGGAGCGACTCGGCGTCGATGTCACTGCTGAGAAATTGCACCGAGCCATCCCCAAAAGCAAAATGCGCCCCGCCGGGATGCCAACTGCCAAAGCCGCCTACCGCCAACGGATCGGCCGGATCGATTTTGCCGCTGTACCGGCGCCGGTTGGCCTGCTTGCCGCCACCGGGCTCGGCCTCTTCCCCGTCTCCCATGGACTCAGCCCCGGCGTCCCCGCTGCCATAATAATTATCCACTTCGGTGTTGATTGCCTGCCCCGTATTGCGCAAGGTCGCCCGGGTTCCGGAAAGCCAGCCCAGGTCGTACTCTTTATTGGGACTGGTGATTTTTTCACCGAGAAAAATCGTGTAGGCCGAACCGTCACGCAGGTCGTTGAACGTGATTCGGCTGTTAAGGTAGAGCACGCCGTGATTATCAATATCGATAGGCCCTTCGACGTCGTGGTGCACCCCCGCGTAACTGGAATTCGGTCCGCGGTTCTTGCTCGATGGGCATTGCAGCAAGCCGATCGACTGCTGCCGAACATAATCGTTCTTGTCGTGGTAGGCCCCAACCGTGAAATCGAGATGTTCGTACCGGGCCCGCTCATCCATTTGCGGGAGAATGCGGCCGATCCAACTCATGTGATCCCCTTCGGGAATATTTCGGATTGGGCCCGACTCGTTGGTCACACCGGCGGGGAAAAATTCATTGGCGAACTCGTAATTGTGCAGGGCAATGATCAGTTGCCGCAGGTTGTTCTGGCAGCTCGACCGCCGGGCCGCTTCCCGCGCCGCCTGGATAGCCGGCAATAACAGGGCGACCAGGATACCGATGATGGCGATCACCACCAACAGTTCGACCAGCGTAAAAGCGCGTGAGATGGAGTGTTTCATGGTTGCTCTCCCGGAATTTTCAGGGTGACTTCCGTCGTTTTGGTAAATCGTACTTGCCGCCGTGAGCCAGCCGGATAATCGGCCGTGGCAATCAGCCGCACGCGCCGGGACGATTCTTTCGCCTGCCCTCCGGCGGATTCAGAATCGGAGCCGGAATAGGGCACGTACTCAACGCGAATAGCCACTTCGGCATCCTTCCCGTCGCCGAGCGACTCCGGGCCAATATGCCAGCGTTCGCCCTGATAGGCGGTCCCCTCGCGAGCCAATCGGGCGGCGGCCCGGCGCAGGCCCGAATCGGCAAGCCAGGTGGCCTGAACGCGCTGGTGCCAACGCTGCATCTGTCGCCGCTCGGCCAGCGCGGTACGAATCCAGACACCTAGAAGGGTGATCGCAATGGCGAAAAAGGCAATGACAATGAGGATCGTGACCCCCCGACGGCCGCTCGGCCGGGAACGCCGGGCAAACGGGCGGCCAGGAGTTTCGATTTTCGGGCTGATGTTCATGGTGAGAACTCCGCATCCTGCCCCAACATACGATCCCGGCCGACGACCGCGATCACTGCACAGCTCAAAACGGCTTTCGCGTCGACACGAACGCCCACATTATCCGATTCCGCCGCCACCGGCTGGACCGATTGGAATCCGAATCGGATATGTACCAGATCGCCCTGGGCCGCTTGCACTGGCGTGCAGGTGCAAGCAAATTCCTGGCCCAAACCATAAGCGGTTCGCACCGCACTGGCATCGGCCCCTCGGCTATCGGACCTGGTGGCAATACGGACCCAGCGATCCTCGAGTCGGCGGTACACCACCTCCAGGCGCTGGTCGAATTGCAAACGAAGACGCGCCCCCTCGGCCTGGTACTGGCAATGGCTGGCGCGGTGAAGATCCCGTCGCAACGTGGCCGCCAACCGCTGCAGTTCGCCGCGCTGGGCCACATGGCGAGTGGCCTGTTGATCGTGTCGAAACAACTGCCCCATCGCGGCGACGGTAATGCCCGAAAGGACCGCGCCAAGGGTAATGACCACCATCACCTCGATGAGTGTCGAACCGTGACGGTCCGCCCCAATGCGACCGGGCCCCCCATTGCAACCGGGCCCAAGACGACCTGCTCGATGCCAATCGGACAGGTCCCTGGCTCCACGTTGCCCTGCTTTGGCGGTCATGTAATTCATGGGGCCAGCTCCAGCGGTTGATAGACCCAGGTGGTCAGCGCGCACGGTTTTTGCTTGACGCCAGGACCATTTTGCCAGCCCAACCACAAGGTAATCCGTTTCGCGGGCACCGGGTCCGACTCCTCGGCCACCTCCCCCACGAGCCTGGCCGCCGGCAATTTCGCCTGCGCCCACTCGGGCAATGTTAGTTTGTCCACGCTCGGTCCGTTCAGCTCGGACCAGGAACGATGCGTGAACTCTTCCAGCAGATTCTCCAGCGTCTGCCGGGCGACGAATTGCCGGTCGGCAAAACGGGTCTGACGCTGCAGTTGTACCAAAGTCTGGTTGATCGTCACCAGCAGGGTGCCAAGCATCCCCGCGCTGACGATCACCTCCAGCAACATCGAGCCGCGACGGGCTGGCGGCTGCCTGGGCATGCGGATTGGATTCGCAGCGGGCATGAACAGGTCAGGACTGGCGAACAGGCGTTTCATATCAAGCCTTGAATCAAATCTACCAAGGGTAAAAACAGGGCGACGCATACCCACATCACCAGCAAGCCAAGCAGCCCGATCACGCAGGGAAAGGCAACCTGCTCCACGGCCGACCAGCGAAATAGCATCGATCGCATCTTCTGGCCAGCCAGCAAACGCAAGACCCAAGGCAAGTTGCCTACCGCCTCGGCCGTTTTCAGCATTGGAAAGTCGGCCTGTTTGAGGATCGACCCGCGCCGCAAAGCTTCCCGCCAACTCTGCCCCGCAGCCAGGGACCGAGCAGCGACCCCCAAACGCCTTCGTACATAGCGGCTAGGATAATGGGGCCTTTCATGAGCCGTGAGTTGCTGGAGCGTCTTGGTAAAGGGTTCGCCTCGTTCGGCGGCGCTGGCCAGCAGTTGCAACACGAAGGCCCGATGCTGGGCGAAAAAGAGCCGATCCGAAATCAGCCGCAGGACGGGAACATCGCACAGGTAGAGCAAGACCACCAGCAAACCCAGTGGCAACACCACGGCGAGTCCGACCAGCAGGATGACCAGCAAGCCCGATTCGATCAGAAATGCGCTAAAGCCGATGAGTGAATTCGTCAGGACCGGCAGGTCGAGATCGAAATCAGCAAAGATGTCTTGATAGGAAGGAACGATTTTGAATACAAGAAATGCGACAATGCCTGACATGATGACCAGCAACATGCCGACGTAGGAGAAGCGTTGGCAGAGCTGTCGCCAGACCAAGGCGGAAGTTCCCAGGTCGGGTTGCGTGCCCGGCTGCCTCGGTTCGGATACGGTGCTCATGCCGATGGCCGTATAGGCCTGGGCCCAACGCGGAAGGGCGTCACGGTTACGACTGATGGCCGTACGAAGGTCGGTGCCCTGTTCCAGCATGGCCACCAGGCGGCGAAAAGCCCGGCCGACCATGCCCGTGAAGCGTCCTTCCTGGCGGCGCAGGACGGCGGGCAACGACTCGCCTCCGTCCAGTTTGCCTGTCACCAGGGCCCAGGCCGACTGGCGCTGCATCGCCCGATGGGCCAGAATCATCTCCACTCCAGCCGTACCGGTCACCATGAGCAGTAGCCAACTGAGCCAGTTCGTCCCCACCACGATCAGTACCAGCAGCGGCGCGAGGGTCAACACCCAGCTCAACACATGCATGATCTGATAAATCGGATCTCCCACCTGCGGCCCACGGGCTCCATACAGCAGGCGCAGCGAGATGCGCAAACTGATGCCCAGCGGTAGCAGAATCAAACTGGCGTAGAAAATTTGCTGCAAATTCGCGCCTCTCTTTCAACCCTTTTTGCAAGCGTTTATCAACATCCAGTTTCTCGGAAAAACGGGGGAACTTTTCTCGACTACGAGTACTTACTCATCGGGATCGGGATCGGGACTCGGGATCGCTATCGAAGTCCGCTAATGCATAAGGAGCGGAATCTTCTTTGACCGAGTAGCCTCTGCCGCCTAAGCGACTGAGCATAGCGACAATACGGTCCAATTCCGTTTTTCGTTGTTGGCTTTCTGCTTCATCGAGAGCTTTTCCGACCACCAGTACATCCTGAATCGCGGCACATTCCAATGCCGATCCACGTGCAATTTCAAAATAACGCCTTCGATCCGCTGCCGCCGCTTTGCCGTTTCCTTCGGCAATATTCAATGGGATTGACTGGCTGGCGCGAAGCCATTGGTCTCGAGCGGACCGATGGACTCCTCTCAGGCCATCGACTTTTTCAAAGACCCATGCAACGTAGCTTATCGAGAGGCGGTAAACATCCAGCTTTTCGTGTCTCAGACCCATGTTATTTCGATCCCGATCCCGATCCCGATAGCGATAGCGATAGTTTTGATGGTGCTAGTAAAAAGCCTTCAACGTTCAACGTTCAACGTTCAACGTTCAACCTTCCCTACCACATCCAGCTATTCATGATATCCGCCAGTGGCAAGATCAGGGCCACTACCATCAAAAAAATGACCGACGCGACCAGTGCGAGCAGCAGCGGCGGGATTACACGGCCCAGAAATTGGATGTAATACTCCATCTGTTGTTCGAAGTTACGCGCCGCCTCGGTTAGTGCCGCGGGCAACGCCTGGTGGGTTTCCCCCCACTCGACCAGCGTGGTCAGGGCCGGATCGAAATGGATCGACTCGCGCATGCCCTGGCTCAGCAGGGCTCCTTGTTCACAACGTTCCCTGGCCAGTCGCGTCGCCCGGGCCAGGTTACGATCCCGAAGCGACTCCACCGTGCAGGCGAGCGCCTCGGACAGGGGGATGGACTCTCTCGTGAAGGTCGCCATCAGGGTCGCGAACTCGTGCTGACCGCTCCATATCCAGGCCCGTCCGAACAGTGGCAGCGCGGTTCGCAGCCAATGGGCGAAACGCTTACCAGCAAACAGAGTGCCAAGGACCAGGATGACCAGGCCAGCGGCCGCCACGCCCAACACGGCCAGCGGCAGCCCTTGGGCCAGGATGAGCAGGAAATGCGTTACGGCCGGCAGCTCCATATTAAAATCGTTGTAGATATCAAAGACATCCGCGAACATGGGGATGACGTAAACCATTAAGAACAGCACCAACAGCCCAAGCAATCCAAGCACCAGTAGCGGATAGGCCAGCGCCGCCCGCAGCCCACGCTGCATCTGCCTGCGTACCAGTTCGCTCTCCGCCAGACCCGATAACAGGGCCGAGAGATTGCCCGAACGGGCGCCGGCCGCCAATGCGCGTTGCAAGTGCGCTGGCAATACGGGCCGCATCGTCGAAAGGGCCGTATCGAGGTCAACGCCCTGCCTGAGTTGTTCGGCCAGGAACGCCGCCACACTGCGTAAACGGCGATCGGTCAGATCGTCCGCCAGAGCCCGAAAGGTCTCTTCCAACGACACCCCATGGGCGACGCCGTCGCTCAACTGTTCCAGCAACCTGTCCGATTCTTGCCCGGACAATCGGTCCTGGGGAGTGGGCTTGTTGTTCATGGGATGATGAATTCGTCAAACAGGTTCTAATGCCATTGAGAAAGAGCTTTCAGCGTCGCCGCGTAGGGTTGAAACAGCAAAATCGCGTAGGCGCCCACTACCGTACCGCCAACCAGGGCGGTCAGCGCCAGTGGAAAATAAAACGCGATCCCTTCGGCCCAGGCATCCGCCCGCCGGCGATAGTTTTTCGCAGCCCGCCGCAGGCCATCCACCAGACCGGTCGGCCCATGACCGGTGACCAGGGCCAGACGGACCAGCGGAGGCAAACGGCGAAACGTTTCCAGGTTCGACCGCAGTGGCTTGCCGGCCGCAAGCTGCGAGGCAAGCTGGGTGGCCACCCCGGCGATACCCGCCAATCCGCTCGCCCGAGCAGCCAATGGCAAGGCTTCGGTCAATTGTATGCCATGGTCAACGAGCAACTGCAGCATGTCGGCAAAGTTTGCTTCCCCACTGAGCTGGCTAATCCGCCCCATGCCTGGAATCCAACCAAGCCAGTTCACCCGGTTTGCGTCAGCTCCTTCGGTGGCGCGGGCCGATCGTTTCCACCAATAGATTGCCCCCAGCACCAAGACCAGCGGGACGATCGAGCCCAACAACCAACGGCCCGTCTGTCCCAGGCCGAACAGGAAAGTTTGCAATGGCTCTACCCAGAAGTGCTCGCCCATCTCAAACCAATCGAAACTCGGCAGAATCAGACTGCTGGCCAGCAGAAAGAATATCCAGACCGCCACCACCAGCAGGACCGGATAGATGACCGCCAATCCCACCACGCGGCGCAGCTGGGCCATCCGCAGGGCCGTGTCGCAATAGCCTGCCAGGGCCGAAGCCAGGTTGCCCGAACGCAAGCCCGCTCGCACCAGGGCCCGGTACGACTCGGGCAGCACTGCACTTTCCGCGTCGAGCGCCGCGGCCAGGTCCGTCCCCGCTTCCAAACGCTCGGCCAGCCTCCGGGACATTGCGGCCGCCGGGCCCGAAAACTCATCCGCCACCCGCATCAATCCTTGCCCGAGCGGTATCCCCGCCGCGGCCAACGCACCGATTTCTCGATTCAGCGCAATCAGTTGCTCGAGCGTGACAGGTTGCACACGGGCTCCTTGATCAGGTTCCATGATTCCAGCCGCACCTCGGCTACGACTCCCTCACACAACAAAGCGAAGGATTGGCATGGCTGGGATTGTAACACATCACAAGAGAAAAAGGGGGCAGGAGCCTTGTGCGATTGGCTCGTTTTTCTCTCTGCCCCCTTTTTCTCTCCTTTTTTTTCTCACATGCCAAAGACGCGTATCATCTCGGCGGGGCTCGTTTGGCCACGGGTGACCAGGTCGAGGGAACGCTGCTTGAGGGTCCGCATACCGTGCAACTCGGCTCTGGCTGCCAATTGCCTGGCATCGACCCCCTGGCCAATGGCCGCGGCGATTTCCGCCTTGTCCAGGCTGAACACTTCGGCAGCGAGTTGCCGGCCTCGGTAGCCGGTCTGGTGGCAATTCGCACAGCCTTGCGGCAAGCGCCAGCACTCGACCGGCAAGCCCAACGCCGACTCAAAACCGTTCTCCGTGGGCTCGCCCTTGGCCCCATGAGTCGCGCAATCGCATAGCCGCCGAACCAGTTGCTGCGCGACAACGCAACGGGTGGCACTGCGAAGGACATAGGGAGGCACTCCCATGTCCACCAACCGGCTGACGGCGGTGGCCGCATCGCTGGCGTGAAAAGTGGTAACCACCAATTGGCCGGTCAATGCCGCCTGATAGGCGATGTTGGCCGTGGCCGGATCACGAATCTCGCCGACAAAGATCACGTCGGGGTCCTGGCGTACCAGCGACCGCAAGGCGGAGATCAAATCGAAACCAACCTTCTCGGCCACTTCCGATTGGGCCATTCCTTCAACGACCACTTCCACCGGGTCTTCCATCGAGGCGATATTTCGTTCTGCCTGGCTGCGGGCGAGGATCTCACGCAGGCAGGCATACGCCGTGGTCGTCTTGCCACTGCCTGCCGGGCCCACAATCAACAGAGCGCCCGAAGTTTGTGAAAGTGCCCGGATCAAGGCATCGACCACATCGGCTGGCAAGCCCAAGTCGCCTACCCGGGCAAACGACTGGGCGCCGGTCGGCAGCAGTCGAGCCACAACTTTCTCCCCGAACAGAGTCGGAAAGGTACTGACGCGGATTTCCAGCCCATGAGAGCCTTCGCCCAACTCGGCCGCTTGGTCCCTCGCGTCGCCTTGGGCAATGCGGCCTTCCTGGGGTAAATGGGTTTGATACGTGAGCAAGCCAGCCAACACCTTCAGGCGCACGACGACATTGCCAGAAACCGGTTGCGGAATCCTGCCGATCTGTTGCATGACGCCGTCGATACGCCACTTGAGAATCAACCCATCGCTCGTGGGCTGAAAATGCAAATCACTCGCTCCCGCCGCGGCAGCCTGTCGCAGCAGCTGGTCGACGACCATCGTGGCATAACGCGGATCGTCCAGATCGAGGGACGAGAGCAGGCGATCGATTTCAGGCAAGCGAACCAATGGAAGTCGTCTCCTTTTCACGCTGCCCGGCGGAACCTTTCGACGCAATCGGGCGATGAGCGCTCCTTCTCGAGCCGACACCTGAAAAAAGCCAGGCCGCCTCATTCCGCCGCGAACGCTCGAGCAAACACTTCTTTAGTAAACAAACAGGCAATCGTCTGCTACGATATCAGGGTATGGGAACCACTCAACTCCCGCAACCTGGGGGTGCAGGGACGGGCTTGTCGCGTTTGCCGCGAGTGGGTCGAGGGCAAGCCCCCCCGTGTGTGGCACGCTCTGGAGCCAGGGCAAGAGATGATGAGAATACCAACAGGTGCGAGCCCCCTGGCGAAGGGCGTGGTCGGCGCGCAGTGGACTCCGGCGCAGCGCTCCGAGGTGACGCACCACGCCCTTCGTACCTCTAATTCAATGAAAGAGTGGACAAGTCAAGAAAATGGGTTCTCCTGTGTTTTAGACGGCGTAGCACGTAGCTCGCCAAAAAACATTGTAACGCCAGGAGAACCCAGAAGATGT
>JAJRWS010000323.1 GCA_024276705.1 Planctomycetota bacterium | reverse complement strand
TCGCAAGCTCAGTGATCGTGCGTATCTCCTTGACGGCCTCGAGAGCTACTTTCGCCTGCCATTTTCACTTTCAAGGGACGATCCGAAACGATGACGCTTGCGTGACATGATTTTGTCCTGGTTCGAAGATACTGATTTCACTACCAGTTTCGTCGATCCAAGGAAACTTTTCTATCTAAGCCGGTGGTCCAATAATTGGGGTCCACTTCAGGGTTCCGATTTATCTTTAAGCTTAAGCTGGGCTATTTCAACAGATGCGGTGACCAAGTAGGTGCCAGGCATGACAGCTATAGGACCTGATGTGTAACGTCCTTTATCACTAATTTCTGCTCGCTTGTTTGCAACATCCTTTTTTGTTCCCTTGTTAACAATCGTGATATCTACGAAGAATTTAGGCCGCATGTTAGTTTTACCCACCAAATGCAACATCCCGTCCTTATATCGATGGCGAAATGTAAGGCGAGCACGTACTGGCTTGCCCTCCTCAAATAGGGCCATAGTCTTTTCGTACTTTTGCCCCTCCACCCTAACGGTGTTGGTGGAGATAGTAGCACTTGCATCTAACCCAGTACATGCGATTACAATTGCAACTGAAAGAGCACGCTTAATCATTGTATCGCTCCTACTTGTGAGTGACTTGGCAGGAAAACAGAAAGCACAGAAAGTGGCCCAGCCCGGGCATTTCACGCAAATTGGCATATCGTCCTCCCCAGAAAAACTAACAAAGTTGACCGACCCAGTCTAACTTGGACGCAAACTAAAATCAAAGGCGGCGAAACAGGACTTGCTTGGCCCTTGGGGATTCTACTTCACTCGGTCGGCATTTCGTCGGTACTCAATTTTGCTTCGCCAGGTCCTCGCACTCGAAGAACCCTAACTTCGTTTCCCACAACCACAAAGACTCCGCGATACGTTCGGCCATGTGGAGTCTTGAAAAGAAATTGCCGGATCTCGAATTCTGATAACTCATTCTCCGGTGCGAACCCATAACGGGTGGGATTCTTTGTCAAGGAGTAGGCGGCTTCCTCAAAAGCGTGCCACCAACGGACTGCTCCGTCCTCAGAACGCGCATGAATATATTCGAAGATCGCCTGAGCATCATGCTCGGCACGCGGGAGGATTTGTAGCGTGAAACTCATGGCTATCTGCCAACGTTGTTCCTGCTGCGGAACTCCTCAGCGAATTCATCGAACGGGCGACCCGTTTCTCCCTGATCCATGTCACGCAGCGATGCTTGGACGGCTGAAGCATCTGTTGGGCGTAACGTTTTCTCACGCCACCGGTCATAAATCTCATCGAGTGAAATGCCTTCGCCCTCTTGCGCAGACAATTGCACAGCAAAAGCAGTAAAGACTTGGATTTGCTCGAAAGTTGCCATGACCCGATTATAACCTCTGGCTAACGAGAGCGTCAAAGCAGATGCAACTGCCAAAGTAAAGAAAAGAGTACCCCAAGGGGAGTCGAACAAGTCGACGATTCTACGGGAAAAACGAAGTCTTCTCAAGCAAGCGGCGCAGAATCCGGCGCACTCGGCGCACAATTGGGCGTGTATGAACCCGATTTGGCCGAGTTGATTCGGTGCTGGGGTGAGCTGTCCGAGGCGGTACGGGCTGAGGTGGTGGCGTTGGTGCGGGATGCCGCTGACGTGTGCCGATAGTCGTGGAATAGTTGATAGTCGCGCAGTTGTTTCCGTCCATTTAATCGGTGAAAAAACGGTATAATCTGGCAATGAAAAACGAACGTGATAGCAATGGCCGGTTTTCCCCAGGCAACCCGGGTGGCCCTGGTCGGCCTCGTCGGACAGTTGAGCATGATTATCTGGCCGTGCTGGGTAACGCGGTGTCGCCGGAAGATTGGCGCGAGGTGGTCGCACGGGCGGTCTCAGACGCCAAGGGGGGCGACGCAAGGGCACGGGATTGGCTGACCAAGAATCTTATCGGAAATGACCCACCACAGCTTATCGAGTTGGCCGCAAACGAGCAGCGAGGTGAAACAATAGATTCGACCATTGCGAATTTAGCGGGAAAGCAAAAGCGAGAAGACGAATGGGCAAAGACGACCGAAAAACTCATGGAAGACCTTGCGAATCGGTAAACGCTCAGCGCGCACTAGGGCGAATTATGCCCATGCTCAAACGCATGGCATCGCATCCTGAGAGGTTCAGCGAACGTGAGCGGGCACTTATTGTCGACTTAGTACAGTTGGCAAGTCTGGGGGATAGCACGACGTTGTTGCGTGACGCTGCCGAAGTATTGTTGGCCATGGAAGAGTAAAACAGCGACCTGGCAATAGCTAGACGCCTACGGGGTAAGTGATTGGTGCCGAACAGGCATTTTGGTAGAATATCACTCGTACTCCTAGCGACTTCTCTTTTGTTCGCTGAGGACTAAAAAGATTCTGTTTCAGATTCACGGGCTTCGCGGATTGATCCTCCGCACAGACTTCCCGGCCAGCGTGGCAAGCACCATCCGCCATGCTGACGGGAAGTCGGCCTGCTTTTAAGAGGTGGTGAGCATGGCGAAAATAGAGCCTGTAGATTTTGGCAAAATTACGGACGGACTCCTTAACGCCTTCAATCAGATTTCTTGCTTCCTTAACGGCATAGGCGATACTGTTGAGGTGCTGCAACGTGAAAGCAAGCGACACGAATTGCACTTTAGTAATAACGGGGTTTTCCTGGGAATGACGTCTTTGGCTAATCCCGTAGTCTCTTACACTGCTAAACATTGGTCGGCCACTTTCGTGCAAGGCGAATGTGAGGATTTGCCGGACAATGTTAATGGTCTTTGGGAAGAATACGCGAGTGCGGACGAAGCTCTAAAAGACTTGCCCGAAGAAATTGTGCAGGTACTCAATCAGCATAATGGAAACAAGCCCTGGCGAAGTATGGTCCGCCAGGAATGCTTTGACATTTTGCTCGTTTGGCCTGGCGAGGTAATCTATAACCTGGGGGCAAGGAAAGTAGGTAACCACATTCCAACTCTACTTGAGAATGCCAAGCAATCCGACCCCTATTAAAAATGGGCGTATTTTCGTAAACGGCTAGACTTCTACCGTAGCCAAATCTTAGCCATTCGTGGGGATGTGGTCTGCCTCGAATCTGATGCTGCTAAAAATTGCGGTGGCGGTGACTCTGCAAAGAAAACGAAAGCCAAGCAAACGACATCCAAGGGCAATAGTAAAGGCGAAACGAACACAAAGATGCTTATCATCGCCGCCTTGACCGAGCATCACCAGTATTCCAACGGAAGATGCGAAGACGTGGGCCATGCAGGGGTGAACAAGCTTGCAAAACACTTGGAGATTAGCCCAAGCACTGTTTCTGGGTTTTTCAAAACTGAGTTTGGCGGACACGACAAGTATAAAATCGCTTGCGGCAACCTTGGGAATCTTGCCAACTCACTCAAGATACTGAATGGCGATCTGACACCGAAGATTCTTTTCTATTCGCTTGGCGATAACGATAGAAATCTAGCCGACGAATAAGCTGCGCGTTCGACCGTTCGGTATCAGTTGCCGAACACTCTGGGAATTTTCTTTTCTCTGCAATAGCCTGCAAGCACAGGCTTTCCTTTGCTCTCGACCTACCGTTCGGTGCGTTTGTTGGGCGAGTTGCCGAACGCTCCGATATGGCTATGCGGGCCACACTTCGCGGCTAGCGACCTTTTTTGGAGTCCATCCAATGCAACCGACGACTACTTCCCTCACTCAACTATTCACACGCCGAGGAGCTTCCTCTTTCCTGGCGATCAGCCCCCGCAAGCTCGACCAGCTAGTAGCCGATGGCGATCTCCCCCGCGTCAAGATCGGCTCTTGTGTCCGATTCGAGCAGGCCGACCTTGATGCCTTCATCGCTGCCAATAAATCGGCCTGACGTTTCTGCAATTTGTTGTGGGGCGCGTCATGGGGACCGCGAAAGGCTTGACATCTTTCGACGCGGGGTTCGATACCCCGGCGCTCCACCCTTTACCTCTAAATGGCCAACGCCCGGCCATATTGACCGGGCGCTTACCGCGAAAGACTTGACTCTATGATTCTACCACACTCCCCCATCGCCCCAACGGGTATGACGTTGCTGAGCCCGCCAAGTTTCCTCCAGTATCACCACAGTCCGCCAAGTTTGAAAAGTTGGCGGAGACTGGGGATACTGTGGCGGAGACCGGCAAACCAGTGTGGAAGCCAATGCTAGTGTGCATGGCTGACATTGAACCGCGATCGATCGATTGGCTTTGGCCCATGCGGATTGCAGCGGGACGCATCACGCTTCTGGTAGGTATGCCGGGGGCTGGCAAAAGTTTTCTTACATGCGATATGGCAAGCCGTATCACGACTGCCACACCCTGGCCCGACGGTAGCACCTGCGAACGTGGATCGGTGATATTTATCACAGCCGAAGATGATCCCCATGATACGATTCGCCCACGCCTTGATGCACATCGGACCGATGTTTCTCGTGTGCATCTACTTTCGGGGACAAAGCGAACGGAAAACGGCAAGACGGATGAGCTGATGTTTACCTTGGCCGACATCGACATTCTGAGGCAATCGCTCGAATCGATTTCAGATTGTAAGCTGGTGGTGATTGATCCGATTGGCTCTTTCCTTGGCGGTAAAACAGACGCCCACCGCGACAACGAAGTCAGAGGCATCCTGGCCCCGGTAGCCAAACTGGCCGAGAAGTATGGCCCCGCAATCCTGATGGTGGCCCATCGCCGCAAGAGCATGGCAACAGTAGCCGACGATATGACACTAGGGAGCCGAGCCTTTACCGGCATCGCAAGATCGGTCTGGCATTTATCGCGGGACAGCGAGGACCACAAGCGGCGGTTGCTGCTGCCTGGAAAGAGCAATCTGGCTGCCGAGCAACATGGCCTAGCATTCACCATTGCCGGTGACCCGGCTGTGGTGCATTGGGAACGTGACCCCGTGAAAATGACCGCCGATGATGCGTTGGCACTCCGCCAACTTTTCAAACATGGCGGACACTGGCGATACTGGGGATGGGTTGGCGGACACTGCTTGCACACGCTGCGGCGGAACCGACTTTCGAGACACGCCGGTACGCGATGGCAACACCATACGCCGCGACTGTACGGCCTGTGGACGAACCGATAGCTTTCCCGTTTGGCGTGGCGAAGCAACCGCATAGCACCGCAGAACACGACTTGCGCCCTGTTGCAACACGCTGCTAGAATGAACAACACCACAGCACTAACGAATTGGAAGGATAGAACCAGCATGGCATCCCTATCAAACGACCCCGGCGGCGGCCGTCGCATTCTGTTTGGCCTCTCCCTGCAAACAAAGAGCGTCCTTCAGCGAAGGTCGCCCACAGGATGAAAGGCCCCGTTTTCGTAGATCGCGTCGTGGTTGGTTGTCATAGAGTTTTTTTTCGGGGGAAATGACATGTGAAGGGGTGAGAAGGCTTTCACCTGCGAACTACTCGTTTCAATTACGTTTTAAGTATAGACCGCAGTTTATCAATGGACATTGCTGGTTTTTGCGTATGCAAAATCGCATGACAATTCGGGCACACCGGTCGAAGGTCTTCGATCGGGTTTACTTTATGATCTGGCCCCAATGATGATAGTTCTTGCGTATGGTGTACATGGATAACTCCTTCTCCAACATCCCCGTACATTCCGGCCATAGTTTGGTCGCAGGTAGCACATTTGTAGCCATGATGTTTTAAGCAGTCTTTTCTTGCGTTGG
>JAJRWS010000322.1 GCA_024276705.1 Planctomycetota bacterium | reverse complement strand
TCCTCCCTTGGTTTGAACATCCAAGGCTAGCGCCTATGGATCAAAGATAAGTACCATTGGGAGTGCGTCCACGGCTAGACGCCGTCGCTGCTGCGCGGCTATTCTATGGTCATGCATGGTTACCCATGCCAGCAAGTGGAGAGCGAAGATTGTGTTCTCCGTGGTTACTCTTTTTTCACCAGGACTTACTCATGTACGCTCTGCTCACTGCCATGGTCGCTTTGGCAATCGCGTCTGGTCTGGATCCAGATCCAGGACCGCACAACGTTTTCAATGCAAACGGACTGCAATATCGCATCCAACCGAGTGTCGTCGTCGAGGAGTTCGACGGTCGGTGGTGCTGGTTTCATGTTCGGGGAGGAGTGATTCCAGCCGCCGACTCCAGCTCGGGAGAGCCGACGGTCCTGCTGACTATGCAAAAGTGGTACGTCGATGTCTCCGACTACTTTTCCGGCTTGAGCTTTATCCGAACGGACAATCTGGGCAAAACCTGGTCCGGAATCGACACGCCCGATGCGCTTGCATGGCGAAGTGAAGAGAACAACACCACGGTCGGCGTCTGTGACTTTACTCCAGGCTGGCATCCCCAAACCAAGACGCTCCTGGGCCTGGGCCATACGGTCCGCTATCAGCGCGGCAAACTCATGCAGAATCCGCGTCCGCGAGAGACGGCCTTCTCCGTGTATGACGCGAAGGCGAAACAGTGGAGCGACTGGGACATCGTCAAGATGCCCGACCTGCCCATTTTTTTCAACTCGGGCAACGGTTGCGGTCAGTGGCTGGTCGAGGAGAATGGCGACCTGCTGGTACCCATCTATTTCAAGCCTGCGTCCACCGATTACTATGCCATCCTCTCCTCGACCGTCATGCGCTGCAGTTTTGATGGCAAGACGGTTCGCTACAAAGAGCATGGGAATGTGCTAACGACCGAAAAACCACGCGGCGCCTACGAACCCTCGCTCACCCGGCACCAGGGCAAGTTCTACCTTACCCTGCGCAACGATCAGCGTGCCTACGTTGCGGTCAGCGACGACGGACTTCACTATGAGCCGATCCAAGCCTGGCTCTTCGACGATGGCAAGGAAATCGGCAGTTACAATACCCAGGCCCACTGGGTCACGCATCGCGACGCCCTCTTTCTTGTTTACACTCGCAAAGACCCCAGCACTGACCATATTCCGCGTAACCGGGCTCCTCTCTACATGAGCCAGGTCGATACCGACAAGATGTGCCTCATCCGGAGCACGGAGCAAATCGTCGTCCCCGAACGGGGCGCCATGCTCGGCAATTTTGGCATTGTCACGGTCAGCCCTAACGAAACTTGGATCACCGTTGGCGAAGGTATGTACAAGCCGAAAGAAGCGACCAGGCGTGGTGCCAGGGGGCGGGTCTGGACAACGCGCATTCTGTGGTCCCGGCCCAACAAACTGCGATTGCCGTAATGCATTGCCGGGCAAGGTAGGTAGAGTGCGCAGTCCCTGTGGCAGCGCGAAAAGGAGAAAATCGATGGCTTCAAACATAAAACCATTGCCGATCGATTGTTGGCTGGCGGACATGACCGCGGCCATCGACCGGATCGCTGAATTGGGCACTTCCATCTTGAATACGCATCGGCTGGTGAGCGACGAGGCCGCGGCAGCCGCCGACCGCTGGCATTTGGCCGAACGAATGACGGACGAATGTGAAGCATTGCGGAGTATGGTGGAAAGTGTGCGTCAAATCATTGTATCCATCGATGAATGTCGAAACCTGCTTCATGAGGACAGGACGGCTCGCGATGACCTGCACCAGGCCATGAATCGTTGTGCCGACACGATCGACGCGAGGCTGCCGGGGATCGAGCAAGCCTTTGCGACGATCCGGCGGGCAGCCTTGGATCTGCTGCAATGGACACAACGGTCCGCCAGACTCGACAGCAGCACGTTGCCCAGCGAGTACCGGGCGAGTTACGCACGCTTGTTAGCTCATACACCGGTCTTCAAACCACGGATGGCAGCCTTTCAGGAAGATTTGCTGGTGCTGAACCAGGAACCGCAATTGCACCCAGAGGTCCAGCGCCTCATTTCATCCATCAGCCGATACCATGCTGCCATCGATACGGCCCGCCGGTTTGTGCAGAGTGTGGTCGAGCCACCGCTCGAATTAGTATTCCATGAGACGCAAGCTTTCCTGAACGACTTTCAGTCCCTGCCGCCCGAGCAAATGACCGAGTTGGCGACGGAGTTGAATGACTGTTGTCAGCGGTTGCTTTATGATCCGGCCGAATTCCGCCTACGGGTGGAATATGTTCGGACTCCGTTGGCCGGAGGTCTGGATTCCTCCATGGTCGTGCTGACGCTGAGTAACGACTATAAAGTGATCTTCACGGTGGACGAGGATCCGGTATTTGAGCAGCTTGCCATCACACTATTTCGCGTTCTTCCGGAATCTCAGTACGCTGCCGCGAAAGACGAACTGACGCGTGTCTTGTATGAACATTTCTCCAGCGAATAAGGGATGCCGCCGTGGCTGAATTGAAACCACTGCTTGACGAATATGGAATTATTTACGAGGCATTAAAGAAAATGCCGGACAATCAGCTTAAGCTGGAATTCCTGGAATCCTTGGCCGAACTGGAGGACAATGAGTGCCACCGCCACCGCCGGTTTCCCAAGACGCGTCTGCATCGCGTGCGTGGAGTCAAGCAGGCGGTCTATCGGGCTGACGTTACCAAGATTTCCGGCTGGCGCATCCATTTGCAATACATCGACGGCAAAATCGTGCTCAAGGATGTCATCGAGGGCAGCCGCCACGATGATGCAATCAAAGTGATACGGACAAAGAAAGGCCGCTATAACTAGAAGGTGCTACTTTTTCGCTTCCGCCGCCTTCTTTTCGGCTTCGGTCAATTTGGCGGCGGCCGCTTTGGCCGCATCTGCGGCCTTGGTGGCTGCTTCCTTCGCTTTTTTTGTGGCAGCGTTTAGGTCGGCTGCTTTTGTGGCCGCGACGGCTGCTGCTTTATCAGCCGCCGCCGCTTTCGCTTTCGCGGCTGCCGCGGCCGCTTTCGCTTTGCCAACTTCCGCTGCCGCCGCTTTGATCGCCGCTGCTTTCGCTGCCGCCGCCTTGGCTACTGCTGCTGCTTTTACCGCCGCCGCTTTTTCCGCAGCCATCTTTTTCTGGGCCGCGGCCTGCTTTGCTTTATCGGCCTCAGGTTTGCTGTCTGGCGTCTTGCTATTGAGTTGGGCCAACTCTTGTTTCGTCTGTTCCAACAGTGTCTGGGCCGATTCACGATCCTTGCGGGCGGCTTCCAACTGCTTTTGCAACTGGGTTTCGCTGGTCTTGGACTTTTCAAGCTGCTTCTGGAGCCGCTCGACCGAGCTTGCCAGCCGGCGCCGAACGACTTCCGGGTGGTTAAAGCCCAGATTGACCTGGAGGCCGGGGATTTCCTTTTCCAGGGACCTGGCCGCATCGTAGGAAACCTTGGTATTCCACAGATAAAGTTTCCCCAGATGCTTTAAGTCTTTCAGGTGTGCCAGGCCCGCATCGGTAATGCCGGTGCCATACAGGTTGAGGTAGTGCAGACGTGCGAGGCGGCTCAAATGGGCCAGTCCCGCGTCGGTTACCGAAGAATTTTCCAAGTGCAACTGAGTGAGGTTGGCCAATGACGACAAGGCTGCCAATCCCTGGTCGGTCATTTTCGAGCCGGCCAGATTCAATGTATAGGTTTGCGGGGCCACGCCAGCCAGTAAGGCCAACTCCGCATCGGTAGCCGGCTTGCTGCCCAAGGCGAACGAAACTTGGAGCAGAGGGCTTTCCGCAAACAGAGGCATGACCTGGGCACCGGCCTCGGTCAATTTCTTGATGCTCTCTTCGGTGGCCGCTGCAACTTCCGGCAGCGGGGCCTGTTTGGCCGGTTTTGCCGCGGCGGGTTTCGCCCCTTTCGCGGGCTCGCCTGTTGTGGAGGGTCCAGTCGTGGTGGGCTCTGTCTTGGTGGCTGTCGTCGGCAGTACGGCTCCCTGGGCGATCCACAGGTGGATCAGAGCGATTTTTTCCTTGGCTAGAGGGTCGGCCTTCTTGGGCATCCTCTTTTTGTGGTCGGTTGGCAGCACCAGCCGTTCGTAGAGTTCGCTTTTCTCCGGGTTCCCAGCGATAATCAAATGCTTGTCGGCAGCCATCTTCTGGGCAATCGCCACCGCGGTGTGGACCCGAAGTTTGCCCAGAGCCTTCTTTTCGCCATGACAGCCGGCACAGTGGCCGGTTAGAATGGGTTGGATCTGCTTGTCGAAGTCGACTTTTGCTGCCCCTTCATCCGCTGCGTACGCGTTGTTAAACGAGAGAAGCAGCCAGACGATGGAAAGTGTCAGTGCGTGTCGATTCATAGGAAACTCACCTGGAATGTTTTTGGAGATTGAGTAAACAGGCTAAACGATTTGGTGATGAGGGGGTTGGTGATGCTTGAAATGGTGAGGAGACCATGGGCTGCAGGCAAATCACCGGCCGCCTTGTTGCTCGTTCTATCGGTGTTGAAATTCCCGGCGGC
>JAJRWS010000321.1 GCA_024276705.1 Planctomycetota bacterium | reverse complement strand
CAACCTGGCCAAAAGCGTGACGGTGGAGTGAGTGGCGAGCGGCGAGTAGGCTACCGCCGGGCGGGGTCTGGTACGATTTTCGGCCAAACAGCTCTCCAAACCGACAGACATGCAAGCCGAAAACTTGTACCTGATCCCCTTCCCAGGCCTGGAGAGCAATGGGGGTTTCATAACCCGAATACGCCCACCTGACGAACGGGTTTTAACGATTATGCTGAAGACCGCTTGGCTGCCCGGTCACTAGCATCGGATCGGTGGCTGGAAGCCACCGCCACGGAGTAGACCCCGTGTGACGGCCCAGGCTATGGCATTTTACCCTTTCAGGGAGTAATGCCGGTTTTTCTCGTCGAATGCAGTCTCTGGCTCACTCTGAGCTACACTTTACGGGCAAGCTGACAACATCGGATATCGCCCTCAGAACGTGTTTTAAAATTCAGAAAATCGGCCGCGCAGCGGCTCCTCGAGTCCTCTCGCCCGCTTGCGGGAGAGGGCTAGGGCGAGGGTTTTTTTGAATTTTAAAACACGTTCCCACACCGGCCCCATGAGCCATGCTCAAGAGGAGAACATCATGCATGTCATTACCGATCCCAATCTGCTGTCGCCAGACCAGCAGGAACTGATCATGGCCGCGGCCAGTCACCGTGGGAAACTCCAGATTTGCAACCGCAGCTTTACGCATGGCCGTGCTGTCTGCGCCCAAACGACCGCCTTTAGTGACGCAGAAGACCGAGAGGTGGCCGGGCGTTATCTAAACGCACTACGCGAATTGGAACGCTACCTGCTGTTGCGTGAAGCCAATGTGCGAGAGACCTATGAGCTGACCAATTTTGGCTGGCAGATCAGTCGCAAACTGGTCGCCGCGGTCGCCGCAACGAATACCTAAGGCATTCCACGGGATTTCGTGCCACGGAATTATCGTTTCCCACTTAGGATCGTTCGAGAAATAACTGTCCTATGTCCCCTCACCCCTTTGGGGAGAGGGCAGGGTGAGGGGCCTGGAAACATGCCAGTTATTTCTCGAACGATCCTTACTACCTGTTTACTACCGCCTACCGCAGCTTCCTTTGAGGAAACAAACGATGGATCTACTGAACGAATCGGCCGAAAAGGAATCGCTCATCTCCGCCCTGGGGTTGGACGACAACTTCCGTCCCGAAGCGCCTACCTGCCTGGCGGAAACCGGTTTGAGTGATGCGTTTATCGAGGATCTCATCCTCAAGTCGCTGCTCAGTTCAGGCTCCGAAAGTGGCCGAAAAATTGCCAATTTACTCTGTTTGCCACTGCCAGTGGTGGAAGAGCGGTTCGACCTGCTGCGTTCGCGCCAACTGATCTCACCCACCGGTTCGGCCATGCTCGGCGACTACGTCTACCAACTGACGGACAAAGGCCGGGAACGGGCCCGGCGGGCGATGGAACACTGTTGCTACGTCGGTCCGGCACCGGTACCACTGGAGGATTATGTCAACTCCGTGGCGGCCCAGGCAATCCGGTCCGAAAAACCGAAGCGTACTCAGTTGGAAAAAGCGTTCGAGGATATCCATGTCGAACCGGACATGTTCGACCGCATCGGGCCGGCGGTAACCGCCGGCAAGGGAATGTTTATCTATGGCGCGCCTGGCAATGGTAAAACCACTCTGGCCAGACGGATCACCCATTGTTTCGGCCAGCAAATCCTCATTCCTTATGCGATTGTCGAAGATGGCCAGATCATCAAGCTCTACGACGGAGCATGTCACGATCTGGTCCAATCGGACCACGATGGCCTCATCAAGGCCGACGACGTAGACCCGCGTTGGATTCGCATCCGTCGGCCCACAGTGGTCGTGGGGGGTGAACTGACCATGGACAACCTGGAACTGAAGCACAATCCGTCCGGCAACCTCAGTGAAGCATCGCTCCAGTTGAAGAGCAATTGCGGCTGCCTGCTGATCGACGATTTTGGCCGCCAGCGGATCGACCCCACGGAACTGCTCAACCGATGGATCATTCCTCTGGAAAACCGCATCGACTACCTGACCCTGGCGACCGGTAAAAAAATTGAAGTTCCCTTTGAGCAGTTGATCATTTTTTCGACGAACCTGGAACCGCATGACCTGGCCGACGAGGCGTTTCTGAGACGGATTCCTTTCAAGGTCCATGTGGGCGATCCATCGATCGAGGAATTCCACCAGCTATTTGAGGACTATGCCCGCATGGCCAACGTATCGTACGCGGAAGGTCTGATCGACTACCTGATTGAGACACACTACACGGGCTGCGCAAGGGCCATGCGCCGCTGCCATCCTCGGGACCTGATCGACCATGTCATGAACTTTTGCGAGTACCATGAACAGCCAAAGCGGCTCGAGGAAGACAAGATCGACCATGCCGTGGCCAACTACTTCACGGCCCTGTCGGGTCAGGAGTAGCTTGGCCCATTATTTTCCCATGAAAACCCCCGGCACGGCTGGGGTACTGGCAGAGTCAGATTCCCTCACTCCGCAAACTGAAACGAATACAAATCGGCGTCGCGGAGAACTATCCGTAAGCGGATCTTCCGGCCCGCGAGCGTCGCAAGAGCCGAATCTTCTTTCCATGGCGCAACGTGGGCGATCGAGTCTCCGTAAATTTCAGGCGCGCTGGCGAGTTCGAAACCGGGAATGGGCGACCCAGACGCATCCTGGATTTCAATGCGCAGACTGCCGGCTGCCGAAGTGGAATAGTTCAGCAGCAGCCGGCCGCCATGGAATTGAAAAGGTTTCGTCACCAGCTCGCCACCCGCAAGCGGAGCCGTGATCGAAACAAAGCCGTCCACTCGCAGCGTATAACGCCGCAGGTAAGCGGTACGGTCCTGCATTGTGTTTTCCGTAACATAGACCGACAATTCGGGCGGCCCATCCGGTAACGAAGACTTCGTTTCGACCAAACCCCAGTTCTGGTAGATATCGCCATAGAACCAACTGTCGGTAGTCCGCAGGCCGGGCCGAATGAACGATTCAGGCCAGATTTCGAAATGGTGTCCGTCGCGACTGGTCATGAACATGGTGTCGGTCACGGCCGTCCCTTCGCGCGACGATTTCGCACCGCGAATACGGCGATAGGCGGGCCGCGGCAATGCCTCGGCCGACCTGGTCCAGCCGCGGTCGATGTAGCGTGTGGGAAAACCGACGAACAGGTGTGGAGCGCGGTAGTAGGGAATGATTTGATTCGTGTAGAGTTCGCTAACGCGATTCGGTGAATATTCCAGAAACACCGGCTCGCTCCAATTCAAAAAATCTTTGGACGTACATGTACGGATGTCGCGGCCGTCGCGGAAGTCGCGGTGGTATTCGCGGTATTCGTTGCGCTGCGAGTCCCAAAACGCCAGATTTTGCGAATCGAAAGCTCCCTTGGTGATGACAGGCTTCTCGGTCCATACGACCCAATGAATCCCGTCGGCCGACTTCAAGGCGTAAAGTCCCCGACTCGATTCCGTGCCACCGACACCCAAGGCCTTGTACTGTGCGTCAGCTTTTGCGGCCGGATTGAGATCTTTGAACGGAGTGAAATTGTGGTTGCCGATGCCATCCCAGACGATATTGTTCTCTTTGGAACCGTTGAACGCGAACAACCTTAGTTTCGGCCTGGTCCAGTGGATGCCATCGGTACTCTCGGCGTAACAATAGAGATCGCGATGGGATTCGTGGTATCCGCTCTTGTCGTACTGCACATCGGCGCCGCGGTAATAGAGCCGATATCGATCGTTGTCTCGAAATACGGTCACGTAATTGACCGCGTTTCCTTCCCATGGCTGGTCCATCACGATGGAAACTTCACGGGGAACCGGATGATGCAGTTGCCGCCGGGCTCCGCCGTCAAGCCGATCGATCAGATGCGAATCGGCGAATAGCTCGAGCCGCGAGCCGATGTCGATGGGCTCTTCGGCGCCGGCGCACGATACGTTAACGGCAAACAACATTACGGCAAAGGATAGAATTGCAAGCTTCATGGCAGTCGTTCCCTGGGAAGTTCATGGGCCTGCTGCCATCCTATTGCCCACGGGCCAGGAATTCAATCATGCACAGCAATGGTTCGACGGCCGTTGTTACGAGCTGAGGCTAAGCAAAAATCTCGATGCCGGTCCTCTCGGGAGGGGGCAACGGATTGCACACTGGCCACTTGCGGTGCAGCAGAAAACCGATGGCACCTGGCAGGCCAAAGAGGAATACGAATGCCAGCCAGGCATGATTGCGCGGCAACCGATGATTGGCCAACCACCGATCGGCCAACCACACCAGCATGCCCGAAAAGAAGCAGAGCGCCACCAGGGCCGGCCAGGCGTTTTCAAATCCCTCCCACATGATGGAGGTAAACGACTGTTCGAGATTGGGCCAATGGATCGCTGCATGGCCAAGCGTTACTATCAGCAGACTGGGCAGCGGCGCTGGAATTTGCCAGACCGTGAACCACCATCGTGTATTCTTGCTGATCCATTCATGGACCGCACTGCGGTGCGTTTTAATTGCCCAACTCTCCTGGGTGTTGTCTGGATGGATACGCACGATTTTATGGTTACGTTCGAGGATTCCTGTTTCCACTTCCGTTTCATGTCCGCTGTATGTGAGGAGAGACTCCACAACCATCGCACCACTCCGAGACAGGTAATAGATGAGTGTGCTGTCGCGCATCTCGTCGGGAATCTGCAGCTCAAACGGCGTGCCAAGTTTCGGGTTGATGAACTTGATTCGATCGCCGAAACGCAAGGCGACAAACTGGCTCAAAATGATTCGGTCAGCCGCTGCTTCGGGCTTGTCTGCCGGATGCTCTTCCGACGGAGGATCGAACCGTCCTGCGATCGACATCGCTTGAACGCCCGTGTCGTCGGATAAGAACCGAACCGTCCTTTCCTTGAGGTCCACAGACCAGATCCTCCCATCTGAGAGAATCAATATCTGGGACTGCTCAATCGGTATCTTGCCACCTGAGGCAACATCGTCTCGTCCATCCAGATGGCGCTCACGATACCTTGAAAAATTCTCGGTCATCATAAAATGAGACGAACTATTCATCCCATCTTGAAGGCTCCCGGCGATTACCTGAAAGCACTCTTTTTCCTTCGGCTTGATGTCCGTGAAACCCTGGGGCCCCAGATAGCCGAGCAAATCGCACGTTCGTCGATCGTATCCCTCAAACCAGCCGGGGCCTTGGCCACGCTTCGGGCCACCGTAGACGAAGTACCACGCCTCCGTTTTGCCATGATCCCAGTTCAACCGAGACACTCGCCTCCCTCGTGGGATGGGCATATCTAGATGGAGCTTGAGGATCTTGCCAGCGCCACAGCCAATGCTGGACCATGGCAGCAAAAGCCCGTTCAATTCGCTCGCCAGCGGTTCCTTGATTGGCTTGTGTTCCAGGTCGAACAGCGCGATTGTCTTATGCGAAGGTTCCCCTCGGTCAAAATGAATCAACTGGATGACTGGCTGGCCTTCCTGCGAAAATTCTATACTCTCACTCCAACCCTTTGACCATGTGGCAAGCTCTTCCGGGGCCATTCGGCTTTTTTGAAGGTCCACATAAACTCCCGGTGCGAGTTGGAAAACAAACCATGTGAGGACCGTGACGGCCAAGCCCAACACGAGTGCCAACGCTACACCTTGAAATGTTTGAATCAGCTTACCCATAACGCCCTTTCTTGCAGCTTGACAGATCCCATGCTGGCTCACTCGAATTACGAAAAATCTCTATTCCTCGCCGCATAAGGGATCGCCGCCAGTAGCATCAGCGCCGACCCGATCACCAAGCCGTTTGCCGTACAATCGAATACCCATCCCATACGCCCGTTCCGGGAGGCGCTCATATATTGAACGAACAAGATCATACCCGCCGGCACCAATGGCCAGAAACGGCTGCCAACCCAGCGAGCCTCGCGAACACCGCACAAAAAAACTCCCAGGTAGATCACGGTCGTGGCGAACCATATCCGCAGCATGGGCAGCACCATCCACCACTGGAAGGGATTCGCATGATTGCCCGGTCTGGCCGCCCAAAGAGCATAGAACAACAGTGGCAAGCCGGTGCCAGCCAGCAACAAGGTCAGGCCAATGGCCAACTTCGACCGAATGATCGTGTTTCTCCGAACCGGGCGATGCAAGAGAAAATTCCAGGTCCGGCAAAGCGATTCACCCCACGTCTGCCAACTCGCCAACACAATCGCCAGGCCAGTTCCTACAAGGGCTAGTTGCAGCATCAAGTCCTGGTTAAAAAATGGCACTGGGTGCAGGTACGGCGGCGTGGAGTTCAAGTTCTGTTTCCAATAGAGCCCCCCGCACGTCAGGCAGTAGCCAAGCCCCATCTGATAGAGAACGCAGCCGGACATGACAATCCATGCGAGCACCGGCAGCCACCACATTTCTCGGAGTTCTTTGAGCATCAAGGTTCGGAACATGGGACTTCCTCGGTTGTGAATAGCTACCCCGTGACCATGGCCTGTGATGAGTTGCCCGAAAAGATCGGCAACGTCTCTCGCGGGCCGCGTGTGTACTCGACAAAGGCATCCTCCAGGTTCATCTCGACGACCTCGATCGAGGCCGGATCAAGCGACTGGGCCGCATTTTGATGCGCGTCCGAATAGTCGGCAATGACCAGCTCGACGCGAAGACCCTTGACCACTTCACTCATGACGCCCAGCATCTTGGGAAACGGTCTGGGGGTCGATTCGAACAGAAGGATCAATTTGCAAATGGATGTCTTGAAATGGTCGGTCGGGCAATCGACCCGCAAGACACCATTAACAATAATACCGATCCGGTCGGCCACGCGTTCGACATCCCCCAACTGGTGTGAACTGAACATCACCGTGCGCCCCGGTCGCTGGATAAATTGAATCATCGATTCTATGAACTCGCGACGGACGGCCGTATCGAGACCAAGGGTCGGGTCATCCAGGATCAAAAGTTCCGGATCAGGAGCAATCGCCAGAGCCAAGGAGACCCCGGCCCGCTCTCCCAGCGAGAGTTTGCGGATGAGACGTCTCCGTGACAAGGCGAAGTGGTCGATGATGCGGGCGAACTGATCGGCGTTCCACGTTGGATAGAAGTCTCGCATGAATCGTTCGAGCCGATGGATGGTCATCGACATGTAAAGCGGATGCCCCTCGGCGATGTAGGCAACCCGTTGCCGTGTTTCAGGTGAGAGGTCCGCTGCATCATCATCGAGCAGGGTCGCCGCGCCGAAATCGGCTCGCACCATGCCGGTGAGCATCTTGATCGCTGTCGACTTACCCGCCCCATTCCGCCCGAGGAATCCATACACACAACCAGTCGGTATGTGCAGGTCGAGAGAATGAACGACCGGGCGACCTTGATAGTATTTCGTCAGGCCACGGGCGGTGATGGCATATGAGCTTATTGCACAAGGCATCGGTCACTCCTGTTGGGCAAATTGAAATTGTCCCAACCGCTCCACCATCTGGGCGAGGACTTCTTCTTCCGAGAAGCCAAGGTAGACGGCATCGGTCAACAATCGGTCCAATAATTCGTGCAGTTTCTTATTACGGGCAGTCTTGGTCAGCTCATTGTCGGGCTTCGCGATAAAGACTCCCTTGCCCTGCCGCGTGTGGAGCACGCCGTCACGTTCCAGTTCGCGGTACGTGCGGGCAATGGTGTTCGGATTGACAACCAGTTCTTCCGACAATTCGCGGACCGTGGGTAGTTTGTCACCAGCGGAGAGCTGCCCACGGGCGACCGCTTCCCGGATCTGACCGGCCAACTGGCGGTAAATCGGTTCACGGCTCGATGTACTGACGTGAAACTGCATGAAACCCTCGACGGCAGACTATTAATTGTACTAATAATACTAGTACACTTAGCATGCGTCAAGACCTGGCTGGCTGCATAGCCTGATTTCTTTCACGGCCGCAGCCAGCAACCACCAGCGGATCTGGCGGATTACGAGGCGGTTAGCACGGATTAAAAGGAGAGCCAGTCTTGCAGTTCAGGCTGGTGGAAGAGTTCATCCATCGATACCACGTTGACACCTTTTCCAGCGGGATAGCCACTGTCGACCGGTGCCACGACCCAAGCACTCTTGATGGCGAGATCACGCATTGCAATCCAGAATCCCTTCTCCAGTCGGGGTGATTGAGAGGCCTTGGCCTCAAACGCAATACGACGATTCCCCATTTCCAGGATGAGATCGATCTCCGCCCCCTTAACTGTCCGGTAAAAGGTGGCGCGGACCTGCTTCTTCAGTCGCGGCAGGATGTTGTCCAGCACAAGACCTTCCCAAGAGTGTCCTCGAACAGGATGTCCCAACAAATCGTTCGTGGTTGCCACATTCAGCAAGGCGTGAACCAGCCCGCAGTCACGAAGATAGACTTTGGGCGACCTGACTAAACGTTTTTTTAAATTGGCGAAGTAAGGGGGAAGCCGACGGACCATGAACGCGGCTTCCAGAATATCGAGGTAGCCATTGACAGTATGGGCATCCACCTGCAACGCACGTGCCAACTCTGCTTTATTCAGAAGTTGACCGTGGCCATGCGCCAACAGTGTCCAGAGGTGTTCCATGCGAGTCGGTGAGAGTCTTGCTCTCAGCAACGGGACATCGCGTTCGAGAAAGCTGCGAATGAAGTCCCAACGCCACTCGAACGAGATCTCATCGGTATTCGCCAACAGGCTCCTTGGGAATCCGCCACGCAACCAGTATTGCTGTAGCGAGCAGATATTGGCTGTTTCCTGACGGAGGAAAGGAGAAAGATCCAGATAGCGAATACGTCCGGCCAACGTCTCGGATGCGAATTCCACAAGGTCGCGCGAGGCGGAACCGAGCAGGAGGAACTGGCCGTTGCGGCCACGGCTATCGATCGTATATCTCAGGACCGGAAATAGTTCTGGCAGCCGCTGGATCTCATCGATACATATTAGCTTTTCCGAATTCGCGGCGAAAAGTCCTTCCGGATCTTCCAACCGGCGCAGATCGACGGGTCGCTCCAGATCGAGATAGAGCACATCGTCTCGGCCTGCCAGGAGATGCCTCGCCAGGGTTGATTTCCCGCATTGCCGAGCTCCCAGAAGGGCCACAGCCGGCATCTGCTGAAGGGCCGTATCAAGCGTCCGCTCAATCAGCCTCTCGGTATAAGCTAGATCAACGGTCATAATATGGAGTCTAACTCCATTATTACACCATTGTCAACAACGTATTGCTGTTTTAAGAGTCTCTTCAGGCGCTAATACCCCCACTGGCGAGGTAAGCAGCGCCCTTCGGTTTCTTTCTCAGACCGCTTCGGTCGCGAGTTCCGAGACGAGCAGGGTATCGGTTCCGCCTGCGACCGGCCCGTCCACCTGGAAAGTCTCCCGATCCACCGACTCCAGCAGTGTGGCCAGCGTCGCATGCGTCACGTAACCCAAGGGACGTTCGTTGCGCAGAACAACCACCATATGCTGATCGTCGGCCGTGAAGTGGTCCATCAGCTCCGCGTAAGGCAGATCTTCCCTTACGGTAAGGGGAGTTTCGATTCGGTCGGCGAACGACGGATCGCTCAGTTCCTCCATGCCCTCGGGACCTGAATCATCCTGGGCAAGGCGTGTCAGTACTTCGCGGCTCAATACTCCCAGGTAGACCCCCCCATCGCCCAGGCAGGGAATGTAAGCAACTCCTGAATTGCGAATGGCTCCCGCCACCGCCTCCAGCGATTTGGCCGCATCCCATGGAAATGTGAATGGCACCATGACATCTCGGGCCGTCAACTGAGACAAATCGACACCTGCCCAATTTTTGTCCTGCCAGGCTGAGAACTCCTGATCAAACTGATGGCTGTGGACAATCTCACCTCCACCCAACAGACGAGCATGGTCGAGAGTCTTTTCCGCGGTTGCCAGGACCTCTTGGAATTGCCGAGCTGTCGGTTCCCAAGCCACAACACAAATGGTTGCCGTCTGCCGTAACTGCTTACCGTCGATGTCAAATACCGTTTGCTGCAGATTGTCGCGGAGTAAGGCGGCGACCGCGTTGCCCTCTTCAAGGGACGAATCGGGAATGACCAAGGCCAACGTATCGCGTTGCAAGCGGGCGACATACTCCTCCTCGCCCGCCGTTTTCGCAACCAGGCTGGCAACTTCGCCCAGCAACCGATCCCGAGACTTGGCGCCATGGGAATCGGTGAAAGCAGCCAAAAAGTCCAGACTCAATAGCACCATCGTAAAGCTCTGCGATTCACGATCGGCCAGCGATTGCTGTAGTTCGTCCATGATTTTCATCAGTCCGCGTTGCGACATCAAACCGGTCGTGCGGTCGTACATGGAGCGCTCTCGATATCGACGTTCAAATTCCACGAAGCGGGCGCCCGCACGTATCCGCGACAACATCTCTCCTCCGTTGAGGGGTTTTACGATCGCATCGTTGAAGGCGCTCTCCAAACCGTCAAGGTTGGCGGTCGGGCGATCCGCATCGTAAAGCAGGATCTTGTAAGTAAAACCATATTTTCCAAGTGCGGGCAATTCACGGATTCGAGCAATCTCGGGATGATCGGCATCCACGAGAAATAGATCTACCGGACTCAGCTCCCAAGAATTACAAAATGGCTCGAAATCGTTCGCCCGGATCACTTCATAGCCAAAATTGGTCAATCCCCAAAAGGCATCCTGGATAAGGTTCGGATCCTCTGACACGATCCCAACTTTCAGCGCATTCGGATTCATTGCTACTATCCCATGTTTCATTTCTGGCTGCGACTTACAAAACAAGCGGTTCTACCACCGCATTCGTCAAGCGGCTTGCCTGGTGCATCCCGACATCCGGCCAGATCCGCCTTGCAGGCCGTATAGAACGCCTTATTGGATATCCTAGCTCACAACCAGCCTCCATGTCGGTGACATTGGGTAAGACCTGACGGCTAGGGGGATGCTATGCTTCAATGGGCCATGATATTCACTCACAACCCGGCAAGAATGCCAGCGCACCCGCGCTACGCTCATGGGACGTGGATTCCAGCAATCCAGCCAATGTACCAGTTTGCCGTGAATGGTGGCGCCGACGAAACAGACTGTATCACCCTCAGGATTTGAGATGACGCCATGATTACAGAAGCGAATCAAGAAGAAGGACGCCCATGGTTGGAATATTTTCCGGAAGGAAGTAGCTCCCTAACCCGCGCTCTTGTGGAAAAGGACACATTGACCATCGGCCGAGCCGAATCGGTGGATTTACAAATCGATTCGACGCGCGTGTCGCGCGAACACGCACGGATTGTCTTGCAAAATGGCAAATACTATCTCCACGACCTTGGCAGCACGAACGGAACGCATGTCAATGGCCAGTCGATTGACCAAATTGAATTGGCCGATGGTGATGTGATCGTGGTCGCCGACACGGAAATCACTTTTTCTACTCGATCCGCCAGCCAGATGCGCAACATGGCGACGCAGCCACTGACGCAAGCCGTGGTGGATGTTGCTCCGCAAGAGAAACCTGCCTCCGCCGGGCAAGAAGCTTACGACGCAATCCTCGCGGTACGCGCTGCCCATGAGGCACTCTTGCAGCAGATGGTCCCGGTTGAAATCAAAACCATCTTCGAGTTGTCTGAATCGACACCCTTCGCCTGTCTGGTCGAACCTTCGGCATCCGACATTTCACCCGACGAACGAGATTCCAAGTATCTGCTGCCACCCATGCATACGTTGATTCGCCGGCGTGAAGCGCGCCGGTGGACAGCCGCCCAGCAGACCAAGACCCAGTCGGGCCCGGGCCGAAAACGGCTGGTGGCTTCCCTCGAGCCATGGGAAATCCACGAAAATGACGAGCTTTTGTGGCATTTTGCCGCTTTGCGAGAGTCTCTGCCGGGCTCCCATTCGCTTTGGGCGGCGGTTCGGGCCAGCGATGCCGTCGACTTGCCCGAAGTGGCCACGTTTTGCCGTGAATTACAACGGCTGGACATTGAAATTGCTTGCCATGGCTTTGTCGGCAGCGAATCTCAAGTTCGTGACTTAGAGGAAATCGACCCCGAGTTGTTGCTCCTGGCTCCCGAATTGACCAATGTGATCGCCATCAACCCACGACATGAAGACCGTCTGCACTCCATTTTCGAAGCTTGCGAGCAATTGCAAATTCGCCCGGTCATTCACGATGCGCCCAACGACGAGACGATGCGTACCTGCCTGGATCTAGGTTATCAACTCTTCGTCCAGGAACACGCCCAATCACTTCCCATCCTCGCCGATACCAAGCTGCAAGGAGCCGGTATGGAGATACTAGCCACAGTCTAACCACGCAGGTCGAGACGAAAAAGGATGGAACAAGCCTGACCCCAGTTTCCTCATTCCGAATTCCGCAATCCGAATTCCGAAATTCAGAAGAGTCCTTTGATCCCCACCACTCAGCCACGTATCGAGCCCCTTCCAGGCTATGTCGCCATCGAGCGCATCGGCGCCGGTGGCTATGGCGAGGTGTGGAAAGCCACAGCGCCGGGTGGCGTGGAAAAGGCCGTCAAAACACTCCACGGCTATCACAATGAAGAACTTGCCGCACGGGAATTGAAAGCCCTGGAACGGATCAAGGACGTTCGCCACCCATTCCTCCTTTCTCTCGATCGCTTCGAGATTCATGCGGGCCGCCTGGTGGTGGTCATGGAACTGGCGGACATGAGCCTGGACCAATGTTTCCAGCAACACCAGGCCGAAGGGCGTGACGGCATTCCGCGTGACGAACTGATCTCCTACCTGAGCGACGCGGCCGAAGCGCTCGATTACATGCAGCAACACCACGACTTGCAGCACCTGGACATCAAACCAGAAAACTTGCTGCTGCTGGGCAGGCATATCAAAGTCGCTGATTTTGGCCTGGTCAAGGAGGTCGCTGGTCGCACGCTCAATTCCATGGTGGGGGGCATGACTCCCACTTACGCGGCTCCCGAGATTTTTGATAACCGCCCCTGTCCGCGCACCGACCAATACAGCCTGGCCATCGTCTACCAGGAAATGCTGACCGGCGTACTGCCATTTCCCGGACGCACAGCGGCTCAACTGGTGGCCCAACATACCCAGGGCAAACCACGGGTTGCCGCCTTGCCCAAGCTCGATCAGCCCATTGTCCTCCAAGCGCTCGCGAAAGATCCCAGCGTACGATACCCTTCCTGCAGTGCGTTTATCGACGCACTGGCTGGCGAGCGACAAGGTCCCAAACGCCATTGGGTCGACCCTCCGACCCCAACCGATGGCAAGGACCTGTCCAATGACGATACCCAGGATGTATCGTCCTACCAAACAGAACCCATCCCCCGTCCCGCAAGTCCTCCTCAACACAACGCTACCGAAGCAATGCCTGCGGAAGCGTTAGCGGACGACTCCCGGCATAGCGTAAAGGATCAAGAAAAGCCGGCTCGCTCCGAGGTCGCCAATCCCTACCGGCCATCCCCTGGATTGGCACAAGAGAGGCCAAACACAGGCAAGAACGATTCTCCGATCCCGACAATCGTCGTTTCCACTCAAGTCCAAAAGCTGGCCGCTCCCAAGTTGCCAGCCCAACCGTGCACGTTGCAGCCCGCATTGGTGATCGGATTGGGAGGCATGGGCAGTATGGTTCTTCAGCAATTGCAAAAACACCTATTGCGCCGAGGCAACGATATACCCTGGCCCGAGTTGGTCCCCATGCTGGCGCTCGACTCGGATCAGGACGCGATGAAGCAGTTGTACCGACAGATCATCGATACCCATGCGGGACCCCTGATCGATACCCTGTTGATACCACTCCGAAGACCCCAACAATACAAAACTCGCTCGCCTGACCTGTTGCAATGGCTTAGCAGGCGTTGGCTCTACAATATCCCCCGATCGCTCAAAACACGCGGCTATCGGCCACTGGGGAGATTGTCGCTGGTCGACAATGCCAGGCAAGTGCTAAGCACACTCCAATCGCATCTCAAACGGTTCGCCAACGCACAGCAACTCAAAGCACTTTCAGAATCGCACGCGCTAGCCTGCCGTGACCGGCCACCTCGGGTGGTCCTGGTTGGTTCGACCAGTGGTGGCACCTGCAGTGGAATTGCGATCGACCTGGCACACGCCATCCGCAAAGTTGCAGCCGCCAGAGGGATCGAGAAAATCGAAGTGGTCGGCATGTTCGTCGACTGCTCCCGCGATGGCAACGACACCAACCATTTGACCACAGCCAATTCCTACGCATTCCTGACCGAGTACGAGACGACCTGCCAGCAAGGTAACGCCAGCAAGGAAAAAGTCCCCAAGGAAATGGCCGTATTTGAAGGTAAATCCTCTCCCTTCGACCATATTTACTTCGCCAGCTTGGAAGGCATGGAATCCAACCACCCAGTCGAAACCTGGATTGAGCAGACTGCCGAATACCTTGCCGTCGATCTATTGAGTACCGTGGGGCACTTGCTTGATTCCTGCCGTACGGCGGCGCATGACAACGGTAGCGGCAACTCGCACCAGGCGTCCCAGCTGCGCAGCTACGCGCTGGCACCGATCAGTGTTTCGTTGGAAGAAATTCTCCAAGCGGCCCAAAGGCATCTAATTCAGCAAGTCAGCCAATTTTGGCAGGCTGACCCGTCCATGGCCGTGCACCAGAATTTGCAAGGGCAGCACCTGGGCAAAGCCAGCCCGTTATCCAGACAATCCGCCAGCCGTGGGATGTTCCGCCTGCATGCATCTCAATGGAGCAGGCTGCGTCAACAGTTGGAGCAGACCTTGCAGGTACATTTCCCCACGAGAGCCTCGGGAAACTTCAAGGCCACCCTGGTCGAGTATTTGGAAGAGCGTCTGCTGGACACTGAATTCCAACTGACGCCCGAGAATGAACCGGTCCTGCCATCCTGCTTCCAAAGCACGATCGAAACCGCCCGCCAGCATTACCATGACACTCTGCAGCGTCTGCTAAAATTTTCTACCGATGCTTCGCCAGAAGTGGACGACGACCAGGCCGAAGGAGAAAAACGGTCGCGGCATGATCTCGGCCAGGTTGCCCCGGAAATGCATGACCTGGTAGCTCGCCTGAGCCACGAATCTTGCCGCGCCTACCTCGAATCTCTGGAAGCCTCCCGAGACAGCATACCGCCCGACCTGGGGACGATTTTACAACAAACCATAACGGAATCTTTGGAGCAACTGGTCACCGATGGCGACCCAGCCAACCTCATCACCCAGTTGACGGATGCCGTTCCCGACATCCGCAGTGCGGTACACGGCCTGGATGCCAGTCCGCCCCAATGCGGCCATGGCCGACATCTCTTGGTAGCCATCCCAACCCGGTGGCCCAATCGGGCTCTCGAAACGGAGGTCCGGCAGGCATTGCCCGACGCAGCCATCGTGCGCGCCCACGTCCCGCGGCCCATGGTCCTTTACGAAGCGACCGGCCTATCGTTGCCACAAGTTGCTGCCAAATTGACCGAATACCGCCCCGACGCCATCGACGCGGCCAGGCGGCTCTATTCTCGCAATGACATCCAGTGGGAGCCGCTGCCGCAAGTCGTCTCGGAGTGAGTCGTTGGGAGTGAAGGCGTATCCGCATTGGGGGAATCATTTATTGGCCTGATTCAGTTTTCCACGCAATGCCCGTATGCGGTTCCTGACTACCTTCGGCCTTGGTGCAGGATACTTGGTCTCCAGTTCGCTAATCGTGTCAATCAGTTTCGCCCGTTCTAGCATTCGGCGTGAGACCCGGGGTGTGGGTGTAGTGTCCGTTATCGTCGTGTCTCCATTACCATTCCAGGACTGGCCCGTGTTAGGTGCGGAGTGTGATTTTTTTGCCATCGTTCTTTCGTCCTATCGCATTTCGCTGCTCAACCGTGATGCCACCAAGTCATCACCCGTATAACACAATACGCAGTAATCCCAAGCCCCGTGATAATTGTGTCCCATCATGTGTGTCCCTCCATTGGAAAGAAACGTGAAGACTATCACTATTCCCAGTATAATGAAAGCAACACTCTACCAATAAATGGGCTCCCGCACAGCGCAACCGTTCACGGGTCGGTGTGTGGATATTAAGGTTTGTGTGAGCAAGAAACTGATCTGGACTCAAAAAGGCGAATCGGTAATGACCTAGGGCATGTCGTCGCCAAAGCCTTCTAGCCGACCGGTCATT
>JAJRWS010000320.1 GCA_024276705.1 Planctomycetota bacterium | reverse complement strand
GTGATTCCGGTAGCCCGGAAAGTGTGGCAACAAACCTTGCTTGGAAGACCGGCGGCGCGAGCACGGCGTTTGAGCATGCGAAGAACATCGTGGCGAGTCATCGCACGAGACGTTAACTGACCATTCCTGCCGGCCACAGTGCGGAATAGGGGAGAGTGGTTTCTATTGGCAATACCGGCTCGTTCGATGTAGGCATCGAGATAGGCCTGGGCGTTGTGGTGGGCCGGAACTTCGTGGAATTTGCCACCTTTCTCGTGCAGCCGAATCCAACACCGTTTGCCATTCTCGTAGTAATCCTGGACTTTCATGCCGACCACAGCTCCGACGCGGGCAAAACTGTACACCATGATGCCGATCACGGCGCGGTCACGGAGGCCAATAACGGTCGAAGTGTCAATACTGTCAAGCAGCGAGCGGGCGTCATCGGCGCTGAGAACCGGCGTTTTGCCTTTTTTGATCACATACGTTGGGCCGCGAACAGAAGCTGCGGGGTTCATCGGCACAATCTGGCCGGTTACCAGCCAGTCGAAGCACATCCGAATGGCCGCCAAGTGCTGTTTGACCGTGGGCTTGGAGTAGATGGTGCCGAGATACTCGATGTAGGCCGCGACGACAATTGGCTCGATCTGCATCATGTCGAAGTCGCGATCGTCGCACCAGGCAAAGAAGTCCGAAACTGCTCGGTAGTAGGCTTCCCGAGTGTTGCGGTTGCGGATATTGGCCGTGAAGAATTCGATGAACCGGCGTTGGGCCCGCTTTCCGGCACTCCAAACCACCGTCGGCACCTTGCTGGCCGGCGTTTGTGCAACCCGAATAACGGCGTTCTTATCTGAAGATTGTTGTCCCAAAGCTCCTCGTGAGAAAGTGACCCATAACGTCCTTTATGCGTCACGAATATAGCACGACATTTCGATGCCCACACCACCAAATATGTACTGTTGGCGATGGAACTGGCGCAGCAGCTTGACGAACGGACAACGCTGGGATATTCAAACAGCTGAAGCCGGGCCACGAGCGTGCGCAGTCGCCATCTCGGAGGTCAGCAGAAGCGATGAAGAAAACTGGGCCGTATGTTAAGCAAACTCCTGTCATTTACGCTTGCAATGGGTTGTTTATGTTCCTGTGCCTCCAAGATGCCCCTTGAAAGACCTGATGCCGAATTGGCTGGTACACGTAATGACGCGATCGGGATTCTGACTATTGAAACGCATAATGACCTGAAGAACTATGCACCCCGTCCGAGGACGGTCACAGTGAAGAGCGTTGTTCAAAACAACAAGAAATCGGTCTTCACATTTCAGTTCGACGAACCGGACAAAGAGCTTGGTGAGCGAGGTATTCTGATAACAGGAAGCGTTGAGTTGCCGGCTGGTGAATATTTTGTAACCGAGCTTGCCGGGACCGCTGGCGTATTTCCGCTGGTAGGGCGTTTTGCCTTCAATCCAGACTGGAGGTTTACGCTTCGTGCTGGCGAATTCGCTTACCTTGGGCGCGTCACAGCTAGGCTGGTAGAAAAAACGTCTCAATCCCAGGAAAGAGCTGGCCCCATACTGCCCTTGATTGACCAGGCTGCAACAGGGTTCTCCTATGGCACCTTTCAAATTGACGTTCAGGATCGTTTTACCGATGACATTCCGCCCGTAGTCAAAGAACATCCGTTTTTAGAAGGAAAAACGATTAGGGTGGAGTTACTTAAGCCAGCTGGTAGTGGCCGTGACCCGGTGTCCGAAGGTGCCGAACCTGAGTCTCCTGCGAAAGACAGTGCTCTGGGGACACCGAGATTGCGGAAGCGTGCGACAACAAACAGCAGCGTAGCATCTGGCATTGAACGACGGTTGCAGACACTCGAAAATTTACGGGAACGGGGCGTCATCTCAAAGAATGAATATGATCTTCGCCGTTCAGAAATCCTTGGAGAGCTGTGAGCTGCGGCCTGCGATGGGGCAGCAGAGATTATGCTTCCCGTGCCCCATCTTGTTTTGAAGTGCGTGTATTACTCCGGTGAGGTTTCCACTTGGGAGACTAGCGCCTTGTGGCTACGCCCGTGTACACTACTTCACAGGAACTCTGTTGCCCGCCTGAATAGCAACGCATGCGGACAGCTGTTACCACATCGCCCCTGTTATTGCGGATGTTGTCATATCGAATACCGGCATCGACTTCACAAAATACTCCGGCACTCACTTCTTGGTTTATGAGTTCTTGGCCAACCAAAAAACCATCATTGCCTTCGATCATACCCTCGTAAGTGGTTGCCGGCGTGTCGACGACAACGCGCGTGCCTGTTTGATTGATGGTGTGCTGGAATGCCACCGTAACTGCTTCATCCCACGGGCATGAATTTGAACGTAATGTGTAAGTGCCGCTCCAGACGCCACCAACGAAGATTACATCATCATCGCCGCCACTACCTCCACCGCACGAAGAAATTGCCAGTACGATCAGAATAAACAAAATGTGATTAATCGAATTCATTCGCCTTCTCCCTAAAAGTTTCGTTCACATCAAAACTAACGCGATTGTCTCAGGCAAGTCTAGAAGAAAGTGTTCCATGAGGTATGTGGCGTGCATGCGCAGGGCCAGAGGTTGCTTAGGCGGAATCTAAGCGGATTGTTTAACACGTTCGACGCAGTGTTGTGAATGTCATGAGGTTGCACGTTTAACTCATTGGTTCGACAGCAGATTTTCCGGGTCCAGTTGATTTCAACCAACACTTTCTCTAATTTTGCTGGGTCGGCAGTTTGCTGACCCCCATGAGTAGTTGTTTGCTGATCATATTGCCGCAGTGCAAGATACTACTCAAGTCAAAACGCAATTGCCGCAAGAAAGTCGTCAAAGGTGAGGCCCGGCGGCGTGCATGTGGGGGCCTCAAACCTTAATCATTTAGCCTAAGTAGACCGTTCGGCGAAGGACGTTTTGGATATATCCGTCGACCTCCACCTTGGTGTATCTGGGCGGATAGAATCCACCCTTGTCGAGCCATTCCTTGAGCGCAAGAGCACGTTCACGGCCTGTTTCGTGGTCACCATCACGCATCGCCTCGAACATCTCAAGGTAGCAAGTGGTCGGATCCATGGCAGTTTCCTTCCTCATGCGCATTGGTGAATTTGAACCGTGTCAAGTTCTGCCGATTCCAGCTCTGACAGGATGGCAGAAGCCACGCGTTGAATATG
>JAJRWS010000319.1 GCA_024276705.1 Planctomycetota bacterium | reverse complement strand
TGGTGCTTGCCAAGCAAACGCAGCGGTACATCGATAAGCTGCAACGGGCCTCCTGGCAAGTCACCTCTGAAGTCCAATCTGCCTTGGCGGTCGCCAGGCCGCAAAGACCGGGGAGGTCGATATTCGCAACAAAAATTTTCACCCGCGGCAATCCGCCGGCAACCCTGCTGACGCGCCACGGCGGCGATGACCTGATCGGGGTCGCTCTCCAGATGTCCACACAACAAAGGAACGCCCGGCTTGATAATGCCAGCCTTTTCCAGGGCAATTTCCTTCAGAGTATTGCCCAACTGGCGTGTGTGATCGAGGCTGATACTGGTGATTACCGTTACCACGGGCAGGCAGACATTGGTCGAATCGAGCCGCCCGCCCAGGCCAACTTCCAAAATGGCCACATCCACCTGGCATTGGGCGAAATGCATCAATGCCAGAGCTGTGGTCAGTTCAAAATAGGTGGGGCTGGGAGACAAGTCGGTCTGACTGGGAGGTAACTGGTCCATGGTCCGAACGATGGGCCGCAGCCGATCGACGAGTTGGGCCAGTTGTTCAGGCAGCATGGCCTGACCGTTGACGGCAAATCGCTGTTCGATCCGTTCGAGGTGAGGTGAACTGAAAAGGCCTGTTTGATATCCGGCAGCCTGTAAAATGCCGGCAAGCAAAGCGGAAGTGGATCCTTTTCCCTTGGTTCCCGCCACATGGATGATGGGCAGGCCCGCATCGGGGTTACCTAGCCGCGTAAGCAATTGCCGCATGCGATCGAGCTTCAAATGCCGTTGGGCATAAGGCAGCATAGGGACCTGTTCGTAATTAATACGGCCCAAGAGGAAATCGATTGCCGCAGCGCGACGCGATTGCTTATTGACGACACAGTCGGATGCCTGTTTTCGGGTCTCGGCATCTTGAGGGGGGCCGGTTGGTGGCATGGCGCCCATTGTGGGCAACTGGTGGCGAGTGGCAAGTGGGGAATCAAAAAGGGCCGGCGAAGTGCGGGAGACCTCGTCGGCCCTTCAGGAGGGAGACATGAGAGTGAGTCTTTATGCCAACTGGGCTCCTCGTGGTGAGGTTCATGGCGATTGCCGCCGGCGAAGTGCCGTGGTTGCCAGAGGTGTTGGGATCGCCAGAAGTAGAGTGCAAAGGGAATGCCAAAACGATCCGGAAATGTTAGTCAGACCTTAGCTGTTAGTGGCAACTTCTTTGCTAATAGGGGTTTCTGGCATCTCTCAACCTGTGGTTCAATCAGGGCCTGACGACTTCCAGGCCGGAAGATTGTAATATTTTCCGCACTCAATTGTAGAAATTTCCTTAGAAGGAGTCTCAGTAGTTCCGAGAATGGCCGATGAAACCGACCCGGGCAAAGGGTGCCAGCGGCTAAAATTGCGGCTTCCGGGCGGCTTATCGCCCTGGTCCATGATTGGCGGAGCGGGAATTTGGAAGTACTGAGCCTGCCTGTTACGGCGGGCCGCAGGGAGTTATCATTTAGATGCTGGCCTTGGAAGGGCTGGAAATGAAGCTTACAGCGGTTCGTTTCAGCGATCGGGCTGTCGCCATGCCCACAATCCTTAGCGGCCGATTCGTCCATAGTCGATTCACCCAAACTCAGGCGCTCAATCAGGCTTAATCAATGCTACTACTGGAAAATGTACGAAAATCATACCGCGAGCCGAGCGGAGCCCGGTTGCCGATTCTCGATATCGAACATTTTGCTCTTTCCCCAGGCGAACAAGTCGTACTTTGTGGATCGAGTGGGGGAGGTAAAACGACCCTTCTGAACTGTCTGGCCGGCCTGACGACCGTCGATGATGGCCGAATTCTTATCGGTGGTCATGACATTACCGCAATGGCCGAGGTAGCTCGCGACCGGTATCGGGCTCGCTCGATTGGTTACGTGTTTCAGACCTTTAACCTGCTGCCCGCTTTCACGGCCCTGGAAAATGTATTACTGGGGATGACGTTTACGGGGCAGAAGGCGGACCCTCGCCGAGCTGCGCAGTGGTTGGAGAATTTGGGACTGGGGGCCCGTTTGCAGCATAAGCCGGAGGCCCTGTCGGTTGGCGAACAGCAACGAGTGAGCGTGGCTCGGGCGCTGGTGAATCGACCGCTCCTGCTGCTAGCCGACGAACCAACGGCCAACGTCGACACGGGGCACCAGCAACAAATTATCGATTTGCTTCGCGAAGCATGCCAGCATGAGAACATCGCCATGCTCCTGGTCACCCATTCGCCCGAGGTGGCCAGCCAATTCGAACGTGTAGAACAGTTGGAACAGGTCAATCGGATAAAAAAATGCCTTTCTGGAAAATAGCCTGGCGAAACATGCAACAGCGAACGCTGGCCTCGTTGCTGACGGGGCTCTCCATGGCATTGGGCGTGGCGCTGATGATTCTTGTTATTGTCATCCATGACGTCACGGTCGATCAGCTTGACACCGACGCGCAGGGATATCATCTGATTGTCGGTGGCAAGGGGGGCGAGTTGCAATTGGTGATGAGTACGGTGTTTCATCTGGGCCGCCCCCTGATGCCTATTCCCTACAGTTATTACAAAAAATTTGTCGACGGACCTTTCGCCCAATACGTCGAAGCAGCTATCCCCTACTGCCTGGGGGACAGTTATCAAGCTGCGGGCCAACAGTTCCGAGTCATCGGCACAACGCCTGGTTTGTTTACGAAAATCGCATATGGCTCCCGTGCGGATGGTACGCCAAAGCATTACACTTTCCAGGCGGGGCGTAATTTTCAGACCGACCATTTTTTCGAAGCGGTTCTCGGTGCCGTGGCGGCACGCAAGACGGGGCTGAAGGTGGGCGACACATTCCGACCTACCCACGGCATCAGCGGCAGGGGCGATCGGCACGACCAGTTTACCGTCGTCGGGATCCTCGACCCCACTGGGACCGCGAACGACCGAGCCCTGTTTATCAACATCGAAGGATTTTATTTGCTGGCGGGCCACGCACTCTCGGCGGCTCCCGCTGCGGCGCAGGCCCCGAGCACGGAGGGAGGTCCGCCCGCGGCTGCCACCATTCTGGCTCCGACGAGCCGCGCAGCGGTACGTAAGACGCCTCTCGACGCTGTATCTCAAGCTCTCCAGCACCATCCAGTACCCGAAGAACAACGCGAAGTCACCTCAATTCTTGTGCTTTGCAAAGATGCATTTGGACCCATGGTTCTTGACCAGAAAATCAACAAAGGTTCTGATCGGATTGCCCAGGCCATCGCCCCCGCCGCGGTCGTCACTCGGCTGAAAGAGACCATCGTGGGACCCGTACGGATGGTGTTGCTGATACTGACTGTCCTGATCGTTATCGTTGCCGGGCTGAGCATTCTGGTCAGTATTTACAATTCGATGAGCGAACGGAGCCACGACATTGCCGTGATGCGCGCTCTGGGAGCTAGTCGGACCGCCGTGATGTCGATCATTTTGGTGGAATCAATCTTGTTAGCCTTGTTGGGGGGGGTGACGGGGGTATTGTTGGGCCATACCATTTTGGCATTGGCCGCTCCATCGATCGAATCCCATGCGGGCATCACGCTCCACTTTTGGCAATTCAGTTGGCAGGAAGTGCTGTTGATTCCCGGCTTGATGGCTTTTGCCGCTCTGGTCGGTTTTCTGCCTGCATTGACTGCATACCGCACCGATGTGGCGCGCTCCTTGGGAAAATAAAAGTCCGTAGTTTCAAGCAGTGGCCGGTGAAGCCGACCCGGGTAGCGTGCGAGCTGCCAAAATATCGGCTTCCGCACCGGCTTATCGCCCTATCCAGCGTAGGGCTGAGGATCGTTCGAGAAATAACTGTCCGATGTCCCCTCGCCCCTTTGGGGAGAGGGCAGGGTGAGGGGCCTGGAAATATGCCAGTTATTTCTCGAACGATCCTGAGTAACAATTTGGACGTACTGAAATAAGGAATTTACTAGCATGAACTATTATCCATTGTTACGTGGGAAAGTAAGTGCCGGTTGGAGAATCTCTCAGGGTTGGGTTGCAGCGGTTCTTCTGTTTTTCTTAGCTTGGGGGATGGCCATTCCGACGTCTGCTTGCCCATTCTGCAACGCGACTTCCCAAACACTCAGCGAGGAAATTCAAAGTGCCGACGTAGCCGTGTTGGCCGAAGGAATTGATTTTGGCGACAGCGCGGGATCCGCAACGAATCCGAATCCGGGCGAGCCAGGGGCGAGTGAGACGAAAAAGGCAAGTCCCAACATCGCTTCGGAGATCGATTCGGGCTCGGGGATGGCTACCTTTCGAATTTTGCAAGCGTTGCGTGGCAAAGAAAAGCTGGGGACTACCGGGCAGTTGCAAGTTGTCTATTTTGGCGACCCCCAACCCAGCAAAAATTTTCTGATTACAGGTATCTCCAATGCGGGAATGGGTGCCGTCGCCGGTGGCGAGGAGATCGAGCCTGGTAAACCGCGAATTGACTGGTCCACGCCACTGCCCCTTTCAAAGGAAGGGGTCGAGTACATCAAACAGTTGATTCCATTACCGGCCAAGGGTGCCGAGCGGTTGTTGTTTTTCATGGCTTACCTCGAGCACGAAGACCCGTTGTTGGCCCAGGATGCATACGATGAATTTGCCCGTGCGCCGTATGCCATGATTCTGGAACTGGGGGACCGGATGGACCGGAAGCAGTTGGTGGATTGGATCAACGATCCCCAGGTCGGCCCGACCCGGCGCAGGCTCTACCTGACCATGCTCGGTGTCTGCGGTCAGGCCGAGGATGTGAATATGCTTGAGAGCCTGCTGCAACACGACTACCGGCAAGTCCAACCTGGAGTCGCAGCCATGGTTTCTTTTGCCGGCCTGGCCGGCTCGGCCATGGGATTGCCGATTGTCGATGAGTTGGTAAAAGCCGAATCCCGGCGGAAGAAACAGTGCCTTGATGCGCTGGTCGCCTGTTATTTGAAGCTCAAAGGACCCGCGGGAATGGCGTTGGTGGATCGGCAATTTTTGCGCAATCCAACCGCCGAGTACACGCACGTTTATGCCACCATCATGGCACTCCGTTTTCACGGGGAAGAAACGGATGTCATCCCACGCGAGCGTTTGCTCCAATCACTTCGCCTGGTACTGGACAATGCCGAAATTGCCGATCAAGTGATTCCCGATCTGACTCGCTGGGAAGACTGGGAAATCATGGATAAGTTGATAACGATGTTCAAAACCTCCGAGGTCGATGGTTGGATTCGCCAGCCAGTGATATCGTACCTGGTCGTGGCTTCCGAGCAGTCGGGGGACGTTGGAGATCGGGCCAAGCAGGCACTGACCGAACTGGAACAGCTCGATCCGCAAACGGTCAAGCGGGCTCGGAGCTTGATGGCATTCAGCGGTTTTGGGCGTGCTGCCGCCAGCCCCAAAGCCAGTACCACGGCTCCGGTGGATGAAAAGCCAGAAAAGTCCAACGATCAGGACAAAACGGTGGACCCGCGTGGTCAGGCAGCGGATAGCCGGATCATTGAGAAAACCGTTGAACAGAAGCTCGCGGAACCACCCTCCGGGCAGGCCGAAGGGGTTGAAAAACTGCCTGCCGCACAAGCCGTGAAAAAACCGGCAGCCATTGCCTCTGAGCAACCGATGACGTTGGAGCCCCGCACGGATGAAAGCAGACCGGTAGACAACTCCGCCGCCGACTCTCAGTCGCTCAGGACTTCCCAAACCTTAAAGACTTCGAATACACCGGCAAAACCGGAGCCACGAAATTTGCTAACCAAGCCAGCTGCCAAAGGGGCCCTGCCCGATCCGCCGAGCCGATTGACCATGGTTGGGGTCCCCTTGATCGCTGGGCTGATTCTCATGGGTATCTTTGCGGTCTTGTTGAGGGGTAGCGATTTTCGCGAACCCAATTCTTAATGGCCAATGCCTCCACGAACCGATCTCCTTGGACGATGCTCTGTCGGGGATTAAGATGAACTCAAACTGAAAACATTGAGAACCACGAAACAGACGAAAGGACACGAAAGAAAGGTGTATTCTGGTAGCGTTTACGGCTTTCAGTTCAGGCTTGCAGCTCCTATTTACGCTACTGAATTTTAGTTTATTTCGTTTATTTCGTGGTTGCACTTTTCACTTACAGGATTAAGAGTAAGAATGGGAGTGTACGGTCTTTTAATCGTGAACGGTTACCCCAATTGTTACTCAACCCTACGCTGGACAGGGCGATAAGCCGCCCGGAAACCGACGTTTTTAACAGCTATCACATTGCCCGGGTCGGCTTCATCGGCCATTTAGAACCATTTAATATTCATTTCACGATGGCCACGACTGATGCTTTATCCCCCGTCCCCGGGGATCTTGATGCCCAGGATTTTCAGTATCGCACACTCAGCAGTAGCGCGATTGCTTCGCTGGTGCTGGGCTTGCTCTCAGGCTTGGTATTTCTAGCCGGACATGACAGTATTCAGGCTTGTCTGATGATGTGCCCCATCCCGATTCTTGGCCTGGTCGTCGGCCTGCGGTCTTTGAGTCGTATCCGATCGAGGCCCGAGAGCCTGAGCGGCAGTCGGCTGGCCGCTGCCGGCGTGTTGCTGTCAGGATTTTGTCTGCTGATCGGACTGGGGTATTCAGGTTATGTTTACGCAACCGAGGTTCCCACGGGCTACACTCGAACTTCATTCACGGAGTTTCGCCCTGACGAAGTGGAGCTTCGTGGGCGCGTGCTGGTGCCGCCTGACATCGCCGCGTTGGACGGGAAGAAAGTCTTCATCAAAGGGTTTATACGGGCCGATTCGACCTCTCAGAGGCATAATATCCGCAACTTTTTGCTGGTGCGAGACAACTATCAGTGCTGCTTTGGCGATTTGTCTAAAGTTAAATTTTATGATCAGGTGCTTGTTACAGTCGACGAATCACTCCATATCGATTTTTCGAATCGAGTGATTCGCATGGGTGGGACGCTGCATGTTCTTCCCGACAATATTCCCAAGGGACCTGGCCACCCTGCCTACACCCTGGAGGCCGACTATGCAGGGTGAGAAAGAAGTGGGCGGGGGACAGGGTGTCGGGTGTCAGGTGTCGGGGAAAAAGGGTTCGGAGTTCAGGGTTCAGGTAAAAAAAGATGGCAGGCTCAGGAGGGTGGGGTGTGGAACTTTTTTTCGGCCGTTTATGCCTTCAATTACACAACAGACACGCAGGCGAAAAAAGGTGCCCGACCCCTTCATGCCTGCATGGGGAGGGCTGCTGTATCTATTGTTTGGGTTCGTCTTGCTTCTGAGCATGGGCTGCGATCACCAGGTGACTGGAGCAGACCCTACGGCTGTTCCTGCTGCGGACATTACGGTGCTCGATCCCAAGGCTTCCGCAGCGCCAGCATCGGAATCCCTGGGAGGGGCTCAAGCCGCTGCCAAGGCCAAGTCCCACCCCTCGAGCACCAGGTCCCAGCCAGCCTCCGCGGAAATTCCAGCCGAAAGCGAGTCTCGGCCACCGAAGCAGACCGTGGATTCCACTTTCGACGATCTCAAATTCGATATGGAAAAAACGGATCGCTTCGATCGATCCATGCTCACACCGCGAATTGAACAGTTGTTCGGTATGAAAATACGCATCCGAGGCTATATTTTCCCTACCTTGCGCAAACGAGGTTTGAAGCAATTTGTTCTGGTTCGAGACAATTTAGAATGTTGTTTTGGCCCTGGCGCCGCGCTCTACGATTGTATCTTGGTACGAATGCAGGCAGGAAAAACGGCCGAGTACACGATACGTCCGGTGGCGGTCGATGGCATCTTGCGGTTTGAGGAGTTTTTAGGCCCTGAAGGCAAGCACCTGGCTATCTTTTGCCTCGAAGGCGAAGGCGTGAAGTAAATCACTCTTCGCCGTCTCCTTGGATCCCTAATGCGGCCAGCCAGCGTCTGCGTGGTCGCTGTGGATCGTTCATGAGTTGATCTGCAGCCGATGCGTTCTGGACTGCGGTAAGTTTTTCTTCCAAGGCGGCTTTATCGCGGGCCAGGGTTGCACGCTCGATCGAGATATCTAGCTCTGCCTGACGAAGTTTTTCTTCCCACTCTTGTTGTAGTTGCTCCAAGCGATCCCTTTCCCGCTGAATGGTCTCATCTTCATCCAGAATCGTGCCCGGAGTCGACGAATCGGTCTGGTTTTCCTCTGCCAGGTGTTCCGCGGGTGGATCCATTTGCAGCGATTCCAGTTGTTGGCGCAGCTCGGCAATTTCATGATCCTTGCCGGCCACAACCTGGTCAGTGATGGATACCGTACTCTCGATCGTCGTAAGTTCTTGTTGGCGTTGCTCAGGTAGAGGCGAATCGTCCTCTTCCTCCGCAAGGCTGGCTAGCAAACGCGCTTTTTGTGCTTGCCAGTCGAGGGGCCCGTCGCTGGGCGGAGCCGCCTGACCAGTCTGGAGTGTTTCCAGGTGATCTTGCAACGCATTGTTTTTCTGCTTCTGTTGTTGCACTTCGTCCAGTGCCATCTCCAGTCGTTGCTTCAAGTCGGCGATTTGCTCCTGCCCGTCGGCATCCAGATCCGCGGCAGGGGCTGCTTCCAGTTCACCAACCCGGGCGGTCAACGCGTCACGCTCTGCACGCAAACTGGCCAGTTCTGTCGATGTGTTCGTTGCCGCTTCTGTTCGTTGAGCCAGCGATTCTTGGAGTTCTTCGTTTAGCTGTTGAAGTTTCTGGCCATCCTCCAGTGCCAGTTCGAGCTTTTGCTCTGTTTCGTCTCGCTGCTGGGCCAATTGCTCCTGGCCGTGCATGATTTCTTGCGACTCAAGCTGCGTAGCCTGCAAGTCGGCATCACGTTCTCGGAGTCGCTGTGTTTGCTGCTGTTCGGCAGCACGAGCTTCCTGCAGGGCTTCTTGCAAACAAGCCTGCTCTTTTTCCTGCTCGGCCAGACGCTGATCTTGCTCCTGCCTGGCTTGCTCAAATTGAACGACTCGTTGCCGTAGTTCTTCACACTCATTGCAAGGCCTGGTTTGCAGTTCGCTGAGCGCCTGACATGCCTGGTCATATTGTCCGGTAAGCGTCTGAATCTGCTCGTCAGCCTGCTTCTGCTGCTCTTTCAGGCTTTCCACTGCGCTGCTTTGTGATGCCAGTTGCTGCTGCAGTTGTTGCTGCTGGTCGGTCTGTTCCTGAAGTTGCTGCTGCAGATGTTGTCGCTGATCGGTCTGTTCCTGAAGTTGCTGCTGCAGTTGTTGTCGCTGGTCGGTCTGTTCCTGAAGTTGCTGCTGCAGTTGTTGTCGCTGGTCGGTCTGTTCCTGAAGTTGCTGCTGCAGATGTTGTCGCTGGTCGGTCTGTTCTTGAAGTTGCTGTTGCAGTTGAGACAGATTTTGCTGCAGGGTCGCCAGTTCCCCTTGCAACTGTTCTTGCTGGTGAGTCTCTTGCTCGACTTGGGCAGTCAGCGTTTCCAGCCGGGCTTGCAGCTCTTCTTGGGAAGTTGTCTCGGCAGGGGCGCATGTTGCTACAAAGTCATGGGCCAGTTCGGCTGCCACCTGCTGGATGTGATGATTTAGCTCCGTCTCCATGTCACTCAAATGGCGACGACGCATGTTCAAGGATTCGCCTGCTTGAGTACGCAGCTTTTGCAGCGTCTCAGCCGTTTCCTCGGAACATTTGCGAGTTCCTTCAGACCAGGATTTAGATTCTTCCATGATTGCTTTCACCAAAGTTGCATACTCGCAGAAGCCTGCTATTCGCGCACGCTGGCAGTCGGCCGGAAAAGGGAACCACTCTCAGTTTCCAAGAGTATATACGCCGCAAAGCGAGGTTCGTCAAAGTAACTTAACCGCAGCAGACAGATTGCAGCAGTCGCGCGGATTTTGCGGGGAGGGAGGCCTACTTTCCATCCCGCAACTGGCCCCCTAATTCCTGGCCGAGAGCGGTCACAATCCGCTCCCGTGCCTGATCCGCCTGTTCTCGGGTGAGCGTACCCTTGGAGGAACGAAGCTGAATCGAGAAGAGCAGGCTCTTCTTGCCTTTGCCCAATCGCTGAGGATCCCGATAGGTCTCCTGGTATTCGATCCGTTCCAAGTGCGGGCCGGCATGAGTTCGCGTGATTCGTTCCACGTCGGCCCAACGGACAGACTCGCCCACGACCACGTTCAGATCGCGATGGACAGGCGGATAGGGTGACAGAAGGTCCAGGGTGCGGACTCGTTGGACCGCGTTCACGAGCGGCCCCAGATCGATCTCGGCCACCGTGGTGCGACCTCGTAATTCAAATTGTTTCAAACCCCATGGACTGAGTTCGCCCAATACTCCCCAGGGAAAGTCACGGGCGAGCTGTTTCTGGTCGGCCTGCCCAGGGGAAACTTGCCCAGGAGAAATCGGCTTCCCCGATTCTTGCAGCTTGGGCTCATGGAGTGCGGGCCCGTCGATGATCGAAGCTGGCGCAATGCTGAGACGGCAACCTCGGCCTTGGGCAAACAGCCGATCCTCCCAGCTTTCAGCTAGCAGTTGCCATTGGGGAGCAAGCGTCCGCAAGAGTCCTTCCAGGTATCCTTTGACCGTAAAAAAATCACCTCCGCTAGTCAGTGCCAGGAGTCGCAGTTCTTTGGGCATTTCCTCGATTTCCGGCAAGTAAACGCCGGCGATTTCAAACAATTCAATCACCGGGTTACTTAGCGTTTCATTCGTTCTTCGCGCCGCCAGCAGGCTGGGGACGAGGCTCTGACGCAGGCAGTTGGCACGTCGCAGGACGGGAGTGGCCGTTGTCAGCGGTGCGGCCGTTGTCCATGGGCGGAAGCAACCGATCCATTCGGGCGTAACGGCACTGAGAGTCATCGCTTCGCTGAATCCCATGGCGACCATGGTGTCGCCGATGGTATCTCGAGCGCTGTCTTCGTGGCTTCGGGCTGAAGCGGTCAATTTCACACTGGCATCTTCAGGAATCTTGTCATAGCCGTGGATGCGAGCCACTTCTTCGACCAGGTCGATCTCGCGTGTTAAGTCGGCCCGCCAGGTAGGTGCAATGAATTTCACACAGTGGTCGCATGCGTGTGTTTCATGCCCGCCGAGTGCGGTGAGAATCCCTCGTACTTGTTCCCCAGGCACCGTGATCCCGAGCACGCGTTCGATCTGGTTGAAGCGAAGCTTGATTTCCGGGTGGGCTGCGGGAGGTACGCCGATGTCGATGGACCCTTCGGCCAACTCGCCTCCGGCGAACTCCAGGATCAACTCACAGCAACGCCGACTGGCCCAATCGATTCCTGGCCAGTCGACGCCTCGCTCGAAGCGGAACGAAGAGGGACTGTGCAAACTGAGCTGCCGAGCCGTGTTGCGAACCGAGAGGGGCGCGAAGTCGGCCGCTTCAATCAGCAAGTCCGTCGTTGCCGTCGAAACTTCCGATTCCGTCCCTCCCATCACTCCCGCCAAAGCGACAGTCCGCTCGGCATCGGCGATGACGCAGGTGTCCGGTGCCAGTTCATACTGGCGATGGTCGATGGCGGTAAAGGACTCGCCTGGCCGGGCCTGGCGAACCACAATCCGGGAGCCAGCCAGTTTGGATAAATCAAACGTATGCAGCGGTTGGCCGCACTCCATCATCACGTAGTTGGAAATGTCGACCACATTGTTGATGACCGCGATGCCAAGGGTGCGCAACCGATCGGCGAGCCACTTGGGGCTGGGGCCGATGGTCACGCCACGAATGACTCGGGCCGTGTAACGTGGGCAGAGCGACGGGCTCTCCACCGTCACGTGGGCCAGGCTGCTGACGGCCGGCCCGACTTCCTGGGGTTGCGGCGAAGGTATCGAAAGGGGCTGGTTCCACAAGACGGCCACTTCCCGTGCGACGCCGATGTGACCCAGACAGTCGGGACGGTTGCTGGTCACCTCCAGGTCGATCGCCCAATCGGTCCATCTCTCAGGGGCCCGCGGGTCAAGGTCATCTCCGACCTTTTCAAGGCCTTCCAGATTGAGCCCTGACAGGGTCAAACGCTCGGTCAATTCGCCCAGTGGCATGGGCAGCTCAACGTAATCCTTCAGCCAATTCCAGGAAACGATCATAGTCAAAACTGCTCTAAAAACCGCACATCGTTCTGATACAGGTCGCGAATGTCGGTGATGCCATGCTGCCGCATGCAGATTCTTTCGACTCCCAGTCCGAAGGCGAAGCCAGTAACTTTTTCGGGGTCGTAGCCGACTGCCCTCAGTACGTTCGGATCCACCATGCCCGCTCCACCCATCTCCATCCAGCCGGACTGCCAATTCATGTCGACTTCGACACTTGGCTCGGTAAAAGGGAAAAACGAAGTACGAAAGCGAACATGCACTCGGTCCGCTTCCGACTTGCCGTCGCTGCCAAAGTAGCTTTGATAGAACAGCCGCAAGACGCTTTTCAAGTCGGCCATCGTGACTCCCTGATCGACCAGCAGCCCTTCGATCTGGTGAAACATCGGGTAGTGCGTCGAATCGGCCGTATCGGGCCGATAGACGCGTCCCAGGGAGATCACGCGTACGGGGGGGGGGCGGTCTTCCATTACCCGGATTTGCACCGTGCTGGTCTGGCTGCGGAGCAACATGGGTCGGCGTTGCCCAGATTTATTTTTCAGCGAGGCGCCATTTTCCGTGCCTTTGGCATTCCCTCCGGCAGCAGATCGCGGCGTGCCATGGCTCTCGGCCGTGGCCAGATAGAAGTTGTCGAGCGGATCGCGGGCTGGATGCGTTCGCGAGATATTCAAGGCTTCGAAATTGTGCCAATCATCTTCAACTTCTGGCCCTTCGACAGCAGAGAAGCCGAGCCGGCCCATGATTTCCTTCATGCTGCGGATGGTCTGAGTGATCGGATGCAGTTGCCCTAAACGGACCGGTTTGCCAGGCAAAGTTGGGTCGAAGGGATCCGTTTCCCGTTCCGGTAAACTGGCACCAGCCTCGGCAAGTCGTTGCTGGGCCTCTGCGAATGCCGACTCGAGGAGTGTCTTCACCTCATTGAAATGCCGGCCTGCCTCCGGTTTGTCACTCTTGTCGACACGTCCCAGGCCCTGCTGCACCTTTCGCAACTGGCCGCTTTTAGCGCCCAGCAACTCAATTCGCGCTGCTTCCAGGTCCTTTTTGTCCGCAGCCGCGGCAAAAGCCTCCTGGGCATGTTGACGGATCGATTTCAGGCTGGCAAGAAAATCCTTCAGAGCCATGCTATTAACCTGCGAGCCCATGCTATTAATCTACAAGCGCCATGCTGTTAATCTGCAAGCGCTGTCCGTGCTTTTTCCACGACAGTATCGAATGCGGTCGGGTCATGAATGGCCATTTCGGACAACATTTTGCGATCCAGGCCAATTTGAGCTTTATCAAGCCCATGGATCAGTTCGCTGTAGCGCAAGCCACGCAGGCGTGCTGCCGCATTCAGCCGGATAATCCACAATTTGCGAAATTCGCGTTTGCGTACGCGCCGATCGCGATAGGCATAGGCCTCGGCTCGGACCAGAGTTTCCTTCGCGGTCCTCAGCAGTGTGCCGCGGCCCCCCACGTAGCCCTTGGTTTTCTTAAAAAGACGGTTTTTAGCCCGGTTCCGGGCACTTCCCTTTTTGGTTCTCATTGGTGGAACCTTTGCTTCCTTACCGTGGTCATGCCCAGGTCCCTTTCGTTACTTCGAAAGGCGTTCGTAACCCGGCATGTTTGTCGGTGGCCGGTCGCGGCTTCGGGCCGCGATCGGCCACTTCTTAATCTTAATCTTAATCTTAATCCGTACCGCAGCTCAGCAACCCCTCGAGAGGCCCAGCAAGCGCTAATAACTGTTCCCCGCCAAAACCTCACGAATCATCTTCGCGTTGCTTGCCGTGGTGGAACTCGTGCCGCGGAGATTCCGCTTTCGTTTTTGGCTCATTCGCGATGCCAGATGGCTGGTTCCGGAACTGCGGTGCTTGGCCTTTCCCGAAGCCGTGATACGGAATCGCTTTTTGGTGCCCTTGTGTGTTTTTTGCTTAGGCATTGGTTTGCTTGCTCGTAAACGAGAGAATGTAAGCCCCCAGACGTCATCCGTCAAAGCCAGACGCCATCGCTCAAAGACAGCTTCTGAACCCCAAATAGGCACCTGTCAGCGGTGCCAGCGAGGTGGCGAGGATTTATCGGAATCCACCATTCTAGAGCAAACTGGCTGAATGGGGAAGGGGCAGTGTGAGAGAAAGGACGCTGGTTCATTTCGGGGCTAGAATCAACACAATTCTGCGACCGTGCATG
>JAJRWS010000318.1 GCA_024276705.1 Planctomycetota bacterium | reverse complement strand
TGAGGCATGGCCAGTTCCTTGCCTGCGTTGCCGTAGAGGCTGTTGCCCAACGACATGCCTCTGCGATTATCCCAACCGGTGCGCCACTGCCATTTTTGCGGGGCTTTACCACTTTCGTCTTGCAGGTTTTCATGTTGGAAAACTTGAGACCAATCCTCAATGGTGACGACGTCGGAATGGTCGGCTTGGAGGCGGGTGGTGTGGGTCGCGAGCACTGTGTCGTTCGCGGCACGGATTTCGATGCGAAAGTCAACATCGACCTTTCCGTCTTGCTGGGCATCGGGGTAGGGATTGAAGACGAGAGTGCGCATCAGGCCGGCTGCCCGCCGTTCCGTGACATGGCCCTTCCCCATCCACTCGGTCCACTCCGACGAAGGTAAAAGGCGCAGGCCGCTTGCCGATATCCGGGGCGTGACGGAGGCCTTCTGCCAGGTATTGCCGCCGTCCGGTGAAAAGGTGCAATACACCTGGACAACGTCTGGCCCGTTTTCAGGAACCGGGTAGCCGATGTGGAAGTGGCGCGAAATGGGGTCGGTGGTGACCGTAATCTCCTGTCCGGATGCGGGGGCCGACTGGAAGAACGTGTAGAACAGGAGTGCAAAGATGGGGCAGCAACCCTGTATCCATCTCAGGCTCATGGTTAGGACTCTTCTCCCGAGCCGGGTTGGTGGTGAGGCTGCATAAACGCCAGAAATGGCTCCATTCCCGGCTCCATCGGGGACGGAACCGCTTTCAGGCCGCGGATCCGCGTGTCGAATGTGGTGACGGATAAGATTGAAAAACGTCGGTGTGTACATGATTTCAAGCTTTTATGTAGACTTGCGTATTGTCGGGTAACGGTGCCGAGGTACGGGTACATGGAACGGCTCCACTCTCTCTGCTTCCCGCATTATGCATGAATGGCAAGGATTCGCGCAAATGTTTCAGCCATGGTAAAATACTCGCGAAGATAATTCAATCATATCATTATCGAGGCTGTGGGCAGGGGGGCAAGGCAGGGTTTCAATTACTGGGCAGGAGCTCAACGTTTGGGAGCGAGTAAAAAATCCAAAGCGACGGCTACGCCGCAGCACTCCATAATATGGAGTGCGACAGCGCAGCTGTCGCTTTGGATTTTTGAACCAGTTAGCCCACCGAAAACATCTTGATTCGAGGGGGCGGCTCCTTTCAGGGCAGGGCTGTGGCAGACAACGCGAACGAGCCATCGAAAATCCCGGACCAATCAATACTCAGCACATGCGAGTTGCTGATCTGGCTGGCTCTTTCAACGGCCTCCTGCCTTGCGTATGACGAGGTTCTAAGGGAAAGTGTGAAAGACAACGCTGACAGCCTCTCGAATACGGTGGCTTTGGGGCGGCAGGGTTATCCCATTGGGAAATTCTGGACCAATGCTCCCCAAATAACTACATTGGATAATGTGGTCTGGTGATCGTACTCAAAAGAAAGGGGCCGTAATGCATTCGCGATCAATTTCCACAATGCTCTTGTGTATAGTGCCGTTGAGTACGTGCAGTGCCGCTGCCGAACCGGAGTCCAATTATTTAACGGCGAACGATTCGGCTGAGATCACACTCGTGCTGCCGGAGAGTGCTGACCCTTTGGAAGCGTATGCCGCCTCCGAGCTCTCGACGCATCTGGAAAAAGTTACGGACATTCCGCCCAAAGTCATACGGGCGTATGGGGACGTTGCTGAGATATTGGCCACTGAAACCAACATCGTGGTACTTGGGCGGGTACAAAACAATCCTCTCCTAGCCCACCTGGCGGAGACGAATTTCTTTGAACCCAACAAGGAGGAGCAGGGATTTTCGATTGCGATAAAAGCCCATCATGCGTCGTCGCAAAGCAGTCGTTGGCTTGCCGTACTCCATGGAGCCGATCCTCGCGGGACACTCTATGCGGTTCGTGATTTTTGCCATTACTACTGCTACCGAGATCGTGAAGATTCGTTCCTATTCAAAACCCGAGTCTCATTTGCTCCTCGAATCAAGATCCGACAGCTCTCCGAATCGGGTTGCAACCTGTTCTCGGCAACGAATCACGATCCGGAGTACATGAACCTGGTACACACAAACGTTTTCAGTACCGATGTGGTTTTCAACAAGCAGTATTTTGTCGATTGGTTGAGTGAATGGAAAATCAACCAGGTCACTCTCGTCTGGTGCAATTATGCAGAATTCGATTGAGTTACAATCTTGTGTGCCTGAAGGAACCTCTCTCACGCTCAACATTTTGAGCCAAACAGGAGAGGTGCTTTCCGAAGGAATAGCCGAATCCCAGGAACTGCAGATCGCCCAGCCGGTACGGCTACAGTTTGTGCTTGCCACCAAAGACCGATCCAAGACGCCCTTGCTGGATTACTACCGGCTATCTTTTCAGGTCGATTGCCATCACTTAACAAGATAGTTCAACAGGCGTAGTTCGCCCGATTCGTCCCAGTTCGAACGACGGCAGTAAGCCCGATCCGTCGAGAGAATCTTGGAGGGCGGGGCGCAACGGACGCGGATTTTATCCAATGGCTAGCCGCCCCGGCCGTCCCAGTTCGAACGACGGCAGTAAGCCCGATCCGTCGAGAGAATCTTGGAGGGCGGGGCGCAACGGACGCGGATTTTATCCAATGGCTAGCCGCCCCGACCGTCCCAGTTCGAACGACGGCAGTAAGCCCAGCACACCCGGGAGGACTCGAACCTCCAACCCCTGGTTCCGAAGACCAGTGCTCTATCCAATTGAGCTACGGGTGCAAGATGTTACGTAATAGTGGCTTATGACGTTTCCGGGGGCCAGGCCTTCGGTGCTTTTCGCCTGATTCTACGCCCACTACGCAGCAGACCCTGTTTTAGTTTGCGTCGTCCGGTGGTTTAGGCCGGGCAGGTCGATGCCAACCCTTAACTTGCATAAAGAGTGGCAACATGGACCATTCTAACCGCAAGCGCAAACCCAACAAGCCCCGCACAAGGACTTCCAGACTTCCCCACTTCCCCCCCTATGTCGCGAATGCAGGAACGGACTTGTCGCGTTTGCCGCAAGTGGGGTCGAGGGCAAGCTCCCCCGTGTGTGCCCACGCTCTGGAGCCAGGGCAAGAGATGATGAGAAGATCAACAGGCGCGAGCCCCCTGGCGAAGGGCGTGGTCGGCGCGCAGTGGACTCCGGCGCAAGCTTCCCGGGGCGACGCACCACGCCCTTCGTACCTCAGGGACGTGCCACACGAAGCTGGGTGCGAAGCGTGTTCCTGCACCCCTATGTCGCTGGTGAGTGCTCGGACGCACTACCAACTTCCCTGTAAACCGAAATTCATCCCCTGCGCCCAGAAGGTCGATTCATTGATTTCGAACACTGGACGATAAGCGCCTTCGACTGGATTGACCACCGGAGGCAGTTGGTCTGGGTTGATATCCAGGTCGATCTGGTTACCAGGTCGAGCGACAGAACCCAAGTAGAGGAAGGTGTAACCGGCAGTCAATTTCCAGCGTGGCAGGACCTTATATCCGAGGGTCACTCCAAGCTCTGGCAATACCGCAAAGCGACTTTGACTGTAAGTGCCGATATTCGATTGCTGGGCCAGTAGTCCACCGATGTAGGTTGGTGTCGGTCCGTTTACAGGGGAAATACTTGTACGACCCTGGATATTGACTTTTTGAAGTACGCTGCCAATGCCGGTTTTGAATAAACACTCCACCGACCACTGATTCCAGCCAGCTTCCCACACGCCTCCCAGATCGACACCTTGAAATACGTTCTGGGTGTCAAAACGGTCGAAGATGTCCAAGGAGACGGCGACGATCGGATTCAGAGAGTTAAGGTTTTGGGTAAATTCCAGACGATCCTTGAGACGCAAATAGCGATACCCGGTGATCATATCGACGCGTGAATATTGAGTTTTCGAGTTGGATCCCAGTACATCACCCGCGAGATTGGACCGAATGGCGATTCCAGCCGATTGGAACTGAGTGCTGGCATCTATCTTGATGGAGCCACTGAGGTCGTCGGGAAAGGAAATGAGTTGGGAGTCTTGCCGAGCTGGTGGATCCAGGGTATTGAAGATCGGGTCGCGTGGATTGATGTTGAAGAAGGGGCGGGCGAGGATAGGAGACCCGTTCGCGTTACTTTCGCTAAAGAATTGCGTGTTCTGAGTGCCAAAACCGAAAAATTCACTTTGGATTCCCAGCATATTATTCTGGTCAAGCCAAATTCCAGAACGGACCCGACCGCCATGCATTGCTTTGGTCAGGATATCCTGGTTTCCATACAGGATTTGTGTATTCGGTTCGCCCAACACGCCCGCATTTTCTGAGGGTGTCCCTGCCGGACTGGTCGTCACAAGTGGTGGAATGCTTTGACCGTTGTTCCACCAAAGCAGATATTGAGCGTCCACCCAAAACCGGCTACCAGGCCCGCAACCAATTTTCGGGTCAACCATCGGCTTGTCGCTAATCACGCAGGCGTTCTGAGGACAGGCAGCGTTTGGATCGAGTACGACATGGGGTTGCTGAGCCGGTGCGTTATAGTGTGCTAGCACGGTCGCCTGGGGTGAATCCGCTCGGCGGTAGGCGGCCGTTTGTACAGGACCTCCCATTCTCTGGGCGGACAAATATTGTATGTCATCGACCCAAAGCCTCGGCTGACGATTGGCCTCCCCGGTCGACTTGCTGACGGTGACGGCAACAAGCTTTCCCATGAATTTGTCGACGGGCAGCGACTTTCGCGGTAACAGGTAGGCAATCAGCGCCCCACGATTGTCCAGCAATACATATCTGCCCTGTTGACGTCCAAGCTTGCCAACCGCCAAGGATGGTGGGGTTGGGGAAGTCTTGTGCGCTGCTTGATGGACTTCCGCAGCCGTGACTCTGGGGGTTGCGGAAAACAATGTCGCAAGCATGAACCACAGCGCGGTTGCTAGCACGGCAGTTTCAAGGCGAATTGACATGGAGAAACTCCGACGAGAAATGAAAAGGCTCCCCCAGGCTGCTTGTAAGGTGTAAGCGTAAGTCGCTGCCAGCAGTGCAGTGACTGCATGAGCTACCGACAGAGGGCGATTGGCAGAAGCTGCATCCATTTTCGCCAGACCATATCGGCATGCTTGTGCTGGAGCAAGAGCAAAGCTTAGCCAGTGGTTAGGTGATCCACCTGGCACTGTTTCACAAAATCGTTCGGAATACTCCGCATGGCCAGATCCACTGCATCTGGCTGCATGCTACGGGTCGCTGTTAAAAAGGGCTCCGCGACAGTTATCCGTGCGATTCTGGAAG
>JAJRWS010000317.1 GCA_024276705.1 Planctomycetota bacterium | reverse complement strand
TCGAACGATCCTTATCGCCCTGCTTCACGTAAGGCGATGCTGCAATTTGGAAGTACTGAATCAACTTTCGAGCTCCAACGACTGATTTCGCGTATCAAGGAATCCATCTTTCATTTCTCCGTGACTGGCGACTGAAACCGCAAGGCCAGGTCTTTCAGGTGTGTCGCAAACGTCTTCGCTCCCGCCATGCCGCCTTCGCTCCAGACGCCAACCAGGCGCATCCGTACCCGCACGCGTTCTTGCCCAACCAGGTTGGGCCCGAGAAAGACGCCATGCGCGTTCGAGTCATCACTGAAATTGTGCCAGGCCACGAAGTCCTCTGGATCAAAGATCAGCCCGAGCCCGGTCTCTCCGGTGATGTTCGGCAGTTGTCCCCATGCCGCCAGGATGCCGTCGACGCGGCTTGCTAGAAGGGGGCTTGCGTCGGATATTTTTCGAATGCCCGCGCCAAAATATTCGTCCCTGGTCTTTCGCGGCTCGTCCATTGATGGTGGATCCGTTTTAGGCCGGCCCTTTGCTGGCAGTAGGGTATATTCCGCGTCGATAAAATCGTGATGTGCGTAAACCCAGTACCGTACGATTGCGTCGTAGCTTCCCGCGGCCCGAGCCCGCCACCTGGCCACCTTGACTTCCAGCCCCGCGCGCACCGGCCCGCGAGCCAACACCCGGTACGCATACCGGCACCCGTCCCTACCGTGCATCGGCCTGGCCAGTCCGATGAACGGTCCTCCCAGACCGAGCGTTTTTTTCATCGGCAGAAAGTCCACCGCCACCGGATTATCCTTGTGATAATTGACACTCGCCAGTTGATCCAGCGACAGTCTCCAAGCCTCGGGACGTTTGCCATAACAGTCCCATGCCAACGTTCTCGACTCCTGGGGCGCATAGATACCATACAGGCCATAGGCAATCCGGTCGGTTTCCAAAACGGCGTACCGTTCGAACCGCCATGAAGGGCGCGCGTCCGCGAAGGAGGGGCCCTCGTAAGCGCGCGCTGGACTCGTTCGCCTCCTGATGGTAACGCGTTTCTCTTCCTCGGGCTTCAAGTTCAAGACGGTCGTCAATTGGTCCGCTTCGCCATCCCCATCCAAATCATCGAGCTGGATCGCCAAGCGCTGCCCATCCTCGGACCACCCGGAGTATGCCCCAGGCGCAAACGGAGGGAAGCCGACCAATGCGGCCGGGCCCACAAAGATGGCATTGGGCCGCTCGGCATTCAGTGGATTCTTGACGGCAAAGCTTTGGGCATCCGCACAGGCGCCTGCAACGATCCATGTTGCCAGCACGATGGCGGAGATGATACCTATTGTGTCCTTCGATCGCCACCCGAATTGGCGCGACACATGCCAGCGTGGACATGCAATGGAATCCACGGCAACGGCCAACCATCGGTTCGATTCCATCGAGGATCTCCCTTAATGAACGGCAACAGCAGGACCATCAAGATAGCAGACAGCACGGTCGTTTGGATGGACCTCTCTCTCATTTCCATTCTATCGTGGAACCAGCTTGCTGCCGATAAGAACAGTCGCCACGCATTTCATGGATATTACATTCCTGGGAACCTTTCTTCCCCTTGGCCATCCATGGCGATAACCGTATCGGCCATTTATGGAAAATGATACCTGGGGGTTCACCGACGATTTCTGTCTCTTGCGAAAGGGTTCGATGACGGGAATTCGATGGAGTACGCCGTTTCGATCGACGCGGGGCAGGACGTTTCTTCGGACCCAGTCGCTGGAGACCAGGACACGTTCGTCGGCATCGAAGCGCCGGCCGGACGTTATATCACGCAGTTTGCCATTTGGAATGGCCCACGCGAGCCAGGAGCAACCGGCAGCTTCTTCAGCATCGACGACCTCGCATTCACCACGGTAGTGCCCGAACCGTCCTCCCCCGTGCTCCTGCTAGGTTCCTTGATGGCCGGACTCACGTTCACCCGACGCGTGCGGTAATCGCGGGTACGCCTTTTTGCGGATAGGAAGAAGAAAGTTATCGATAGAAAAGGCCATGTAGTATTACTGAAATAGATGGTCCTATATTTGATTGACGCCCTGACATCTTCCGCTTATCCTGAATCACGTGTGGGGACGCGACCATTTCAAGGGCAGTGGGCCCCCACTATTGTAGCCGTTCACGACCGGAGGCCGTGTTAGGCTACTCTTAATCTTAGTCCTGACCGCGCATTGGCCAAGAAAGATTTCGGGAGTTCTGGCAATGCTCACTCAACGCGTGTGGAGCATCCAGATAACCGCTCACTCCGGTAGCAGTCAGGGCGGCGGTTGGCTGCCTGGGAGACTCACCAGAGATCGATGCATGGAGAAATCGAAAGAAGCTGAGGCCGTATTGGAGTAAGAGTAGGATTAAAAACGGGAATGCACGGTCCTATGCCGACCGGATTATGATAAGGGTGCGTTGATGCGAATGATACGAAACGCCAAGTGCAGGGTGGCCCTTCGTGGTGTCCTGTGGGTCGAGATTGGGCTCTTGCTGGTATCCCCCCTGTTTTCGGCGGAGCGGCTGGATCGGGGGCTGGTTGCTTTGGAGTGTGAAGCGGGCGCAATTTACATCGGCTGGCGC
>JAJRWS010000316.1 GCA_024276705.1 Planctomycetota bacterium | reverse complement strand
GAGCTCGGTGCTACTTGGCATGTTGGGCATTGGCCTGGGATTGGCGGTCACGGGCCTCGAATGGTTTGAAGGTTGGCGTGGCAATATTGCTGGCTGGCTTCTCTTGGGGTTTGGGCTGGCCTATTTCGTGTGGGGGGTTCATCGAGCAATTCGCAACCGCCCGCATTCACATTTGCACATGCACGAGGGGGGAGTTGTGCACGCGCACGACCATGGCCATGCGGGGCAGCATGCCCACGTCCACTCGGACGCCGAGCGGGCCGCTTCGATGACACCTTGGATCCTATTTACGATCTTCGTCTTCGGGCCGTGCGAGCCGCTGATTCCGCTGCTCATGTACCCGGCCGCGACGAAATTGTCGCTTTGGGGAGTGGTGCTGGTGGCGACCGTCTTCAGTGTGGTGACGATCGGAACCATGTCGGCAATCGTGCTGGTATCGGTGCTCGGCTTGGACAAGCTAAAGTTCCAGGGGACCAGGCTGAAGTTTCAGGGCATGTCGCGGTGGAGCCATGCGGCCGCCGGACTCGTGGTGACCGCTTGCGGAGTGGCGATCCAGATGGGGCTTTGAGTGTGCTTTACTGCTTGGCTATTGTCTTCGTTGATCACCAGGATGTCGCCGAGTCGTCGGGCTGGCCGTTCTGCCGCTTGCCCCATGTCGGCTGACAGCAGGCTGGGGACCCATAGTAGAACGCAGACCGTTTTTAGCATGAGGGACTCCTAGCTTCGAGTGACTTGCAACCCGGTCGATGAAATAGTCATGTCGACAAAGCGGGCACGCTCGTTGGGTGGATTTTCTTCTAAAACACGCCGCGTTCGTTGGGCCTGTTCTTCGTCCTTGGTAAGCATGTAGAGGAAGCCGCCGCCCCCTGCACCGGCCAGCTTGAACGCGCTCAGGAAGGGGGCAACGCGATCGATCACGGCGGCTACTTCCGGCGGGTTCGTGCCGTGGTCGAGTGCCTGATTCAATTCCCAACTGCAACGGATGCTGTTGGCAAAAGCTGGAAAATCAAATCGTTGGACGGCTTCAAAGCAAGTTCGGCTGTTGGCTCGAATTGCGTCGAGTACCGTCAGACGAGCGGGATCGTTCAAGAACATGCCGCGGACGATTTCACCCAGCACATCGTGGGCGGTGCGGGTGATGCCGGTGTAGTAAAGTAGTCCGCGTGCCTTGAATTCCGCCGAGCGAAAGAAATCGGATGGAAGCCAACGAATCAGCGTCTGTTGCCGGATGCCAGGCTGCGTTTCGACCAGTTTGGCGCCTTGCAGCAGGCCTCCAAATTGATCCTGCCAGCCACCTCCACTGCCAAGCAATTGCTCGATGGCACTGACGCGGGCCGCCAAAGCTTGCATGTCCCAGCCTAAATTGCAGAGTTCACTGAGAGCGCCCAGGACCGTGCCGGCCAGAATGCTGCTCGTTCCCAACCCCGAACCCTTTGGAATCGCGGCCAGCATCGAGAGTTCGATGCCACCGCCAAAATCCTCCAGTTGCTCTTGGAGAGAGTCAAATCGGCCGCCCTGGAAGGTCGGATGAAAACCGCACAGGGCCAAGGCTGCTTTGGCCACCGAAAAGCCACTGCCGATACCCCGGTAGTTGCCGACTTCCTTAAAGGTCGTCAAGGTTTCCAGGATTCCCAGGTCGATGGATCGGATCGTGATTGTCGGTGCCTCGGAGCGGCGGACAAAGGTCTGAATGGGTGGTTGGCCATTCAGGTTCAAGGCGATATTGACCACACTGCCTCCCTGCTCAATGCAGTAGGGTGGTGTGTCGGTCCAACCCCCCGCCAAATCGACGCGAGCTGGGCTACGGGCCCAGACAATCTGGTCTTCGGCCAGGCGGCAGACAGGCGTGACCGGCTCGTTTTCGTACGGAGTCACGATGGCTCTCTCCAGCAACCGAAAAGAGGTTGCCTCTTCTTCCTGCCAGGCGTCATCCTTTCGCTGTTTCAGGATCTCCGACCGAAACATATGATCATGGATGGCCAGCATCAGGTTGCCCTCCTCTTCGGCCGGTGGAGGTAACGGTGCATGGGAGGATGCGTAGGTGCTGGCCACGTCGGCAAGGTCCAACTTGTAAAGAACCGACCGTCCGGCATGTCGCGCCATGACGGGGAGGGCGTTGCGGCGGAGGGTCAGGCGCTGATCGACGAGTCGCCGTAAGTTCGCATGTTGGCTCAATTCATGGGCCGACATTTTACGGCAAGCCAACCATTTTTCGAGATGCCTGTCGCCGCCGTTCCCCGACGGTGTCGCGGGTGGTGAAGGAACCGGTGGCAAAGACGTGTCGACCAGCCATTGCACGAAGGCTCCCGAGCATTCCTCGGGGCGTAAGACGGGAAAAATCGCTGCCTGTTGCAGATCGACCTTGGCTAACCGGGCCGCCCATTCCTCGATTCCTCGATCCGAAAACCATGCTGCCGCCGGTCGCTCCAACCATTGCGTCTGGGTATCTCCGAGGAGCCCACGAAACGAATCGGAGTAGCCATAGATGCGAATCGCGATATCGTTCTCACCAATGGGAACGAAATCGAGGCAAATACCCTCGGGGAGACTCAAATCCCAGTCATTCCATGGGATACCGGTCAGCATGTGTCGCTTCGCAATCTTCCAACTGGCGGGCACGTGGCTGTTCTCCACCCACAACGAATCGTTCTCCTGACGTCGGATCGGTATACCCACCTCGGAATCTTGAATGAATTGCTTGGGCTGCGCCAACGAGGGTGCCGGCCCCAGCACGGTCTGATCCTGAACTACGTTTTGCAACGCGTACATCGAATCGATCACATCGCGTGTCGTGCCAAAATGATAGAATTCGCCATGCCGTACCGGCGCCACGGCAATCGACAGGGTCGACACTTCATGATCCTGGATCTGGGGCCGCTGTCCCAGGTGCAGAGCCCATTCGCCATACAGATCGTACAGGTCAGGCAGGTTCGATTGTCGGAATTGAGACCGGTCATCGTTCCAACCGCATTGGGACATCAGATGACGTACGGCACGATGGCTCAACAGCCACACCCCGATGTCAATCAGAAACGCCGTGTCACGTGACCGTTCACGAATCTCATCGGGACCTGGTTTTTGCAGAAACGTCAAGAGCTGCTGAGGATCTCGGCGATCACAGAACATCACCCCATAATGCTGAGCAACTTCCGGAGCCGCCCACATCCCCAGCAGGACCACGTCGGCGTCGGGCAGGCTGTCCATCGGTTCATCCGACCGTAAGAGGACATCGCCGCTAGCGATCATGACACGCGCCGATGGCGCCGATTGTTGGAATGCACGACGCAGGAACGGTTCGTTCAAATCCAAAAGTGTCTGTCCCAACCGTTGCCCTCGTGACCATCGAAGTGCGGGGATGGGAATGAAGAGTTTGCCCACCGCCGCATAGGCGGGTAAACGACGGCTCTCGCCGCCACCATGGATCACGATATGACGGTTTTGGGCAATCCAGTCGCTCAAGCTGCCGCTACTGGCAGGCCCCCCGGCACGCCAGGCCTGCTGTAGCAGGTAAGCGGTTCCACCGCCTGAGCCGAGGTGTGAATCGGGAGGATCGCAAGTTGCAAACGATCGCCTGGCAGTGGTCGGTTCACAGTCCTCGATCTGCTGGGCCATGGTGCATGGCAGAGACAAAAGCAGTTGGAAAGTCTTGTTCATGATTTTGCGGATGGAGCCGACCCAGTCGCCTCTTTCAGGATGGCAATAATATTGACAGGCGCCTCCTCCAACGATTTCTTGCCCACTCGACAAGCTGCCGTGTCTGTTAATCACCTTGGTGCCAAAACGATTTCCAGTAGGCCTGATCGGTTTGGAAAATATTGACGGTGTCGATTACAGAGTCGAAGTTGGCCGGCAGAATGCCGAATCGCCGCATTTCGCGGCAGTATTGTTGATTTGGTTGAAAGCCGGGAGTTCCATAACGCGGCTTGGCATCCAGTTCCGCCTTGCCTTGCTCGATCAGATTCAGAAGGGTCTGATAGGCGGAGTCGTCGCGACTGGCCAGGATGGCACCACAGCTTTCCCAGCCACCGGCCTTCTTGGCCAATGGTCCCAGGAGGAGGGGGGAGAGTCGTGGTCGGGTGAAATTCAGCAGGATGTATGGGCTGAAACGAGCGATCGGATCGTTCGCGAGGACGACTCTTTCGTGGATTGCCGTGGGACGCTGCAGTCCGCGGTTATTACGGGCCGCGTTGGGCAGGAACGGCAATGCCCGGTCGGTTTCGTTTTTTACGTCGCCTACCGCGTGGCAGGTGGCGCATTTCTGTTGGAGCACGGCGGCGCCTTGAGCAAAGATGCGCGCGGCTGCCCGCCTCGCCACGTTCTGGTCGTTCAGGTTTCGCAGCCCGGCGTAGCTGCCGGCATAGGGTGCGCCGCTCTCGATCCAGAGCCAGACGGTCCGCCATTCTCGCGGCGAGACACGGACGTCATAGTGGTTTTCGCCGAGCTTCTCGAGCAACGGGCTCGCCGAACTGCCGACGCTCCGCGGCGGGTAGTTGCCAAGACCGTTGCGGCCATCGCCCACCTGACGATGAGCGAAAAGGGTGAAGTAACTGAGAGACCATTGAAACCCCAAATCGCCGGTCAGGTTCACTTTGCCATCGCGCTGTTCGGCATTGTGGCAAGCAACGCAGTGGCGGTCGAGAATCGGTTGGATGTCGCGTGGAAAGTCGAGTACGTCGGGCAGGCCGTCGAACGGCTTGATTTGGCTCGGTGGGCCTTCGAACGCCAACCGCGAGGCGGATGGCCCCAGATCGGGCGTCCTGCTGCGCGGCTCATGGCAGCCCACGCAGCCGGTCACTTCGCCCGGCATGACACTGGTGAAACTGTGCATTCGCTGGACCGACAGGTCATTCTGGTCGAGAGCCACGAAGAAAACCGGCCGGCCGGCCGGCAGCTCGAAGCAGGCGGAACCGTCGTCGGCGACCGGTACGGTACCGAGAACCCGTTCGAGGGTGAAGGTCCCCAGCCACGACACGAGGTCGGGACCGCCGCTGAAATTGACCTGTTTGGGCAGGATTTCGACAACCAATAGTTTCTTGATCTCACCGCGCTGGACACCTTGCATGTTGCGGCCCTGGTAGACGTCCGCCAGAACCAGCGTGCCGGTGGCCTTGCCCGGATCGGTGCGCGGCGGGATCACGCGTTCACGGTGCCGCGGCAGCAGTGGCCGTGGCTCACGAACTTCGCCTTCGCCGGTATGCGTGTAAAGAATTTGTTCGCGGCCCGAGTGGTCCAGCAGCACGATCTGCTTGTCGCGTGCCAACAGAAAGGAATCGGCGGAAAGCGCATAGGGATCTTGGCTCAAGTGCTGCCAGTCTCTTGGCTGAAGCGGTCGGGCGGCGGGTTCATCGTCGGGGCCGCTACGCGGGCTGACAATCGTGGCGACCCCCTTATGGTCCGTAACGCCATGGCCAGGCGAGAAGGAGGCGATCACCTCGTGGCTGCCAGGTATTGGCTTGGCGTCGATCATCAACGTTCCCGGCCGCGTATTGCCGAAAAAGATCGTCTGTTCCGTGCCGTCTGGATTCATGGTCCACAGGTGATGGAATTCAACCTGGCTGCGGTCGACGTACTCCCACCGTGTGTAGAGGATACGTCCATCAGGCAAGACCCAGGGAGTGTTGTCGTGCTCGTGGTTGTAAGAGAGTCGGTGCAGATTGCCGCCGTTTGCGTCACACCGGTAGAGCACACCAACCTGGGTTTTCCAGCAGTTGACCCAGCAGCGGCACCGCGTCGAAACAAAAACAATGCCCCCGTCAGGCAGGTAGGCGGGCTCATAATCGTCAAACGGTCCCGAGGTGACCTGGCGGAGCCCCGTGCCGTCGACCTGAATCTCATAGAGGTGATAGTGTTCCGTGCCCGCCTTGCGGTAGGAGAACAGAATCTTTTGGGCGTCGTAATGAACTTGCGGGTCGCGAACCGAACCACCGCGGTCGTCGAGCAGGCAGGTAACTTTGCCGGTACCGATATTCAATTTGCAGAGTCTGCCGACATCGGGTTCGCCATTGCCGGCCCAGGCCTTTTGCGATGCGTCATCACAGTAGTAGCCGATATTGGCATACCAGTGAGGGTCGTCATACGGCAGCCGGGCGGCAAAAACGATCTCGTCCACGCCTTGCAGTGGCCCCTCTCCAGCGGCTGCCGCCAGAATCCCCCCGGCCACGTTGCCTCGTTCGAGACCGGTCGCGTGTAATTCGACGCCCAGCATCGTCATGACTGCCACGGCCGCCAGTTGGAGTTTGTCATCCCAGCTCATTTTGACACTCCTCGACGAACCAGCACTTGGATTCGTGCGTGGTGAATTTATAT
>JAJRWS010000315.1 GCA_024276705.1 Planctomycetota bacterium | reverse complement strand
TTCGAGTTCATGGTTGATGCGGTGACCGCGCATTTCGCGAACCAGACATCGCCATCGTTGCTGCCGCAATCAGGCATGTCGAAAGCCCCATCGAGAGCGGCATAATTCTCGTTTTGCTCGCACCGACCTGTGAACGCTTACGGCTTCAGCAGTCTTTTACTACTCACCACAGCCTCGCGCGCGAATGCCCTGCCCTGGAATATTGTCTTGCTATTGGTCGACGACATGGGTTGGACCGGGCCTGGTTGCTATGGCAGCGATCTGCATGAAACGCCCGCCATTGACCGGTTTGCCGCCAGCGGCATGAAATTTACCAGTGCTTACGCGGCGGCACCGGTCTGTACGCCGACCCGCGCATCGATCATGACCGGCAAGTCGCCGGCCAGGTTGCACATGACCATCTGGCGTGAATCGGCCCGAAACCAGGTGTTCGATCGCCGGCTCCTGCCGCCGGACACGCGGGCCGATCTTCCCCAGGTGGAAGTGACCATCGCGGAAGTGTTGCGGCAGGCGGGCTACGTGACGGCGCACCTCGGCAAGTGGCATTTGGGCGGCGCGGCCAGTGTTCTGCCTAGCACGAGCAGTCGCCTAAGCTCCTTGACGTGTCCATCCTTGACCATCGTAACCTCCATGCTATTAGGGAGTTACGATGATCGCACGGTTCGCGGACTACGGGAATTCTAATTGTCGCTGAGTCTCAAAATTTGGGCCCCTATACTGGTCCAAACGTAAATCAACAAGGGACTTCTAATTGTCGCCAACCGGGAAAACTAATTGTCGCTACACACGGCTACTTGATCGGTGGCTTGCGCCGCAAGCTGGTTAGCCTGCGCGGTGCAAAACGGAAGAAGCTCCTGAAGGTAATCGGCTACTTGGAAAACAACCGCTCTCACATGCGTTACGATGAATACTTGTCCGCCGGGTACCCCATCGGAAGCGGCGTGATCGAAGGGGCTTGTCGTCACGTGGTCAAGGATCGCATGGAACTGAGCGGCATGCGATGGACCGTTGACGGTGCCCAGTCCATGCTTCACCTGCGATCGATTTACCTCAATGGTGACTGGGAAGAATTTGACGAATACCGCATTCAAAATGAGCGAAACACGCTATACAAGAAGGCTGCGTAGGAGCGGGATGCGAGTTACACCCTAATCGGAATGGGTGGTATCTTCAACGAGGCCAGTATGGAAGTAAGGCCAGCAAGACGGAGCAGCATCACCAATCATCATTCGGTGATCACTGGGACGCTCGCTGACGTGACAGACGTTTGGTGGCCGCGTGCTGGCAGCCGAACAGGTATGGCTGATTTTCCGGTCATGGAAATCGGCAACTGAAACACATCCCCTTGTTGGTTGCTAAAGTAGAGACGTGATTCGGAGGGTTGTCGGCCATGGCCATCCGCCCAAAAAGCGTAGAAGTCGGGGTGTGCGTTGAGCGGACGCCGCACGTAGGTATGGTTCCTTTCGCTATTTTGAGTCATCCGCCGCTGAAGATGCCAAGTCTGGCCTCGATCCTGGCTCGTCCACATACAGATCTCACCACCAGGATTGTAGGCCTGCGGACCGGTTTCCGTGGGGGCAATCAGGCGCCACTGCTCCGCCTCTAGATACAAAGAGCCCATGTCATAGTTATTGTCGGAAGTGGTGATGGGCGACAACTTCCACTGATCGCCAGTCCATTGCACGACCAACCAAGTACGCGGCCCGTTGTCAGGTCCCGATTCGAAACCCTTGCTCGTGACGACAAGAATGACCGGGTTTCCTTCGTCATCAAACTGGATGTCCTTCATATAAACGTTCTTTTTTTCACTGGCAAAGTCATGCACCAGCGCGGGACTGTCAACTTCGGTAACTGGCAAGGTAAGTTGTTGGCCTTGAACGTTGTGCCACGTCTGCCCGCCGTCGCTGGTCTCGAGGTAGTAGAGGTTAGTACGGTAATTAAGCCCTTTCCCCTGAGGATGGTAGTTGAAGGCCGACGCCGCCTGCTGCCCTCGAGCGGTGCTGACCTGATAATGGCCTTCCCCGATCGCGGCAAGTCGCTGCCACTCCGACCAACTTTTGCCGTCTGCGCTTTTCATAAATACGAGCGTACGACTAACTGGGTCGTCATAACGCGTGAAAAACGAAGTGAAGCCTCCCTCACGGGCAGGCCAGACTTGCATGTACGAAAAGTTATCCAGCGGAGTCGCATTTCCCTTCTCGAGATAGGTTGCGTCAACTCGCTCGAACGGGTCAATCGAATAGGGTTCGGTACTACGGTGTACAAAAGAGGGTCGGCTACGACCATGCGAGGTTGAAAAGATCCACACATACCCCTGGTTATCAACCGAAATAATCGGATTGTCATGGGCATCGCCTGTCTGTTTATCAAGCAAGATTGTCGGTCGTGGCACCATCCCGGTGCGGTGGTCGAAGTAAGAGACCATGTGAACCAATTGACGAGTGCTGGCTCTGGTCGTGCCACCATAGCAGAAAAAAGTCTTCTCGACGGATGGGCAGTAAACGGAAAAGGGGCGGTGCTTGGCACAATAGGTCCCTAAACCACCGCTGTATTTGTAAACATACTCGTCGCTAGACTCCTGACAAGAGTACCATATTCCCCGATAGCCATCCCCTTTCTCGTTCAAAGTTTCTATTTCAGCAGACGTGGCTTCAGGCCCGGACAGACTGACCATGCCAACGCTAAGCAGGAGTAAAACAAGACCTCCATAGACGTGAGTATTGAATGTCTGCTTTTTGATGAAGCGATTCATTGGGAGAGCCTATCTGGAATAATTGAGGTGAGTGAAATTGAGGCGAGTGAATGAGGACCTTACCAAGAACAAACTAAGAGAGACCAGCAAAAGGGTATTTGGCTCGGGGACTGTCCGTTGCGCTGCCTGCAGTGCGATTGGATCACTAGCTCCGTAGTGATTTTTCCAGTCGGCAAGATCGAGGTCGGAATAAGTACCACCCAGGCCGCGTTGCCACAGCAAGAAATCGTTGCCATCGACATCGCCATCCAAATCAAAATCTCCTGGTGCGGGAAGACCGAAGATTCCCATGGGGTCAATGCCTTGGCCATCCGTAAAGTTTACGATGCCTCCCGCTAGCAGGTACTCGCCTTCGGAGAGACCGAAGTCGGATAGGTCGATTGCATAGGCGGTACTTTCTCCTGAAGTATTCGGGCCTTGCTGGAAAGTTGCACTCAGTAACTTCGACAGTGTATTAACGTCCGTCTGATCGCTTTGAAACCTCACGCGGTTACTGGTCGCCGCGCCGAATACGGCCGTAGACGTAGGGACTACGTCATCGAGCGTGACACCGTTGATGGTAATATCGACCGTATCCGAACTTCCCCAGTCCAGAAGAATAATATCGGGACCTTCTCGATTCATGATGCCGCTTTCAAAATCCACCGCCCAACTTGAAAGATTCACGAATCCCGTGTCTGCGAGCGCGTCACTCAGAAGGTTAGCTCGATCCGCGGAGGAGGGAGCGGAAGAAGAACCAGGGGGTGTAATGATATCAGCGATATGGCCGGCGGGATTGACGACGATCCGCCCTCCAAACGCGGTCAATGTTCCACCCATCAGTTCACCGTAGGCATAGGTCCTGGTCGTACCGTTGTGCCTGACTGTGAGCGATGCGATCGTACCATCCACGGCCGGATTCGATAAGAGGCCAGTAACAGCCGTGGAAGGGCCTGACGGGGTCGGCACGAATGGCTGAGGAGCGGCAAAATCGCTATCCATTTCAAACGGCATCTGAAACACGTCCCCACTCTTGTTGGCAAAGTAGAGTCGGACGTCCGAAGGTTCCCATGCATCACCATCGGCCCAAAACGCATAGAAATCTTCTTGAGCGTCCAGCGGGCGTCGCACATAGGTATGATTGAGGTAGCTGCCGTTGGTGAGTTGGCTTTGAAGATTCCAATTCGCTCCTTGGTCGGTGCTGGTCCACATTCCGACTTCTCCACCGGTACCGTATTGCTGAGGGCCGTCGATGTAAGGTGCGATCACTCGCCACGTGCCGTCGTCCTCGACATAGAGTGAGCCATAGTCGTAATTGTTGCTCGTGGCCGTGAAATCCTTGATCGACCAATTCGAGCCAGTCCAATTGGCAGTCTTGACAAATCGATCTGGGCCAGGATCTCCATAATCACCTGGCTCATGAGTAGGACTGGTTAAGAACATGATGACCGGATTTCCGGCGGCATCGTAATTGATGTCCTTGAGGTAGACGCGTTCCCCAGGAGCAGCATCGTAGACAAGTGCTGCTCCGCTTCCTGGCCCATCGGGCCGTGATGTCAACGGGTTGTTATTCGAGCCACTATTGTCAACCAACGTCAGTCCGTCGGCAGTCTGCCAAGTCCGAGCTTGATCAGAAGTCTCTAGGTAGTAGAGATCGGTTCGCCAATCCAGCCCCTGTCCCGTGGGATGAACGTTGAAGATCGTGCCAACGGTTTCGCCATCGGGCTTGATCCAACTGGCTTGATACTGGCCGCTTTCGATTTGCGATAGCGTTTTGCGAGAGGTCCAAGTATCACCATCGACACTACTGGTGGTAAACAGGTCCCTTTGCCCTGCGAGATATCGCGTATGCAAGAGGAGAAACTTTTCATCCTCATCCGCATTAGGGACATACCAAGCGTTCCCATAACTAAACCGCGGGTCACCCGATTGCCCGGGATTGCTAGCGGGGTTGCCGAATACAGCCATATCCTCCGATGAAGAAGAGCTCAACAAATCGTCACTAAAAGAACTAATGTCGTAAGGATTGCTGCTCTTGCTTATGTAGGATCGCCTGGTTTCTCCATGAGTCATGCTAAACATATACAAATAGCCTGCGTCGTCGATCGACAGAACCGGTGCGTCGTGGGGATCGCTAGTCTGTTTGTCTATCCACACCCGCGGACGAGCAACGAGCCCCGTCGCGTGGTCGTAGTAGGAGATTGCATGGCCGATATTGCGACCTGGCCCAGAGTCCAGATCGTAACTGAACGTGAAGAATGTCTTATCTGCTTCAGGCGCATAGATGGCCAACGGCGCAATCTGTTGCGGATAAGTTGCCAACCCGCCACCATACTTGTTGGGAAAACTCCCAGCGCCACCGGTGGCTTCACCCCATATCCCCTGAAATCCATTCGTAGGGATAGCAGGTTCCGCCCAGGCAAGTGTTGCACTGGAGAGAGCAACCAGACTCGCCAGCAAGGACATCTGGAATCTTCGCGATATATTTTCCAAGCATTTTTTCATAGTATTTTGCAGTATCCAGTCAAACGCTAGCGGGACGCTCAAGAAATCACGGGACTACGTTGATCGATAGGGACATGGAGGCGACCGGCTGCCCACAAGAAACGGCCACCTCCACGTTAATCCTTGCAATGATAAAAATGGGTTAAACACTTAACACTTGAATTTCAGACTGTGGAACGACGACGAAAGACCGTCACGCCCGCGGCAGAAATCATTAGTAACATGGATGAAGGTTCTGGCACCACGGTAGCTAGCGCTGACATGCCAGTCAGGACCATGCCGTAGTTGGTCTTCCAGTCGGCCAGATCAGCGGCATCGTAGATCGTTCCTAAACCACGCTGCCACTCCAGGAAGTCGGCCCCATCGACGTCGCCGTCGTCGTCAAAATCTCCGTCAAGTCCAGCAGGCTCCAAGAGCCCAAAGATTTCCATCGGGTCAATGGTTGTACCATCTGAGAAAATAACCTCGGTTCCGCTCGCAAGGGAGGCGCCATCTCCGAAACCAAAATTAGACAAATCAATTCCGTACACGTTGACGCCGGGGGCAGATGTGATACCGTTGGCCGAAAAGGTCGCGTTCTCGAGATCCGTGAGTGTGGGAACGGGGGACTGATCACTGAGAAAGCGCGTCCGATCGGACTGAGCTTCAGCAATCCCTTCACTCGTGGGAGTGACATTATCCAGCGTTGTGGCGCCAATCGTGATATCGATGGTGTCAGGGGACCCCCAATCCACCATGAGAATATCGGGACCGGGTCGATTGACGATGTCTTGGTCAAACGTCACGGCCCAATTGTCCATATTGATGAATCCCGTATCCGCCAGGTTGTCGCCCAATACGCCTGCTCGGTCCATGGGATCTGGCGCGGCAGTCGTTCCGGGCGATAAGATGAATTCTGCATCACCGCTATTAAACCGTCCTCCGAATTGGGACAATGTAGCTCCAACCATGTCCGTAGGAGCGTAGGTCGTGCTCGAAGAGGGATCGATCATGGAAACGGTGACCGACTCGATCGCGCCGTTAACGCTAGCATCAGCCAACGTCATCGAGATACTCACCCCAGGGTTGAGTATGACCTCGTCTTCGATCGTGATGCCTGGAAAGTAGGCCAGTAGGTCTTCCACGGCGAGTGCGCCATTTGAGTAACGCACTTCATCAATCAGTCCGTCAAAAGACGCCGTCTCGGTGGCGGTCGCCCCAATCGACAAAGGAGCAGTGCTATTATTTGGGGTATCCCAAGCGTGCGGAGACCCGAAGGCTTGTATCGACCTTTGCAGTGGACCGGCGTTGGTTAGATCCTGCAAATACGTAGTCACAACAGGGTTTGCTCCGCCAGTATCCACCGAAAAGCTGACGGCAGCGTAGTACTCATTGCCGGCAACAACCTTTCCACTGAATTTATTAGTTCCCAAAGCGTTGCCACCGTCACCCTCGATAAGGAAGTTGATACCTCCGCTGTTCGTACCCATAAACCAACCCCGATCAAGCGGGTTGCCAGATTGTGAATTCCATTGCCCAACCAGCAGGTTGGTAGCGGCACCGCCCAGAGTGTCAGGGCGAAACAACGCTTCAACCGTGAAGGCACCGGACGTAAAAGCATCGTCATCCGCTGCGGCAAGAAGCCCTATCCCTGGCAAATCAGCCGCCATGGCGTTCGCCAAACCGCTTCCCGTGGGCGGAATCGGGTTGAGAAAATTTGGTGGAATCACAACCTGAGTGGCGAGACTATCAATGTTGATCAGATTTCGGCCGTTGCCACTAGAATCGTCGAGAAACGCGCCCGACTCGAATCGCCAGTAACCCTCGGTTTGAGCCGAGGATTCTCCAGAGAAAACCAAGACAAGGCAGATACAAGAAGTTGCAGCAATAAACAGACTTGTAACACTTCGATAATTCATGAGTTTCACACCCTTTCGCTGACGTAGTAGACCCACTTCTGATGCAATGATTAGACAAATGATTAGACAACAATAAACCGGGTATCCTTATTAATCTGTTTCCACGAATGGCCCCCTCCGATTGCCCCAAGTGAGTTCGATAACAACAGGTTCGCTTGAGTCCGTAACTTCGACGGTCAGGCCTGACGTTTGATAACTGGCATAGTGCTTAGGCGCATACCATCGGGCTCTTGTTTCGCTGATCTGCTCCCGGGCAACGATTGACACGCGGTGCGTTCCAACGACTGCACCGTCGTCCGCTTCATAGCTTCCCAAAGTGAAATTGCCTCTTTCATCAAGTGCCCCCATCGACTGTCGTGCACCATGCGGAGCAAATCGCACGACTCCATGCGCCAACGGTTTGCCATCGATAAGCACTTTGCCCGTAATTGGGGTCCAATTGGCGCTCGAGTCACTGCATCCCGCAATCAAGCAGGCTGCCAAAGCAACAAGGGCCACGTTGCTTCTCGTGGAGGCGAATGCGTGGAGTACGAAAGTTGCCATGGGTCCGTGGTATTGATGTTTGGGCGACACTTGAAATCAACAGGGGGCACGATGGTCGAACAACATGAACATCAAAAATTGTAATCTAAGTTGCAATCGCGATTGGTGTTGCCTAGGCTATCCTCACACTTGATCGTGGCCGCGGCGTTGTACACCAGCGGGTCGATCGATTCCGAGACAAAGTTGACACCGCCATCCCCACGCAGAAATTGCGTGCCAGCCGGATGGTCGCTGCCAAAACCCGCGGTATAGACGCGGCCATTCTGGACTAACCCTCCTAACCGTAAGGCAATCCCACGCTGGGTGGGGCCATTAATGGGCCATTCCGTCGATCGTAGGCTGTCGAGCAGCCGCATGCCAACGGACCAAAGATTTCGAGTTCCCTTCTCGTGTGCCAGACGCACCTCGCCAACAAAATAGGTGTGCGTCAAGCCATCGGTAATCTCCCGGATAGGAGTTCCCTTCAGGTAATTAAAGGGCCCCGTGTTGTGCATCTTGACACGCAAAAACGACGAACCAAATGAAGGGCCATTGATGCCGTTGACAAATGCGTAGGTGCCGGTGGCAGGTTTAGGATTCCAATTGATGTTCGTGCCAAGATAGTCGTCGAATTCAATGAATGGCTCCGACACATTGGATGGGCAGACGTAAACCGGGGGGCGCTGTGCCAGTGCCGCGAGTTTCTCTGGAGTTTGCCAGGCAGGAGAGTTTTCACGTGCATAAGCCCCTGCCACGCCACCAGGATCGAGAATGTCATGCAATGCCTGCTGCTCCAGGTACGGCAGGATAAGCATAAAACCACTGGCATCGCTTTCTAGTCGATCTGGAAGGCCCGCACAGTCTTCAATGCGGATATTGTCGCACCCAAGTCGGCCAGGCGGGTACTCTTTGTTCGCAACCTCATGGTTGGCCAGCGCCAGGCCCATCTGTTTCAGGTTATTCGTGCATTGTATACGACGCGCGGCCTCCCGTGCGGCCTGAACCGCTGGTAAGAGGAGAGCAACCAGGATACCGATGATCGCAATCACGACCAGCAGTTCAACTAAAGTAAAACCACGGCGTGCAACCGTGCAGAAGTTTTTCATGACGAATAATTCCTATCAATTTCTATTGAGAAACCTAGAGGACATGCGAAGTTAAAGTTAAAGGAAATAGGTCAGAATCGCAGTCCATTGGGCTCTTTGTGATTCTCTTGTCTACTTGCACAGAATCACCGCTGCCAGCCTGAGGCGCGGCGTTAAAGTGCTTGATCAGTTCCGCCTGGCTAAGCGCGCGGCAATAGACCGCCAACTCGTCAAGTTGCCCAACAAACTGCCGTATTCCACCTCGCAACGGGTGTTGACCACAGACGACGTGCAATTCACCTGCAAGAGGTGTGTTCTCGGTCTCCTTCGCGGACAGCCTGCCATTGACATAAAAACGCATTTCGGAACCTTCCTTAACAGCCGCCACATGCTGCCAGTGGCGCAAGCGATATTGGCGCTCGGACCAACAGGATGTGCCCACATCCAGAGCACTTCCTGGAGGAGAGCGATGCAGAAAACGGATGCGGCCACTCAGAGGACTTGGGTCGTATAGACCTGGCTGCAACTCAATGATGACACCAGCATGCGGATCCGATTCCAGCTTGTCTATCAAGCCAACCACCATGCCGTGATGGAAGTGACTTGGCTTGAACCAGCACTCGATCGTATAGCTACTCAAGCCCGCTAGCTCCTCCAGGGGCTTTCTGCAAAGCAGAAAACCGTTGCTATTGCCAGAAGCGAATTCGACAAACGTGTTCTCCGCGTGGCCAGAGAAAGAGACTTCCCCTTCCACTTCAAGAGGGTAGGAGGACGACTGCTCGTTCAACACCGTATTGCCGGCAGACCGATCGAATCTCCAGTAACCCAATGGTTCTGAAGCCTTGACTGCTGCAACGTAAGCCGCAGGTATGTGAAGTGGACCGTCCATGGGAATCATCATCGCAAACCCGTTGCGGTCAGCCTTGAATTGTCGCTCAAGGTGCAGCGCCCCCTGTTTCGTCTCTAAACGAATAGCTGACCCTTCTTCGCCCACCTGGTAATCTGAAATGCCGGACAAAAAAGCAGGACCTAAGCAATCTTGCTGTAAGGACATCGCACTAAAAGGACTGAGCGTTACCATGACTTGGCCAGAGAATGCATGCACTTCCGTGATCTCACCGGCCACCTTGATCCCAAATTCTCCTTCATCGATTCGCAACCTTCCTGACGGGATCGCTATTTCAAATCCTCCATCGACAGAAGCGAGATTTCCCACCAGCGCGCCATACCGAAGCACTATTGACGATTCTGAAGCAACTACCAGAGCGGCAGGGCCATCAATCTGGAGTTCAACGTTGTTTGCCAAACGAAGTCGGGCCATTCCTTGAAGCAGGGCAAACTCTTCGCCACCGACGATCGTTCGATCGATCGTTGGAGTAATCCTCGCGGAATCGAGCCAAGCACAATTTGTTGCTGCCGACACCACGCCGACCGACATACGCTCATTTCGAGCACTTGCAAGAGATCCCTGAGGCTGCAAATTATCACTGGGATAGTAGTGGTATGCAATTGAGAACAGCAGTGCAGCGGCGACAGCGGCCCGACAGGCAGTGCTTACGCTTAACCATGCAAAAAGATTCTTTGGCACTTTGGGTCGCTGCTGCGGCGCGTGATCCAATGAGGACGATGTGTCGCCGACTCTTCCTAGGGAGTCTGTAGAACAAACGGAATGAGATAGTGACTCACGAATCGTGTTAATCGACTTCTCTAGGATGCGATCTGCCGCTAACTGAACCGATAGCTCAGAGTGAAGTCGAGAGAACGAGAGCCACATTGCTCTCGCATCTGCATCCGCTTTCAGTAGCTCATCCATGGAAGACTGCTCAACCTCGGATAACTGGCCGTCACATGCGGCGGACAGCAGAGCTTCAATCGTCTTACGGACACTTTCACCCATCATGCTGGATCCTCTAACATGAGCCCTTCCACGCAATCACGCAGCACTTTTCTCACCCGGCAAAGTGCACTGCGAACTGCCCCTTCCGTGCGACCCAATTCCATGGCCACCTGAGAAATCGTTCTAATTCCTCCGTAGTAGAGACGGATAAGTGTTTGCTGATGCTCTGGGAGCTTATCAACACATTTTTTCAAAGCAGTCCATCTCGACTCAATGCCTCCGAAGGTCGCTTCCGAGTTCTCCAGGTCAACGATGCCCTGAAGTGTTTCGTCACTGAAGAAAATGCGTTCCCTCCTCCGCCTTCTGATGAAGTTAAACGCTTCATATTGAGCGACCTTTATTGCCCAGATCCGAAACTCGGTATCAGGATCGTATTGCTCAAACTTCTGCCACAAGACTAGCGAGGCTCGCTGACAAATGTCTTCCGCATCAGCCATGTTCTGCACTAAGGCAAATACATAAGCGAGCAGCTGCGTCTGGCAAGAGGCCAACAACTCAGCAAATACTTCCAGTTTCTGGTGATCTGCCTTGTCGCTCTCATTCATGTATATTACCCGTGTAATATCCCCGCAGTCGCTGTGCGGCCACGGGGATATTTTTGCAGCTTCCAATCGTAGTCGGCGTGCCTAACTCGCCCGTCGTCGGAGCAAGGCGACTCCGCAAGCACCGATAAAGACCAATGCCAGCGAACCCGGTTCGGGAGCAGCGATCCCCACGACCATCGGATCAAATCCCGAGGCAGCCAAGCGAATTCCCTCAACACCGGAAAGCACCCCGCTGCCGCTAAAATCGCTGGTGTTGAAAACCAATCCTCGAAGAGGGTCGGTCCCCCCATTGGCCCTATTCATAATTGCAAATTGCGTGAGGTCAGCCACCGCTGTGTTGAGAGTAAAGTCGCCGATAAGGGCACCCGTCCCGTCAATCGGTCTTACAAGCGTTGCGTCTGGGCCGCCATAATCAACGAAAAACAGATTTGCCCCATCTACATTCTGGCCGAAGAAGAAGTTCACACCATCGCCAATGTTGGCTACTCCAGTTGTCGCATTCAGCCCATCAGTCACAGCGGCGAGGCCATCAGTCGGTGCTGATTCATTGACGGGATAGAGCAGTGTGCCGCCAAGGCTTCCGCTGTCGACAGTTGCCGCACTGGTTGCCGCCGTGAGAACCGAATAGGTCGTCCCGGCGGTTATCGACGTAAGATTCGTATGGTTAACGATCGGATTCGCCAGCCCCGGATTCACCACACTCGGATCATCCCACGTGGCAGCCGTAATACCTATGATGGCCGCACCGACCGGCGCAGTGAGAAACCCCACTGCCAAAATAGCCACACCCAGGCTTAGTAGTCGTTTTCTCATCCTTTGGTCAGTCTCCTGTAAGAATCTCATGTAGTCATCCCCTCTTTCAAGAACAGTAAGAAATCCACTGCAACAATTAAACGTCCTGCGGAAAGTAAACGTCGTGGACGGCCCGAAGGTCGAACCACTCAAAACACATTCTCATTAGGTACACGTCTTCAAGGAACCAATTGTTACAAGTATTTTATTCAGATAACCCGGTTGATAGGAAAAAAGCTTCTTTTTTGGAACATAAGTTGGTACTTGCATCTGAATCTGGCCCGCACCAACGCACCCAAAAGCCGCTGGTGGGCCACCCGGCCGATTGGCCGCATGATCGCCAATCATGCTCGCTCGGCGGGTCTCGATATTTCGCATGCAATCACTAACGACGGCCTACTCCCCAGGCGATAACAACCCCAACCCTTGCGTAGGATCGGGTACTTGCAGCACATACACCGCCAACATGCCGCAAATCGCAGTGATGATCAAATAATAAATCGTCGGCAAAATAGTTTTACGCAGCGTAGAACCTTCTTGCCCAAGTAGCCCTACCGTGGCCGAGGCGGCGACGACGTTGTGGATCGCAATCATGTTTCCTGCCGCAGCACCGACCGCCTGCAACGCAACAACCATCATTCCGCTCACATGCAACTGCTCGGAAACCGAGAATTGGAATTTCGCAAACGTGAGATTGCTGACCGTGTTCGACCCGGCAATAAATGCCCCCAGCGCGCCGATCACTCCAGCAAACACTGGCCAAACACCGCCCACGTTTTGCGAAACCCACTCGGCCATTGCCACGGGCATGCTTGCGTAGCCGCCGTTGTTGACACTCGAGTTAATCAGAATCTGAACCATCGGCACGGTAAAAATCAGCACAAAGCCCGCGCCCAGGAGAATTTTTGAGGAATCGCCAATCGCCCGTTTCAGCTGCGCGGTGTTCATGCGATGCAAAAAGAAAGTCATCGCGACGACAAACACCATGATCGTCCCCGGCAAATAGAGCGGCTTGCTCACGGCAGTAATGTTGGTGCCCAGCACATTCGTCCAACTCAAGGTCAGACTCTGCAGCAAGTCGCCTAACTCCACCGACTTGATGCGGCTCAGCAGCAGCAGGACCGCAACCAACAGATAGGGAAGCCAAGCGAGCGAGATCGACATCTCTCGGTTCCCTTGCTCAGGGCTTTGGATTGAGAGCGTGTCGCTATTCCACTCGTCAGGCCACGCTTGCTCGTCGCCAAAGGTCCAGGGCTCGGTCGGCAGCAACCATTTTCGACGTGCGACGAAAGTGACAATGGGCAACCCAACAAGCGCGCCGAGAAGCGAAGGAAACTCGGGGCCCAGAAAAAATGCCGCCAGGGCATAGGGCACCGTGAAAGCTAAACCACCGAACAGAGTGAAGGGCAGCGTCGCAAGACCGGCCCTGCAGGAACGCTCGGCACCAAAAAATCGCGTCATCATCATCACCATCAACGTGGGAATCAACGTGCCTGCGATCGCGTGGATCGCCGCCGCGCGCATGCCAACTTGATGCAGAAAATCCCGCATTGTCAGACCGTGCATCGCAAGCTGCTCGCCAAACGCAATACCCCCCATGCCATCGTGGACCCCTACGAAAATCGGGGTGCCCGCCGCCCCAAACGTCACTGCTGTCGATTGAATCATCATGCCGATCATCACCGCACAAGCAGCAGGAAAACCGAGCGCTACCATCAGCGGAGCTGCTATCGCGGCCGGCGTGCCAAAGCCGGCCGCGCCTTCGATAAACGAACCAAACAACCAAGCCACAATCACAACCTGCACACGTCGGTCGTCAGAGACGTTATGAAAGCTACGGCGAATCGCGGTTACGGCCCCCGATTGCTCAAGGGTGTTCAGCAGCAGAATCGCGCCGAAGATGATCCAGAGCAAATTTGCCGAGACAACAAGACCTTTGACCGAAGCGGCCGCCACCTGGGTAAAATCCATCTGCCAAGCCCACAGGCCAATAATCGCCGTCACGACATAAACCACGGGCATAGCCCGCTTCGCTGCTACTCGAAAACCGATCAGCAGCACCCCGCCAAGAAGAATAGGCATGAATGCCAACAGTGCCTGGACGGAAGGACTCATTACGACGGGCTCCAAGGATCGGCCGAAAAACAAGAGGCCCATCAATGTAAATGACCAGGGACCAAGCCCCAACTGATACGGATAGGAAAGACGGCGTTTATACGCCATTGAGGCATGTTTTTCAACCTGCCGGCCCGCTCATGCGGCCTGGCGGACGCCGGCGTAAGCGTTGACGGGTCGGAAGAGCGACCGGTGTGGAATCACGACGATCCGTAGCTCCGGCCCCTCCCGCAACGTTGCGGGGAACGCCAACCAGAACCGACAAAGCCGCAGGAAATTCCCGCGTGTTAGCCGTGCGGAAAGGTGCCCAGCTGCTACAATGGGCCAGGCTCCACGGGTCAGTAGGAACGTTCAAAAGGAACCAGCACGATGAAAACAACACCCAGAACAAACCGGACGTTACTCCTTATGGCCGGCATGATTCTGCTCGCGACCGCCGCACGGGTGGAGGCTCGTCCTTGGAACATTGTCCTGCTATTGGTCGATGACATGGGTTGGACCGGACCCGGATGCTATGGTAGCGATCTGCACGAGACGCCCGTCATCGACCGGTTTGCCGCCAGCGGCATGAAATTTACCAGTGCTTACGCGGCGGCACCGGTCTGTACGCCGACCCGCGCATCGATCATGACCGGCAAGTCGCCGGCCAGGTTGCATATGACCATTTGGCGCGAATCGGCCCGAAACCAGGTGTTCGATCGCCGGCTCCTGCCGCCGGACACGCGGGCCGATCTTCCCCAGACGGAGACGACCATTGCCGAAGTGCTGCGGCAGGCGGGCTACGTCACGGCGCACCTCGGCAAGTGGCACTTGGGCGGGGCAGCCGACTACCCGCTCAATCACGGTTTCGATCTGAATATCGG
>JAJRWS010000314.1 GCA_024276705.1 Planctomycetota bacterium | reverse complement strand
ATGAATTATCGGTGATCACCACGGTATGGTCGCTCCCACGAAAAATCATTCGACTAGCCGAAAACCTCATGGCATTAGCCGCCTAACAGGATTCACAACTATCAGTTTTCCGAAAGTGCAGACTGGGAGAAAGAGCCACTGATCCCATCGAACCTAACCACACCCTGATGCAATGCGTATTCTTGTTAATGATCTCTACCCTATTAGCGTTTATTCGCGGTTCCTTTGTAACTTGACTTAGCGCAGTCGTACTAAGCAATTGAGCCTGGCGACAACACGTCCAATTCCGTTTTACATTGCTGACTTTTTGCTTCATCGAGAGGCGGTAAACATCCAGTTTTTCGTGTTTCAGACCCATGTTATTTCGATCCCGATCCCGATAGCGATCCCGATAGTTTGGATGGTGCTAGTAAAAAGGGCTGGGGTTGAGGGGGAGGACAGATGGAGTAGTCTGGCGGATAAGGCCAGCAGTGGCATTCGGCGAAAACTCAACGTATAAATACAGTCAGTTCCAAGAATGGCCGATGAAGCCGACCCGGGCAACGTGCTAGCTGTTAATAACGTCGGTTTCCGGGCGGCTTATCGCCCTGCTTCACGTAAGGCAGCGTGGCAATTGGGAAGTACTGAAATAAGCCCGGAGGGCTGACACAACCCTAGACCGGTGCCGTGAAGCAGCGGTTTCAGGGAATTAATATGATTTTAGGCCCGGAGGGCCGACACATCTTCTGTGGTTGTTCTGTGTCGGCCCTACGGGCCTAAAACACGAAGCCTCATTCGACTTGCGTATAAATGACAGCATGAACGGGTCAGGCTTACACCCCCCTCTAATGGTTTAAGAAAAACATCATGTCAAGAGCTTTGATCTCCCTGGCGATTGCCATCCTCCCATGCACTGCCCTGCATGGGCAAGAGAGGGTAGTCGTCAAGCCGGCGGACAACGGTGCGGCCCTGGTCAATCCGGACATGGGCTGGACCATGCACTTTTACTCAAACATTATCAGCAACTATGGCTCGCGGTTGGCGCCCGCCGATACGTTGGACGACTTTCCCGGACTCTCGACGGTTTACTTGCGTCTCCCCTGGTCGTTTTTGGAGCCGAGCGAGGGAGAGTTTGATTGGTCGGTGGTCGACACGCCTGCCCAGCGCTGGATCGCCAAGGGAAAGCAGGTGGCGTTTCGCATTAGTTGCTCTGAGAGCTGGATGCGCTACGCAACGCCTGCGTGGGTGCAGCAGGCAGGCGCTCAGGGCCACAACTTCACGGTGGGCAAGGGAGTCGATCCGGATGGGCCTTTCTGGGAGCCGGTGTACGACGACCCGGTCTTTCTTGACAAATTGGATCGCTTTCTGCGGGAATTCGCCCGCCGCTACGACGGCAATCCGAACGTTGCCTTCATCGATGTCGGTTCGTATGGTGTGTGGGGCGAAGGGCACACGCTGGCCAGCAGCCGCCTGGAGGTCGACGACAAGGTAATACTCCAGCACATCGCCCTCTACCGGAAGCATTTTCCGCGTACGCTGCTAGCCGTCAGTGACGATGTTGTGGGGCATAACCGGCCGATTACGCACCACCCGATCACCGATGCCATGCTGGCCCGCGGCGTCACCCTGCGGGACGACAGCATCTGTGTGCAACCGGCCCCCCGGTCCTGGTATCACGCGGATTTAGCCGCTTCGTTCTGGCCGAAGCTGCCGGTCATCCTGGAGCATGAGCATTACGGCTCTTCGGTAAAAAAGAAAGCCTGGGAGGGAGGCCGTCTGCTGTTGCAGGCGGTGGAAGAGTACCATGCTTCGTACCTGTCGATTCATTGGTGGCCGCACGAGTTTTTGCGGCAGAACCGGGCCACGATCGAGAAGATCAACATGCGATTGGGGTACCGGCTGCAGTTGCGGCAACTCTCCTGGCCGGGTGAAATAGGGCTGGGCAAACCGTTCTCGATCCGTTCGACCTGGGCCAATGCCGGAGTCGCGCCCTGTTATCCGGGCGGCTATTCGGCGCTCACTTTCAAAGATGCCGATGGGGGCATTGTTTCGGTCCATGTCCAGGATCGGCTTAATCTGCGCGACCTGAAAACGGCTCCTGCCGACGCGGCGCCCGAGCAGACGGTCGAAACGACCTGCACGATGGCCCGAGTTTATCGTGACGGTCCGCGCAAGTTTGCCCGAGCCGCTGCCGCCGGCACTTACGAGGTGTACATATCGGTCGGCCTGCTCGACGGCTCGCCACGCATAGCCCTCCCCTTGGATCAAGACGACGGCCAGCACCGATACCGCATGGGTACGATTGTCGTAGCGGAGTAGTTCGTGGCGTCACTCCGTATCGGCTGCGAGCAATTTGAGATAGTCGTGGTAAGCGTATACTCGGTCGCGTTGTTTGCCTGTGATCTCGCGCAAAATTTTCGCCCGGTAAAGGGCATCGATTGCTTTCGTCGCTGTCGGTTTCGTCGTCTTGAGCAGACCCATTGCCGTGGGCAAAGTCACTAGCGGATTGCAGGGCAGAAGATCCAACAGTTGGATGGCCGGAATCGTCGCCCCCTTTGTCTTGAGGATCGCCTTGCGATGCTTGGCCAGCATTGCGAAGCATCGTTCCGCCGTGGTAGCCGCGTCGTCTGCTGCTACGCTCACGCATTCGAGAAAAAAGTCGGTCCAGCCTTCCCAGTCGCCATCGCCCCGCACCGCCGCTAACTGGCGATAGTATTCTTCTTGACGCCGTTTGAACGCGACGCTCAGGTACAGTAATGGCGACTTAAGCTGTTGCCAATGCTCCAACAACAACACGATGAGCAATCGTCCAATGCGACCATTTCCGTCGAGGAACGGATGGATTGTTTCAAATTGGACGTGCGCCAGGCCAGCACGCACCAACGCCGGCAGGTGATCTTCGGTATGGAACCAACGCTCCAGGGAAGCCATTGCTTCCGCGACCTCATGGTGCGGTGGCGGAACAAAGCGGGCGTTGCCCAGCCGTGTGCCGCCAATCCAGTTCTGCGATCGGCGGATCTCGCCGGGCAGCTTCTCCGATCCACGAGTCCCGCGCATCAAACGCTTGTGCGATTCGCACAGGAGTCGCGTGCCAAGTGGCAAGCCCTTCGATTGGTGCATCTCGCGTCGCGCATACGTTACGGCATCAACATAGTTGCAGACTTCACGCACATCCTCGGGACGTTCGGCCCTCTGGGTCGCCTCGAACGTCAACACATCTTGCAGCGTCGCTTGCGTCCCTTCGATCTGAGAAGTGATGACCGCTTCCTTCCGAAGAAAGCCGTACAAGAACCAGTCCTCGCTGGGGACCATTGCGGCGGCGACTGAAAGACGAGCCAACGAAGTCTCTGCTGCGGCAAGCAAATGCCGTGAATGCTCGTTGAGTTCTAGCGGTGGATCGGAGGGCGGCAGCGGAAATGGCACGAAAGCTCGCACCTCCTCGCCACCATAGTGGTTGATTCGATATTCGCCGGTTTTTCTGGACATATTCGTTGCCTGGGCTTTTCGGGGCTAGTAAAGAATTCTTGCCTAGCCCTGGCCTTTAGTCAAGTTTTCTTTACTAGCTAATACAGGAGATGTCCCTTTGGTTCACAAAACCAGCGGAAAATCGGCGTTTCCAGGTCAAACTGTATAGATCACTTGGCCGGTAGCTAATGACAGCAACGGCGTTTATCCACGATCTTCCGTTGGAACCAGCGTCGTGCAGCGTGGCACAAGTTTGTCGCAAGTTATGTCGTGAGTATGTCGCAAGTTTATAACTCCTGTGCCAGACGATAGTTAAGCTGGTTGGTGTCGCCGGTTTTAACTATTACCGCAAAATCCGGTTGGATTCCCGTCACGCTGCCGCCTTTTCGGCCATGCAGAGGAGTTTTTCCGGGAAGTCGGGCATGGCGATAAGATGCTTGAGTTTCGAGGGGATCTTCTCGGGGACATCCTGAGCTTCACGAAATGCGTCGCGGAAGGTGTCGATATCGACTTCGGCGAAAACTTCTTCGAGGGATGCCTTTCCATTCAGCAGGATCCTCATGTAGGAGGGATTCTCCAGGTTTCGGACCAGCGGGGTTTCGGCGAGTATCGTACGAAGCATGCGGCTTGAGGATGCATTTCCGGTTCGGCGACGATTGGCCCGTTTGAGGCTGCGAAAGAACTGTTCGAGGATGTTGTTGGTGCGCTGGGGCTGGATCAGGATGGGGCCGGCGGGGGTCTGGGCGGTAATGGGATCGGCAAAGAGCTTCTCCCAGTATTTATCGATTTGCGCGATCATTTTCTCGGCAGCCTGGTTTTGCGGATAGTCCTTGCGGCGGGTAAGCCAGCCGCGGAACGTCTTCACGCGTTTTTCGATGGTGCGGATGTTTCCCTTCTGTCCCTCGTCATTGATTCCATGCCGGCTGGATGTTGCAGCAATCCGCATGGCTTTTCGCAGTTTTTCAAAGACAGTGATCTTTTCTTCGATTTTCGAAACCGTCTTCCAGAGCGTCCTGTCCCTGATGGTATTCTCCAAGTCCAGATATGGCTTGAAGTACGGACTGTTGTCCTTTCGCACGCCACGCAACTTAATGGTCTTGAGCTTTTCCAGTTCGCCATGGAGGTGGTGGATTCTCTTGGCGAATGCCAGATGCGGGCGATCGAAAGGGAGTCGATCGAACTCATCAGAAACGGATCGCCCCCTTCGCACGTGGCGTCCAGGTGAAAGATGTATCCGCCGCGGGTCTGCATGTCCTCGGTGATGTCGGGGGCGCGCCGTTGATGGGCAAGGGCAAGGTGTACGACGAATCTCATGCCCAACAACGAGACTTCCCGCGGACTAATCTGAATGTTTTGCTGAGCCAGCTCCGCAACTACCTCCTCTTCGTTACGATTCCGGAGGAAAAGGGCTTTGCCCGCATGGACCATCACGTCGTAGCCGAAGTTGGCGCCGGGCGGCACCAGAGCGCACAGTTCCTCGGAACGCTCCGTGTGGCCGCACGACTTGCAGGCCAGGAACACTTCCCGCGCCAGGAACTGGCCAACATGCATCGTACTGACAGACCGAGTCCGTGTTTTCTGTACATT
>JAJRWS010000313.1 GCA_024276705.1 Planctomycetota bacterium | reverse complement strand
CGCCACGCGGTCATCGGCCGGACACTGACCCAGGGCACCCGCGGCGACACCGGCCCACGCTGGTGCGCACGGATGCTCAGCGTCCGCGCCACCTGCCAACAGCAGCGCCGATCCTTCTTCAACTACCTCGTTGCCGCCATCACCGAACACACCCACGGCCGCGAGCCGCCACTACTGCTGGCGTGAGGGCGTGAACGGATACGAGAAACTTATGGCAAAGGCCGCGTGAGATCGGTCAGTTTGAGAACATAATATTTCTGACAATCAGCATGCCGCTCTGATATCTCAATGCTACTCGTCTTGTCACGGCCAAAATGGTAACTTAGCATCCCCCCGTATATGATCCATAATGACTCTTCCCGAATCGCGATTGTTCTCTGGTAGTTCAGGCGAACGTATTTGGAGATAATCCCGAGTAACCCGACGCACAGCACGAGTGTCATGGCGAGCGTCGGAGATACGGCTAACTGAGATGCTCTCCATTCTCCCGCACACCAAATAAAAGCCAGAATCGACCATAGTAAACCCATGCGAAACGAACTAACCAGAATGTATTTCCTATCCTCTGTTATTAACTCACGCAATCGGATCGGCTCTTGATATTCGATATCTTGTGTAGATGAATGATCCATGGCGGGTCTACTTAAACAGTGCTCCCAAGGGTCTTATGAAGACTTCATCGAGAACATAATCAGACGCAACATCGATAGCACTAACTCCCAAGGTTGTACCGGTACTTAATTTTACAATCGTGTTGATTGATTCGTCTAGCAATCGCTTCTTTACTCCCAATGGGATCCATCTCAAGCCGGGGCCCTTGTCTAATATTGTCGCAAAAACAGCGTTGATCGGCGAAGTGACAATGGATGATATCAGAGATGCGATGATCTTGCGAAGCGCTCCCTTGATCGTTTCTTGTGAAGTTCTACGATCTGGGTCGCCTAGAGCGCCTGCAATTGTCGTTACTGAGTTAAACGCCTCAACCATGCTTTGCCATTGATTTGCAATGAACTCGAAGTACAAGTTATTAGCAAACCCGCTACTCTTTGTTCCAGGCCCTAGTTGTTTGCCGATCACAGCCCAAGTCAGAGCCTCGAACATTGCAGCAACCATTTCGCCGGGTCCCCTAGGCTCTCTACCAGATACGAGATCGGCAATTAGCAGTATTATCGCAGTAATTGAAGCAGCCATCATGCCGGCAATTATGGTTTCTACGAAAGCCGTGGGTCCTTTTGAAAATGCAAGTCCAACTGCAAATCCGCCAGCAGCCCCAAGGATTAGATTCTTTGCGATGTCTTTGCCGCCATTGAGTGCAGATACGCCAAGGCCTGCTAATAAGCCAATGGTTGTCGATACAGTTAATATCTCGGCCAGACTAGCTCGTCCACTCGGATCTAGGTTCATAACTGGATTCGAGTGTGCATACGCATACTTATGTAGACTCTGGGGGTCTTCGTTGTTCCCCGCAAACGGATCTACCCGATTGAATCTTCCGCTTGCCGTGTCATAATGCCTTGCCCTCAGGTAGTACTGATTGGCCGCAGAGGCGAGGTATTCGCCGGCGTAGAGGAGGCTGGTCGCGGCGTTGATGGGGTCGAAGCCCAGGGCGTTGCCGTAGGCGTCGAAGTCGTAGTTGGCGGTGACGGCGGGTGTGGGGTTGTTGTCGGCTAATAAGCGTGTGCTGCCGTGGCCGTCGTAGAGGAGGTGGTGGACGCCCCCGCCCCCGGGTGAGCCTGCTTGTGTCAGGACGTCGTCGCCGATGACGTAGCTGCGGTTGAGCGTGCCCGTGCCGGCGTCCTTCTCCTCGAACACCTGCGCATAACCCGTCGGGTTGTTGGGGTCGATCAGGAGGTTGGTGGTGTTTCCGCCCCCGGGGGTCGCGGCCTGGACCTTGATGCCGTTGGGGTCGTAGGCGTAGGTGGTGACGGGGCCGGTGCCGCTGGGGGTGGTGAGTTGGGCCGACGCCATGCGGTCGCTGGCGTTGTAGGTGTAGGCGTAGTCCTCGGCGTCTTCGAGGTTGTTCTTGCGGGTCAGCGAGCCGTTGGGGTCGTACTGATATGAAACGGTGGTGACGCTGTTGACTTCTTCGCGTTCCAGCAGGTCGCTGTGGTTGTAGATGTAGTCGATGGTTTTCTCGAAGACCGAATCGTTGTCGGCGTCGATGGCTTGGGTCAGGCGGTTGCCGACCAGGTCGTAGGTGTAGGCGTGTGTGAAGGCGCGGTCGGGGAGGTCGGCATCAACCGCAGTGCTATTGACTTGTCAAAGAGCGATGAGCTTGGCCCGCAATCATATCGAATCACAATAATTCGCTATTATCTATCGCAGTTCCGGTATCCGACACTGTTTCTTACCCCGTCATGGTGACTCACCTTGTTTAAGTTTCCTGAGACTTTTTCAGATCCAAAGAGCGAGGGGCTTGTCATCGGCACCACGTAAGACAGCAAGATAACACACTAATCTATTCCAGTTCCGGTATCCGACACCGTTTCTTCTCCCGACACCGTTTCTTCTCCGGTCCCTTCTCCCGGTCCCTGTTCCGCCCCAGTGTCTATAGTGCAATCTATTCTATGAGCCAAGAATTGGTACACCATAAAATATTGCGCTCGCGTGGGAATAGCTATAAAAACATCGTGTCTTGTTTTCTTGCCCAAAAGATTAATTGAGTAGAGTTTCACCCCATGCACTGATTCACAGTTAAATATTGCCTTTTCGAAACACGACAGTTTGTAACACTTGCGCCAGGTCATCCATTCTATTCTCAATCTAGCGTCAAGTAGGAATATCTGCCTATCTGACCATTCGTTAATTAGGCGAATGACTACTCCGAACGCGCAAATCATGGGAGCCTGAGTAACTGTCAAATATAATGTTGGGCAGAATCACACCCGAAGTGCAACGCGGGGTAGAGGGATGACCTCGGCGGGGGTTCGGTAGTCGAGGCAGACGCGGGGACGATTGTTGAGCATCGACTGGATCTTGGCAAGTTGCGCGTCGCTGACGGCATTGAAGTCGG
>JAJRWS010000312.1 GCA_024276705.1 Planctomycetota bacterium | reverse complement strand
GAAGGCTCCTCAAAGGAGCCGGGAAGAGAATATCGTACTCGTACTCAGCAAAGCGGTACTCGTACTCGAACCCGACTGGGAGGCAAGGTCGGTCATCATCAATATCCATGGCCTCTTGTTTCTTTTGCATGCAATGGTTCCTGTCGAGTACGAGTACGAGTACGAGCACGAACAATATCACTACGGAACTATCAAATTCTGCCAGTCCATCGGTAAAGCTAGGGGGTTTATCAGAAGAATAAAGTCCAAGCCCATACCCAAAGTCCAACGATACAGTAATATAATTCTTCCCGATGAACCACTTGGGTGAGGAACCGTTCAACATGGGGAAGAAGGAAAAGCATCGTGCAAAACTCCAACGACTCGCCGACTCGATACAACATGCTATTCCTCTGGCGTGTCTGCCTGGTCGCGGCCATGGGTGGGCTGTTGTTCGGCTACGACTGGGTCGTCATCGGCGGTGCAAAGGCGTTTTACGAGCCGTTTTTCGCCATCTCCGACTTGCCTTTCTGGCAAGGCTTGGCGATGAGCACGGCCTTACTGGGCTGTATCCTCGGGGCATTGATATCCGGTGTGCTCAGCGACACGTTCGGTCGCCGGCGTCTGCTCATCCTGTCCGGCCTTCTGTTCACGCTTTCCGCCATCTGGACTGCCCTCTCCGGCGACTTCGTTTCCTTCAATCTGGCCCGAATCCTCGGGGGCGTGGGCATCGGCCTCGCTTCGAGCCTCTCGCCCATGTACATCGCTGAAATCTCGCCGGCAAAAATGCGCGGTCAGTTCGTCTCGATCAACCAGTTGACCATTGTCATCGGCATCCTGGCGGCCCAGTTGGCCAATTATTCGATTGCCCACCCGGTAGGGGATGCCGCCACGGTGGAGACGATTCGCCAATCGTGGAATGGTCTGGTCGGTTGGCGGTGGATGTTCGGCGCCGAAACAGTTCCCGCGCTGTTGTTCTTTCTGCTGATGTTCCTGGTTCCCGAAAGCCCACGCTGGCTGATCAAGAAGGGCCACACCGGGCAGGCGAACCGGATCCTCACAGCGATTGGCGGCGCGGACTATGCGGAACGCGAAAGTACCAGCATCCAGGCGACGATTGCCGCGGAAGAAACCGCCCACGTCCACTTCAGCGATCTTTTCGAGCCACGGTTGGCTCGGATCGTCGCCCTGGGAGTGTTCCTGGCCGTGCTTCAGCAATGGTGTGGCATCAACGTCATTTTCAACTACGCTCAGGAGGTCTTCCAGGCTGCGGGCTACGAAGTGGGCGACCTGATGTTCAGCATCGTGATTACCGGAATGGTCAATCTCGCGTTCACGTTTCTCGCCATCTTCATGGTCGACAAGATTGGCCGTCGGCCATTGATGCTGTTTGGAGCCGCCGGCCTTGCGGGTATCTACGCCGTGCTGGGAACTTGCTATTACTTGCAGAGCACGGGCATCCACATGCTCATCCTGGTGGTGTCGGCCATTGCCTGCTACGCGATGTCGCTCGCGCCAATTACCTGGGTAGTCATCAGCGAAATTTTTCCCAACCGAATTCGCGGCGCGGCCATGAGTGTTGCCGTTCTGTCGCTCTGGATGGGCTGCACCGCGTTGACTTTCACTTTCCCATTCCTGAATCGCACTTTGGGCCCGCACGGAGTATTCTGGCTCTACGGTGCGATCTGCGTGCTCGGCTTCGTCGTCGTTTACCGAAAACTCCCCGAAACGAAAGGAAAAACGTTGGAGGAGATCGAGCGCGAACTGGTCGGTTGACCTATCTTTTCACTTGAAATCGGTAAGTCCCCGACTCCACGGCGAAGACCGCGCAGTCCTCTTCTTGTCGCAAGTATTCGCAGCGGAGGTTTTCGACTTTCATGTCACTCGGCTCAGCCGCGTAAAGGCCGGTGGGAAACAACACAACAAGTGTGAAAGCGGTGGCCCCTAGCTTCATGGTACGACAACTCCTCTTAGGGTGATATTCCAGCCGTGGTCAGATGAGCCAGTTCTTGTCGCCATCGGCATGCCGAATATCAATTTTCGGTCGTTTATCGCCTTCGACAAGACGAAACGAGAGCGGAATCCCATGGCTGGCCACGGTGGCCGATTCTTCAGGGGTCGACGTACCAACCAGTGATAGTCTGCCATCTTGCAGGCGAAACAACTCCAAACGCCATGGATCACGATCGACAATCATCAGTTCTCGAACGCCGATTTGCTCATAGAATGGGATCTTATCGCGAGTCTTGTCCCATGGGCTGACTATTTCAATGACGAAATCCGGGTTACCCGACCAACAGACATCATGGCATGTCGCGCCCGACCCATGGAGAAAAACAACCGCGTCGGGGATGCGGTAATTATGCTCCCAAGCGTCCGGGTCGCTGGTCAAGTTGATGGCCGGCCGCACCTGCCCAAGGTTCGTCAATTCCACCGTATCCACCAGGACATGGACAAGCATCATGGAAAGCTGCTGATGTTCGTCGTTGGGGGCTGGGGTCATCACATACACTCCCTCCCATACTTCGTCGAACAGATCGATCCCCGCAGCACGACGCTGCTCGATTAACCGCAGTGAAAGTGCCGGATCCGCGACAAGCGCCAGCATGGCAACAACTCCTGTAGGATGCGTCGAACGCTGATACCATTGTACTTGAAACCGTCATACGCGACAACCAGCCGCACAACCGTATGCAAATCCTTCGAGCTCTACAATTTGCGAGATGATATCGGCGAGCAGCGCAACCTGGCCGAGGCAATGCCTGAAAAAGTTCATGAACTCGACGCCCTGATCACGGGGCACCTCAACGACGTAGGCGCGATCGTTCCGATCAAGAATCCTGATTTTGGCCGCGTACTGCCCCAGCCGGTTGCTCACCCTCCCGTCGCGGGATGGCAGGCGGCTGGCACCTGTACGCTGAAACTGAGCACCCTGAATCAAGGCGTACTGAAAAAGGACATGCCGAATCGGGAAAACAGCATCTTGCACGTCGAAAGCACCGGCGGTGATCCTTATTTCCACACAGCCGATGTCCCGTCGATTTCTGCAGCAGCCGTACTGCAAGTGCGAATGAAAAGTAACTGCCACGGGCCAGGGCAGGTCTACTGGAGCACCCTGAGGGAGCCTCACTTTCATCGCTCGCGTAGAAACGCTTCGACGTATTGCAACTGGAATTCTCGGCCAGCCTGGGCGCTTGTGGTGCACCGGTCCCAGTCAAGTTTGGGACGCGAGCCCATAGGATGAACCGCAATGGAGTTCGAAGTCAATGCGTGGGCCAATTCGTGGAACTCGCGGGCCCATGCCTTGGGCTTACCGCGGGTGGTCAATAAACCTGTTCGTTGGCTCACGTCGCGAGCTTCCGGCATGTCGTAGAGTCCCCAGTTCAGCCATCCGTCGCGAGTCCGCGAGTGGTTCCGACGACTTGCCGGCACCATCGTGCCTGGTCTTCTTCGCTAGCTGCGGGATGCCCGCTCTGGGCGCCGGACAGCTTGCCGCCACCATACCAACCGAATTCCCCAAGGACGACAGGCTTGCCTGCCGCAGCCACCTCACGAACGACGCTCTCCAAGTAAGCCAGATTGCGAGTTTCAGCTTCGGGCTTTTTGTAGTCGTAGAACCCACCGGCAAGTGGATAAAAGTGAATTTCAAGAAAGTCGAGCAATTTCGCCTGGCGTGATGGCCGGAACCCGGCGTATTGCTGAACGCCTGCGAAGCCCTCGGGAATACTCCATAGGTCAGAAATACGCGAACCGTGTTGACCCCCAGCCGCTTCATGATTTCGAAATCTTGTCGCGTGGCAGCGGCGTCGAACTGCTTCCAGAGTTGTGGGGCCCAACCCGTTCCAGGCCGGAAGTAATTCACACCAAATGGCACGAACGGCTTGCCGTCCTCGGTCTCGAATGCCCGGCCACTAGCGTCGATCCGGATTTTTGGCAGTGCGTTGCGCGGTTCCGCATTTACTGCGGAGCAGAAGAAGAGGCAGCAGACGATCAAAATCGAAAATCGAGCGTTAACCAGATTGTCTGATAGTACGCTCCTGGCCAGTTTACCTGCTGAGTTCATGGGGATGATCCTGAAACGAGTTCTGCGAGATGAATCTCGACAACGGCACGATCAAAATTGGCATCGATCTGGTGCATGGAGGCGGGATCAATTACCTGAGCGAATCGGGCTCGTCCTACAACGTGGTCAATGTGGCCGACTACGGACGGTACATTCAGCAGTCGTACTATTCGGGCCCTCAACCCTACATTCCCGATGGCGCAACGCAGAATCCTACCTGGTCGAACTGGGCCTGGAACCCCGTGCAGGCGGGCGATTCCTACGGCTACACTTCGCAGGTGCTTGACAACTCCAACGACGGCACCACGCTCTACGTGAAATCGATCCCCAAACAATGGGCCCTGCGGAATGTAGATGCCGAAAGCACCATGGAAACCTGGATCACTTTGGCTGCGAACAGGGCCCAGGTTCGCCACCGGCTTACCAACAGCCGTGCGGATACCACCCAGTACTGGGCCCCGCATCAGGAGCTGCCCGCGGTCTACACGATCGGCCAGTTGGAGGATCTCTACACCTATGAAGGCAATGCCCCATTCACAGGTGGTGCCTTGACGAAAATTGACAACATCCTCGGCAATGGCGGTTGGGGGTATTGGAATAGTTCGGAGAATTGGGCAGCGCACGTGAACAGCAGCGGCTGGGGCCTTGGCGTCTTTACTCCAGGTGCCAACCTGACCGCCGGAGGGTTTGCCGGCACGCCGGGAATCGGTGGACCGTATCAAGGAGACACCGGTTACATGTCACCGTTGATCTCCGAAACGATGGATTTGTACTATGTGGCCCACGCTCCCCAGCCTGGAACCACGATGCCGGGCGATTTCGATAGCGACGACGACGTGGATGGAAGCGACTTTCTCGCCTGGCAGCAAGGCCTGGGCTTTCCTAACGGAGCCGCCCTCTCGGACGGCGATGCCGACGGGGATGGCGGCGTCGACAGCGACGATCTGGAGCTTTGGCAAGCCAATTATGGCACCGTGATCACCAGCAGCGAGTCGCTTGGCTTGGCGGTCCCCGAGCCGGCCGGTTTGGCAATAGTTTTGCTCGGTTGGATAATGATTCTTTCCTGGCGTTTCTAATCTCCAGGTGATTTTCGAAACTCCGGTGCGTCGGGATCGCCTCCCGAGAGGAGATAGGCCAGCAGATCGAGAATTTCCTCTTCGTGGAATGAGTCGAGCAGACCGGTGGGCATGTTGGAAATGGCGACCGGTTCCATGGAGACTATGTCCGAGCGTTTCAGCTCAGTCAAGTCGCCAGGAGCCAACATATTGGCGTGGCACGCCCCAGAGCTTCCGGCGATGGGCGTGGTCGATTCACGCATAGTCCACGCCCTTCGTGCCTCAGGGCGTGGGCACACAGAACCAAAGGCTTACCTAATTGCCAATGCCATAATTGTCCCGCCGAGGTTTTTCCCTTGACATTCTATGGGAAGCCGGGGTACCCTACCCCTAGAGCGTCTTTGGAAGAGACTCCACCCCGGGAGAGGATCGCATGGCAATGAAGAAAAAGAAGGCCGAGTTGCTGCAGGGCACGCTCGACATGATGATACTCCAGGTGCTGACCGGTGGGCCGATGCACGGATACGCCATTGTCAAACGAATTCAACAGTCCAGTCATGACCTGCTCGTCGTCGAGGAAGGATCGCTCTATCCGGCGCTCCACCGAATGGATCGACGCGGTTTGATCCAGCATGAGTGGGGGCTGTCAGAAGCGAATCGCAGGGCCAAGTATTATCGGCTCACGGCGGCCGGCCGCCGCCGTCTTAAGGTCGAGTCGGAGAGGTGGGGCCGTTTTGTCGACGCGGTTGCGGGTGTCATGGGTATCGCCGTGGCGGAGGGTTAGAGATGGACCTTCTGCAAACCATGCGAGAACACCTCCCTACGCTCGACCTGCGTCCCCTGCCGGAGCTTGAGGCGGAGATTCACGAAGAGCTCGAATTCCATCTGGAAATGCGTTTTCTCGACAACATGGCTGCCGGGATGTCACCAGACGACGCCCGTCGCAACGCCCGGCAGCGGTTTGGCGACTTTGAACAAAACCGTCAGGCGTGCCGCAAGATCACCCTGGGAGCCCGGATCATGCTGTCACGCATTCAAGCCATTCTGCTCGTAGTGTTACTCGGCGCAGTCATCCATCTGGGCATGCGATTCTATCAGATGCAGGCAGCAAATGAGCGCCAATTGAAAACTCTGACCGATACGATCGAAAGACTTCAGGCCGCACAAATCCGCAGTACGACTCCCGTGGCGACCATCCCGTACCGGCAATGGGATCTGGCCACTGACGGCGTTGGCACAGCCAAAAGAATTGGCACGCAGGAGGCAGCAGCGGCCTCCAATGTTCCCTGGGACGTAACCGACTATTCCCCCAATGAACCATGGAGTAATTGAGAACCACTAGAAGCGGTAACCCCCAAATAGCAAACTGCCCGCAACCCACCAAGCAGGTGATTCCATGTTAAAACGAACAACCATCCGCAAAGCCTCATTTCTACTCGTAATTTTTGTAACTTCGGTTGCCTTGTGAGAAAATATCTGCTTGAAACACGACGATGGCCACCAGGACGGAAAACGGAGCATGACCGGCGCGGGACATGCCATCCGGTTCGAGTGTCCCGATGACGAAACCTGGGTTGTCAAGGCTGTGGCCATCCATGGGTCACGCTATGGGACCTCCCGATCTCCGAACGAGGATTTCTCGATCACCATTGCCAGCGATGACATGCTGAAGACTCGCGAAACGAAAAAACCATATTCCCTTTTCAAGCGCGGCAAGGAAAAGTGGGTGCGCTTCGCCATCGAACCGGTCGAAGTCCAGGGCGCGTTTCATGTGGCCGCCTTTTTCAATCCAACCCGCACCAAGGGAGTCTACGTAGGAATTGACGAGGATTCGACACCGACCCATTCGATGGTGGCGATCCCCGGGAAGCCGGAAAAGAAGAGCAGCGACCTGCAAGGGGACTGGATGATCCGGGCATACGTCACCAAAGCACCGAAAGGGAAAGCCGAAACTCTGCTCGACGCCACGGCCCGCAACGAAAATGCTCAACAGGCGGAAGCGGCTCGGGATGCAACAATACTTGGATCCGCACGCAGCCTGACCCTCAAGCACGATACCGGCAAGATGGACGACCATATGAACATTCAGGGCGCCGTGGAAACGGTCATGTTTCAAACCCCCAAGGACATTGAATGCTATATCTGGCAGGTCCAGTTCTACGCCTCACAATTCGGCGGCCAACACGACAGCGAAGCGGTCAACGGCGACGTTTACATTCTCGACGAGAACCGGAAGGTGATCACCCGCACCTCATTTCCCTACAGCCTCGCCACGCAGCAAAAAGAGTGGCTCGCCATCCCCACCTTACCCACCAAGGTGAAGGGAAAGTTCTACGTCGGCATCGATTCTCATGGGACAAAATACAAGGGGCTCTACATTGGCTACCAGGAGGGAAACCCACAAAGTGTCGCCTCGACGGACGAAATCATGGGAGAGCACATCAAACCGGCAGATTGGTCGAAGAAGTTCGATCACATGCAGTGGATGATCCGCGCAAAAGTCGCAGACCGTCCTGTTGCCTACTGATCGGTTCCGGGCGATGCATCATTCCCGTAGCGTTTGCACATTCGCAAGAAAGTCTCCACCCGCCCGGGAGAAACGTCGGCCTGGATAATGTGGGCCGGTGAAATCATGTAGCCACGGCCGCCGCCCAGGATTTTGATTTTTTGGCGAATATCCGCCTCCAACTCTTCGTCGCTGCCATTGGGCAGCAGATCCTGCTGGTCGATCGCGCCCCAGAAAATAAACTGGTCGCCAAAACCGGTCTTGAGTTCCATCGGTCCGTGGCCGGGTACCCCGGGCTGAACCGGGTTAAATACTTCGTAGCCCACATCGTGAATACGGCCCAGCAGCTTGCTGACCGCCCCGTCGCAATGGAGGGCGGGAATAATATGAGGATTGGCCTTTTTGAAAGCATCGTTCATCCTGGCATAGTGATGCCGGAGCAACCGATCGAACATTTTCGGGGAAAAAAGCAGGCCGTTTTGGCTACCGAAATCATCGCCGGCCCAGATAACATCCACCCCCAAGTCGATCAGCCGCTTTCCCACTTCAATCTGGAAGTCGGCACAGGCACCGAAAAGTGGTTCGACATATTCCGCATAGGTGGCCATGTCGAGCAT
>JAJRWS010000311.1 GCA_024276705.1 Planctomycetota bacterium | reverse complement strand
TCGGGCGGAAGTCGCCACACTTCAAGCCGCAACCGCCGCCGTGCCCCGCGCACCTCCATGACATCGCGCCTGTTCGCAACCAAACCGCCTACGCCCCACGGACCATGCGTCCATTCCTTTTCAGCAAAATGGACAGATACCGCCGCCGCCGTTGTCGTCCATGGTAATTGTGGCTCCCATTGGCACTCCTACCGTCCAACCTGCTTGGCCGGCCCCACCGGTTGTAAAGTCAAAGTCACCGGTTGCACCTCGTCCACCGATGGTATCTGCGAGCACATTTAGCTGAAAATCGTTGGTCGCGGGATTGTTGTCGTTATCAAAATCCTGATCCGTGATAACTGCATTCCAGTCGTCAATGGCGCGGTTAACTATGGAGCGCGCGACAACCTCGTCAGCCAGATATTCATTGTCAAAGCTAGGATCGTTCAGTCCCGTGTCAAATTCATTGGCCCACACGATAGCGAGCAGTCGTTTGTCTTCTAGCTGCTCAAATCGCAGGCGTTTACTAGGAGCAACTAAACCACAACTATTTCTCCAAAACTTCCAAGTTTTCATTTCCATACCCTTTATCTCTTACAAGTCGATTTGCCGCAAAGAATAACACGAAAGCCGTAAACACCAATTGGCCAGGCGTTGGCTCAGGAATAGCAAAGAATGGCCTCACCGTTGCATGAAATCCTACAACATCGCCACTTCCACTTCTAAACCTCACGCTAAGTTGCCTACGCAGAACGAATTCGTTCCACACAGCCGCTGACCCAGGAATACTTGCTTGATCAAGCGAAAACGTGGGAGCTAAGAACTCCATTCTAAAATTGGATACTGTTGCGTCGATATTCGGAAACAATTCAGGTTGCAATGGGGCCAAATCGCCAGCTCCAAGTTTGATGGAATCGACCTGACTTGTGGGCGGAAAATCTAGGATCGGTGTATCGTTGAACACTTCAATGCTGAATGTCGGCACTGACACTGCAACTCCATTTATATTCAATCCGAAACTGTGAGGCTGTATTCCCACAAAGTGCGTTGTCCCATCACCCGCTGATGGATCAAACGTGAATTGGCCTGAAATAATGTCGCCGACTGAAAAATTGATACCCGAATCAAACGGTATTCCCGATAAACGATCAATCTCCGCCTCAAACCCAAACGTCACCGGCGCAGCCCATGCCGTGGAACACGCGCCAAGCACCAGCACCGCCACCGCACCACAAACCCGAAAAAGAAATTCATTCATCGCACTCTCCTCCTTTGTTAATACTAATACTCTAATTTTATGTGTGTGTGTGTGTGTCAAGTCGTCAACCCCTTATTGTGGCCAAGACGCACCCTTTTGGCAAAGTTGACTCAAAACACCCTCCGTAGCAGGTGTATTTACACCCGTTTTTCGGTCTGGGCATAGCCCACCCTCCCCACAGGCCGAAACGCAAGACGTTTGTCACGCGCGAAATAAGATTAACCCAACCAATGAACTACGTCCCGTTTCGTTGCCCTTTCGAACCGAGTCCGTAGTCCGTAGCGTGCGTGCAGCGATAGCGAAACGCACCCTGAGACAGAGGAAAAGGTTCCTGACACCTTATTCCCCTCAACAGATCTCATTCGATTCGTTCAGGACTTCGTCAAGTAGTGCTTGCAAATTGCGGCTTGTGGCAAACTCTCGAATTGCTTCTTGAATAGGAGGATCACTCGTCCTGAAAAGTTGCCGAAGATCTCGCCGACTCTTATGGCTTCCTTTGCTTACCCAAAGGAGCTTCGAGGCGGCTGCGTCGAACCGGGAAACAATGGGAAGCTCTACACCGTCAAAAACTTCGAGCGTGCCAGAACGACCTAGCTCGCCCGGAATCATTTCTCGGGGATAAACGTCGAGCTTCAAAGCTTCTTTTGAGTCAAGCAGTTGAAACATTCCCGCATCGCTAACGGCTGAACGCAGTGAAGTCTCGTCAAACAAAAAGTCGGAGCATTCCAAGGCTCCGATGAAACTGGCCAGAACAGCACCAAGCTGGTCAGGGTCGACCACAAGATCGATATCTTGGGTCATCCGAGGTTCGGCGTACGCAGCACTACATATCCCGCCTGTGAGATGAAAACGGATTTTATGACCTTCCAGAATGGCCGTCAGCTTTTGAAGCGTCTCTCGGAACACTTCAACAGGAAACATCTTTCTGTCTCCTCTCGATCAGCGCGACGATCGCAGGTTCTGCCCCGTACATGCGTAACGCACATTGCCACTTAAGTTGTTCGTCAGTCAAAGGAAGATCGCCATTTGCAGCGGCCTCCTGACGAACTTGCCTGCCTATCATTTCTCGCATCCACTGAAACATCGCTAGCGACCTAGCGACCCGCTCTTTCGGAAGCATCGCGTCAATTCGCGATTGGTATTCCGTTTCAATGTCCGAGTTGACAATAGCCAAGGGTCTGCTCGCTCGTCTAGGGTCGAAGGCTCTGCTTCGATTCTACCCACAGAACTTCGCATTGGAAAGTCGCTTACAGAAAAGCCGCATTATCAACCTAACGCAAGAATCCCGCCCCAACATTAAACCCGAAGAAACCCAAATCGGCCGTCTCGCTGGCGGCGTTGCCCGCATTGCCCCAGAATTGGCCTTCCATCGCCGTCGACAACATCCATTGCCATCCTCGGCGTTTCTTGGGGGTGAGCCATTCTAAACCTAATCGTGCCTCACCAATGGGTAGCAGATCGTCACGATTGGTCAGTCGCGTCGTGGTGAACGGATTGGCCAAATCGAGATCTTCGCCGGCAACCATGCGCGATGTTCCGTCGCCGAAGAGCAACGAGCCGCGCGCCGAGCAAACAAGTTTCATGCTCCGAGTGAGTGGTCGCCGCGCAGAAAGAAATAGCGTTGGGCCAAAACCTTCTAGCTGCTGGGAAAAATCGATTTGCCCACGAAGGACATTTCCTGTATTTCGTAATTGGGCTAGGTAATTCTGTTCGACCGACGCATAGCGCACGCCGCCACCCACTCCCAACTGCCAGCCGCTAAGACGAGCCTGCTTCAAAGCTTCCAAGTCGATCGTGTAAGCGTTCAAGCGACCCGATACGGTAAAAGTATCGGTCGGAATGGTCGTGGAAATATCAACGTCGCCAAACGACGGATGAGTGATTTCACCAAACCCATTCGCGTTGGGCGAGGCACTCGCCGTGCCGGGTGCATGATCAAATTGCCAGTAACCGAGCCGCCAAGTCCAGTTATCACTCCTAGCGGCTTCGATCCAAATCCTGGGGGTCAGCTTGAGATCGTAGTCAAACTCGGTGTCGGTGAATGTGCTGTTGTTTGCTCCGTCGCCTGTCATCGTTGTGAAGGCGGTGTTTTCCGAGTAACGTGGCTTCGCGAAACTCCATTCAAAGCCAACACTCCAAGTTGCCGCGCGGTGGCCTCTCAAGGAACCGTAAACGCTGCCATAGGAATCGTACGTAGTACAGTCGCCCTCAAGCAGGCCGCAACTAGGCTCTGCATAATCGTCGCAGCCGCAGCCAGGCTCGCCCTCTTCGTCATAACCACAGCTAGGCTCTACGCAACCGCCATTACAATAATCGTCTCCGCCGTCGCAGGAAGCGACTTGCTCGAAACTCGCCTGATCGACTTCGCTTTGATCGATCCCGTCCAGATTGTCGTACCAGTCCTGATCGATGTTGCCCGTTTTGACACGGTGATCGACGTAGTGTCCGCCAGAGCTATTGTTGAGTAGCTCGTGCGATTCACCTAACGAAGCTTGCGTGCTGTCAACATCGAGACGAAAATCGAGCTTCGAGTTAGACGGCTGGGAATCAGACGGCTGGGAATCAGACGACTGGGAATCAGACGTCGCGGAAGGCTGACGAACAGGCTTTTGCCGACGACGATACGGTCGCTTGCTTATTTTTCCGTAGGGACTCGGCGCGGCAGAAAAATTGGAACCTGCACGCGATCCAAACCGCGAATTCTGCGCTCGAGCAGGTGTCGCAAGCAACAAGATCACGCAAACCAGGCCCAAAGAAATCGCACCCTTAGACAAAAAACGTGGAACGATCAGACCACGACGACGACGTTCCGTCCAATGGCGCGTTGTTGGTAACTTCGTAGCAGCTAAAAAACGGCCCACTTTGGCACACCTTCGATCGTTGTCAGAATTTGGCTTCTCAACAACGACGCTAGCAAGTGCGCCCCCCTGCTGACAGAGCAGCGGCGCATTGCCACTGTAGTCTCTGTCGTTATCGGCGGCCTAACCGGCAAAGTTTAACAAATTGCCCTTCTGGACGAATCTGCTTAACGCTAATTTTGCTAGCAATTCAGTTAGCTTGCCTGACTATCGAACAAATCAATCTCAAATACCAGTGGCCCTTCCAGAGTATTCCCATCAAGGTCGTCGATGCTCGAGTCCAGCGTTAGTGTCAGCTTGGTACCTCCAGCAAGTGGTGCTGCGATACTGTCAACGAGCGTGTCGTTCAGCTGTAACACCACTCCGGCATTGCCAGTTACCGCCGTTGCGGTAAGAACCGGAACCATCGTATTGATCAGAGTGCCATCAGCAGCCACGAGCGAATAATTGCCCGCGACAAAAGCGGACGCCCCCATCGCTTCATTGAAAAGAATCGTCACTTCACTGGCATCCAACGAGACATCAATATCCGTTACCGAATCGACCTGCGGATTGCCAGTGCTCACCGAAACGACGAGATCAAAGGAAGCCGACAAAGCCCCACCCTGGGTTGGTTGGTCTTGGGCCAGGACGCGGATAATGTAATCACTCCCAACATCTGCTGCCGTGGGAATCCAGACGAGTTGGTTCGAGGCATTCAAAATCGGGCGATTCGCATCACGGAATGGAGTGCCACCGTTATCACTGTCCGCAAGCGAAAAGCCAATGTTCTCACCGTCCGCATCGGAAGCAAACGAAGGGATGTCGATCGAATTTAGGCGACTGACATTCAGATCCGCAGACGACAAATCAAGCTCGACGGCAATCACATTGACCGATTGCAAATCGCCGGTTGGCAATGTGCTGGCTAAGCCGTCGGTGTTGTTGAGGTCGATCAAAGGCGCATCGTTGATGCCGGTGACAGTCACCGTAATCATCGCTTCGTCGCTGATGGCTGTTTGGGCGTCAGTCGCCGAATAGTTGAACGTCACGTCACGAGTCATTCCTTCGGCCAAATCTTGAAAATCGTCCGCAGGGTCAAACGTAAAAGTACCATCGTTGTTGTTGACGATCGAGCCTTCTGTCGGTTGCGAAACGATTGCGTAGGTCAACGTCGCCGTTTCACCTTCGTCGACGTCTGACCCGTCAAAGTTTTCATCGACCGAGGGACCATCTTCAACCGCAGCAACGGCGACATTGTTAGCGACGGGGGCATCGTTGATACCGTTGATCGTGATGGTCACCGTCGCTTCGTTGCTCAGACTGTTTTCTGTTCCAGTATCCTTCGCTCGATAGGTGAAGGTTACCTGACTCGAACTCCCTGCTGCGAGGGAATCGAAGTCGCCACGGGGATCAAAATTGAAGGTGCCGTTGGGGCTAACCAACAAATCAGCTACCCGGCCATTGCCATCATCCAGCAGAACTGTGCTCGCCACATTGCTCGGATCACCGTTGACCTCACCGACAACTAAAGCAGCATTTCCGCCATCATCCGAGTCGTTTTCCAGGACACCGAGATTACGTGCCGGCTGAGAGAGAAAAGTATCCTCGTCGCCACTGAAATTAGGGTCATCTGCCGCCACGGGAGCGTCATTGACTCCTTCAATGATGAGGCGAGCGGGGATCGTGATCTGCTCTCCCGCAATATCTTCGATCGTCACCATGAAATCGACCATCTCTTCTGCACCATTGGCAACATCAAATTCACTGTTCGGGTCAAAACTCAAATCACCACTGTTCAAAGCAAAAACCCCACCCGCCGCTGGGTTGCTAGGTGCCGAGGCAACGGTAAGTAGGTCGTTCGCATCCACATCATCGACGGCAGTCAGCAGCGTCGCCAAATCGAGTACTGTTGCGCCGGCTGCCTCGCTAATGCGAAATTCGGGGACGACGGTTGTTGCCGTCGGCGCATCGTTTGCGCCGTTGATCGTCACGGTCACGGTCGCTTGTCCGCTTTCGTTACCATGCTGATCGATGATCGTGTATTCGAACGTGTCAGTGGCAGTTTCGCCCACGCCGAGCGACTCGAACTGTCCGCTCGGGTTGTAATTGACCTGACCATTCGCAGCGACCAAAATCGCTGCTCCGCTGGTCGGATGCGTAAACGGCACGCCGACAGCGAAGGTCGACCCGCCCGCTGAAACAGAATTCACAGTGAACGAATCGCCATCCGCATCCAAGTCGTTCGCCAATAGGTCGCCTAGGGCAGTATCCCCAGCGTCTTCACCGACGGCCAACGGATCGCTTTGTGGCGTGGGATCGTCATTCGCAACGGGGGCCTGATTTTCAATGCCGATGTCATACAACTCGACATCTGCCAGACCGCCGTTGTCGGTCGCTACTACCGTAAAGGAAGCCGAACCTGTGTTTCCTTCACCTGCAGTAGGGGTCCAACGGATCTGGGCACGATACTGGCCGTTTGCATCAGGAGCAATCTGAATCGTGTTTTCTGAGCTCTCATCAGTCAAGCCGTTCGGCGAGATCACAGCGCCGGCTGGGCCGCTGGTGATGCGGAATACGAGCAGATCGCTACCGTCAGGATCCGTCGCAACCAAGTCGAGCACGTACTCCTCGCCAACCTTCGCGTCAGACAGATTGTCTGCGAACTGAAGAGTGGGTCGATCGTTCGTAGCTTGAATGTTTACGGTTGCGGTCGCAATGGCGCTCGTTGCAGTGCCATCGTTGATCGTGACGTCGATGGTACGCGTCGCTTCTGGAGCATCTGAAGTATTGTTATAAGTGAGCGTACGCAGCGCGTCTTCAAAGACCGACTTGTCGGCAGTCCCACCCCCTGCAACAGTAATCACCAACTGACCGGGTGTTGACTCGTCGACGACTAGCGAAGCCCCAGCGGTAATGCCAAGCGACTCTAAGCCATCTGCCTGAGGAGCGACGATTTGCACCGTCGCAGACTCAACCAACCCATCGCTGGAAAAAATGAACAAGTCGCTATCCACAATACTGACCGGTGTACTGTCGTCGGCCTCCGTAAAACTAACCGCCTCCGCATTGATACCGCCTTGGTCCGATCCGTTCAGATCGATCGCCGGACGATTGTCAATCGTGAGATTAAACGCATACACATCCGACAACGGCACATTGCTTGTGCCTCCATCGTCGGTAGCGATCAAAAACAAGCGAAACGTCCCGACCTGAGTGGCATCAGGCGTCCAAGAAAATTCCCACCGATCATCAGCCGCATCAGCCGTCCCTTGGTCGTTCAAGTTCAAAAGGGCCCCAGAAGGCGTGGCACCATTAAGTCGTGTCCCCAAATCGGGATCAAGAGTAAATCGGATATCCGACGCGTCCGTCGCGCCAACTCCGGAATCACTCACCATATCAACCGCATTAAATTGAAAAGCGATTTCCGACTGAGGCGAGAAAGCCTGAGTCGGAACGATCACGTCGGGCCCCCCATCATTCAGTTCGGGGGCACTTTCGTTTCCAGCAAACCCAGAGGCACTCAATACAAGACGGTCTTCCAGCGTTTCGTAACGTAGCGAACGGCCATTGAGAGAAAACTGGGAACGACGTCTCAAGGTGCGAAGCAACTTTTTCTTACGGAACATAGGAAGCCCTACTCAAAAAAAGTAAATATGGAATCGATGGAAATGGATGATGGAGAAAATGAATTTTTAGGTAACGGGTATCCACTTTACTCAAGCAGATACAATCCGTAGTGGTTTTGTAAAATGTGGTGCATGGTCCAACGGAGGTGATCAATGTGATAGAGTTGTGAGCCCCCTCGTCAGTCTCAAAATACGGAGCCTGGCAACCTAATATCAAAATTCCAAACCAGATGTCACAATTAACCTCCTTACGACACGTACTAACTGGGGACTCAAGACGAATGGCCCAGTTGAAAACTACATATTGGGGTTACTTGATCGAAGTGGATACCCGTT
>JAJRWS010000310.1 GCA_024276705.1 Planctomycetota bacterium | reverse complement strand
GTAACTACTGGTATGTCTGGTTCGATGCGCCGATTGGTTATATTGCCTCGACCCGCCAGTGGTGTGACCAGCATGGCCAGCAACTCGAAGACTGGTGGAATTCGCCCGACTGCGAAATCCACCACTTCATTGGCAAGGACATTACCTATTTCCACACACTCTTTTGGCCTGGCATGCTGAAAGTGGCCGGATACAACCTGCCAACCAAAGTGCATATCCATGGGTTCCTGACGGTCGACGGTGAGAAGATGGCCAAGAGCAAGGGGACCATGGTTTCCGGGCGAACCTACCTGGACCATCTCGACCCGTCCTATTTGCGTTATTTCTACGCATCGAAACTCTCCTCTCGAGTCGACGATATCGATTTGGCATTGGCTGAATTCACCACCAAGGTCAACTCCGACCTGGTGGGCAAGGTGGTGAATCTGGCCAGTCGCTCGGCAAAATTTGTTCAGCAGACAGGCCTTGCCGCTGAGTACCCCGACGACGGCGGCCTGTTTGCCGCGGGAGCGGCTGCGGGTGGTCCGATTGCCGAGGCGTACGAGAATGGCGATACCAGTCGGGCCATGCGCCTGGTGATGGAGTTGGCCGATCGGGCCAATCCGTATGTCGAGGAAAATCGGCCTTGGGAATTACGCAAGGATGCCAGCCGGGCCGCCGAATTGCAAGATATTTGCACCGTCGCCCTGAACCTGTTCCGGCAGATTGCCATTTATCTGGCTCCGGTGCTGCCCCGACTGGCGACCCAGACTGAGGCTCTGCTCGGTGAGCCGATCAACCATTGGGATCAGGCCCAAACGCCTTTGCTGGGCACTCTGGTCCAGCCGTTCAAACATATGTTACGCCGTGTCGAAACCAAGGATCTTCATGCCATGATGGAAGCCAGTAAACCGAGCAATCCCAGCAACCCCAAAGTCGCCGCGAAACAGACAACCGATGTGTCCGAAGCAGAAAGCGAATTGTCCGAGAAGCCCGCGGTGATTGAAGATCCATGGCAAGATAGCGGTGCGCCGCTAGCGGCCGAGCCGCTGACCCCCGAATGCACCTTTGACGATTTTCTCAAAGTTGATTTGCGGGTGGCCCGGGTGATTTCGGCCGAGCAGGTGCCCGATGCGCGCAAACTGCTTAAGCTGCAACTGAGTTTGGGCGGTGGCCAAACCAGGCAGGTCTTCGCCGGCATCAAGGCGGCCTACGAGCCAGAAAAACTGGTCGGTCGGCGGATCGTCTGCGTCGCCAATCTGGCTCCTCGTAAAATGAAATTTGGCCTCAGCGAAGGCATGGTCGTGGCTAGCGGCCCGGGAGGCGAGGAGGTCTTCTTGCTATCGCCCGACGACGGCGCCCAGGTAGGACAGCGGGTCCACTAAGATTCTATTCAATCTTTGCCTTGCTTCGACCAGTCGCGGCGTTGGCGGCTGCTGGGGATGTCCATCGCCTTCCGGTACTTAGCTGTTGCCTCGGGATCGGAGACGCTGTTGCAAATCGGCACACATGCGGTTCAGCTCATCAATATCGAGCTTTTTAATTCAACGGAATCCACCACGGGTTCACCAACGATGCCCTGGAGTGTAGCGATGGTGCCGATAACATGGCCCTTTTCAAGACCTTCTTCCCTGCCTTTTATCATGCCTTTTTCCAGGCCTTCTTGGAGGGCTTCCCTCCGGAAAATGCCATATGAACTCCAAATACCTTCTTTGCTCCCGCCAATGCAGGACCGCCCGATAAGAAACATAGATGATCAGCCCAAAGAACAGGGCGGTTTTCAGTAAACTCAGAAACGATCGCCACAAATGCGACAGGCCACTGACTATGCGAGCCTGTAGCTTATCGAGGGTTGGTCGGGATTCGTCTTTGTTATCTGTACTCATATCAAGCTATGGGGCGGTAACGGTAAAAGAAAGAACATCACTGTAGAACCATTGAACATTATAAGCCCTACCCGCACCGCACCTACCCGCATCTATTTTTGTCTATTCTTTTAGCTTCCAAATGGTGATTTGACGGTCTCTATCACCAACCGCTACCAGACTACGGTCATGTGAGATTGCAAAACAGCCGTTAATACTTCTGTATGAACTATTAGAATAAACGCGTTCTACCGCTTTCGTTTTGAGATTGACTTCCATAAGGTGAAAGAGATCACGCGATTCCCTCAACCGACAACCGATAATTTTATTTGGATTCTTCATGAAAGCGAAGTAGCCAATATCTTGCCTAATTGGACCCGGTTGTTCGATAAGTTTTTGCGGCTCTGCTGAGTCGAAAAAAGCTGTCCCAAGACCATAGCCTCTCGCGATAAAACCAATTTGTCCAATTTGCCTCCCAAAATCAAAATAACCAACCGCACCGTGTGGCAGTGCCCAGGAGGCTTGGGCTTGAAAAGTTTTGGTATCGATCAATGTAATTCGAGTGCTTCTTATCCGTTCAGGACCAGGGGTCAGACCGTAATTCCAGGCATCTTGTGCTACTCCTATCCATTTTCCATCAGGGGAAAAAGCAAGAGTCTGACATTGCATGTCCTTTGTAAATCCAACAGCAGGGAATAAACCCTCGAGGGTCATTTCAGACAGAAAGATTCGTGTTTCCATATTGAAAAAGAACAAGCGAATGACGCTTTTTTGGTCGGCCCCAGCAATGACAAGAATTTTACCGTCTGGAGAAATTGCAATTTCATAGGCACCACAAGGTAGAGTCATTTTTTCCTCGGTGGCATGGTCCAGATGGTAGAAAGCGAGACGGCCCTGCTTGCCATATCCATGCATGTCATGACGTACGCTATGGTCGTGCTTTGAATACACAGGTCGTGGCATTCCATAAGAAATAATCAACGTCTCTGAGTCTCTCGTGAAGACCAAATCGGTAGGCACCATCAAGCCTTCTGTGATTTTTTCAAAAACTTTCTCTCCAGAAGCCACATTCAAAACAACAATATCGGGAAATAATCGAGGAAATTCCCGTCTGTTGGTAATCGCTGCAACGTATTGATTGTCTGGTGATATTGCGAGAGACCTTAGATAGGGGGCTGTATGCAATGACAATACGGTAGTCGGCGGAACATTTGAAGGACCACATCCGACTAGGCTGCAAGCGAATAAAATGAGAGACATTCCTGATTGACTCATATGTGTACGCCCATGTTAAAGCCTACTGGACAGAGAAATTCACCCATGGACTAACATAGCCGGCATTGCCTGCTTTTGACCATTTGCCACGGATTCGCCACTCGTATTGCCCGGGGATAGCCCTTAAAATTCCCCAGTTGAGTGACGCCATCGTCCAATTCCATTCTTCTGGTTGACCGCCAGCAACAGGGGCCACAGAGTACTGAAATGACAGGTTAGTATTGCCAACTTCGCGAATCTCTACTTCGTATATATCAAATACATCCCCTAAAGCATTTTGTCCGTCGTATAAACCACGTGGCCGTTGCCAAACAAATGTTGGGGCAGATCCACCAACTACAACTGAAGAGGCAAAGATCCCGTTCTGCATAATACCCACGGTCACTGGGGCAGCTTCCGCGAGAACAAAAATATTAGCGTAAATATTTTCGATGTTTGCAGAACCTCCAGCAATGGTTTGCAGTTTTTGCCAGAGTGCTCCAAGTGTGGCAGTGCTTCCGAGATCCCTAACGATTTGGTACGTAAGATCGCGGCCCCACGAAACGCTGTCTCCCAGCTCATTTTCTGTGTCGTACAAATCCCACAGTATGCGTGTAATTGTCATTTCCTCGTCTTCACCAGTACCGTTTAGCACCAGGCCAGGCGAATCGGGAATAGCATCAATTGAATAACCTTGGTATTCTCCATCACCTGCTTTATCGATACCTGGAGAAAATTCGGCGGGGATATAACCCTCTTGCTGTGCGAGTTGACTAAAGAAGTTGGCCCAGCCCTCCGAGAATGCCAGCCTGAGTGCCGAGCTCGCAAAAAATTTGTTGAAACGAGTATTCACACCTAATTCGTGCTTACCAACAGCTGTATTGAAAAACCCTTCTGCATCTGCTAGGAGATGTCCATATTCGTGCAATATGGTATCCCAATTAATAGAATCTCTATAATGAAGATAAATGCGAGAAGAAGTTAGTAGACCACTCGGTTGGGTGAAAGACCCTGCGCCAGCGCGACGCGTATACGGATAGACGATAATTGCATTGCCCGAGGTAGCGGCGGGCAATTGTTCATGAACCATTGCAGCAGTGACTAATGCATCAAAAGCGGAAAACGCTTTTCCACGCAGCGAATTTAGTGAATCAGCCCCTATGGCATTTTTCCCGGTAGCGTCGACAAAGATCGCAGGCTGTATAGAATTAGGCCCCCCTTCTGGATCGAGTTCTTTCAGCTTCCACCAGTAAGGCAGGCCATCATTACCAAGAGTGGGATTCGATGTTCCTGATTGCATGACAGAAACTGTGCGTTGGACTAAGGTCGTTGGATCAGCATCTGGATTGGATGTAGTTGCAGCAATAATTCGTGCAAAGGTTCCTAGGTCCGGAGGAGAATCAAAGTGTATGACAAACTCTCCCTTTTCATTCGAGTAGGTTGGATAAAGTGTGCCTCCTCCGGTGTTCGTAGCAAGCTGTACTTGGGCATGGCGTAGAGGTGCCCTCAATAATCCAAATGGGCCTGCTGAATACTCAGCAACTCCGGTAATCACATATTTCCCAACATTCGCCTTAACGACATCATTGGCCACAAACCCGCTGGTTCGTTTTCCATCGGAGTCGAACTGGGCATTGCCCTCCGGGTCGACTTCCACTCGTACGGCATTGCCCGCTTTGCTGTTGTTGATTCCTTCCACATACAACACGGTCGTCCTGGAACCGGCATCGATTCCCAAATCGGCCGGCGTATACCAGATATCCGCTTCCACGATATCGCCACCCACGGAAACCCAGCCCGCATCACGGAGCTGGTCGCCATTTTTAAGCCAGATGCGCATCGTCCCCGGGTAAGGCACCAACTGCCCTGTTTGCGAGATTCCGGTCGGTGCACTATCAAACAACAAACGCACTTTTGCGTTTTCGATATCGATCTTCTCAGAGAATTTGATCTGCATGGGCGTGAAGCGCGCACTGGCATTTGCCGCGGCTTGCCCAGGGGTGATCGCCAAGGAATCATAGCCGTCGAACAGATCCAGAATCGGTTGCTCCGGATCGTTGTTAAAATAATCGATGTTTACCGAAGGCGTTCCTCCGACAACGTACTGAACAAAATCCGCATTGCCGTCGTTGATGGGGACAAGCGGAGCGTATTGGATCTGCTCCTCGCGCTGGTCGCTTAAAGTGTCCTCGGCAATAATGCCGGTCACCGGATCCCCGAAATCGACGTCGACGTCGATGACCGTAGCCCGCACTATATCAGTGAAAACACCCCGCCAAGGCCTTAATTCGGAATGCTGGAAGAATCCTGATTCATCCTGAATGCCTCCCCGCGGGTCGACGGCAACCTCAATTTCCACCGATTCGCCCAGCAGAGTGCTTTTCGAGCCCTCCAAGTAGAGCGTGATGGTGCGATTTTCATTGCTGAACCCTAAGTCTTCTTTCGCCAGAAACTTCCGTGCTCCCGCAACCCACGATCCTATCTTAAAATCGGCAGTCAATATTGCAATTTGGTCATCTCGATTGACTCGGAATTGAGAACCTTGCACATTAAACGCATTGTCAAATCCCTTACTCCATAAGCGTACGCCTTGGGCGCCTAGATTCACATACTCGCCATCGACCATTTCAATATCAGAGGCCCCCTCAACGCCAGAGAATTGAATCGTAGTCGTGTCGACATCCAGTTCCTCTGGCAAAGTCAGTTGCAACATTGCGTAGGGGAAATCTGCCGCAATGCCCGAATCGACTTGCTCAATACTTGGTTGGGTAGCACTTCGTGTTAGCCCATCGGCAAACGATGGCACGCCATCCTCATCGTAATCGCGGTTGTTCAGTTGAATCCACTTACCAGGTAAATCTCTATCGGCTTCGATCGCGTCGTCTTGCGCATCAAGATTCCCATCGTTGTTCGAGTCGATGATCAAGTTCGGCTGGATCACCTTGAGCCGAATGGTATCCTCAGTAATACTGTAGGCAGCGTTCCCCGCTGGCAACAGCCAGGTTGCCTTCAACACAATCGTCTCATCGACTGCGGTCGGAGTGATGCCTTCGATAAGCAGTGGTAAATGGACCTCCTCCATGGTGCTTGAGAGATCGACATCTCCATAAAAATAGTCCGAGAAGCTCAAACCGGAAACCGGCTGTCCGCTATGGACTTCCGCGACGGCATTTCCGGCAGGAACTCCAAATGGATCGTTTCTCCAGACACGGATGTTGTCCGGAAACTCGATCTTCCACTGGATATCGCTTAATTCTTCAAAGGTACTCGAGAACGGAAAATTCGCGCTCAACAAACTTAGTTGCAGCGGATAAAGCTGCGGGTCATTGCGGTTCGCTTGAGAATCCTGATCATTATCGGGTAGCCGTTGGCCCGTGGAAAGGGTGTTTCCTTCATCGAAATTGTCATTCACGGGTATCAGTAAAGCTTCAGTCGCTTCGTCGGCATCCGCCACTCCCGTTGCAAACAGATCGGTCATGGCGCGTGCCGGAGTGGAGATGACCCCCAAACCGAACAAATCGCCGCTGCCGCGGGCGTAGAGCGTATCGACCGAATCACCCTCCGGAACGCCCAAATCACTCAGGTCCAGAAGCCAATTGGGCCGCAAGGAACCGGTTTGACTATTCGAGTCCGCGCCCGGATCGTCGGTGTAGTAAAGTTGCTGCCCCATGTTGCCCACGAAGGTGCCGCCATCTTCATTGCCGTTATTGTCAATACTATCGATGTCGAATTCCGTGAAACTGCCATAGACCATCAAATCTGGCCCTTCGCGATTCCAAAGCGTAGGGGTTCCAGGGGTGCCAAAATCAAACCAAAGCTCGCAAGAATCCAGGCGGAGCCCCTGTTCCCAGATATTGATGGAGGATGCGAATGCCGAATAGGCATTATCCACCGGTGTGTTGCTCTCCGCGTTGAGCCAATACTCAAATCCCGTGCCGGTGGTCAACGCTGCATTGACGGGGATTGCCGTCACCAGATAGTCCCCCGAAGCGAGACCTGTCATCGTATCGCCCTGGGGCGCTGCCGAGTAGCCCAGGGAGTAGCCGGTGAGCCAGGGCGACTGGGCATCGGCATCGCTGGAAACGGGAGACAATCGGAAGAACGATACTTCTCCTTGAGGCTGATTGGTCAACTGCACGCTCCGCTGCGAATACGGATACTCGCCAATCAGTTGCCAGCTATTGTCGTTTGGAGCAACCCGTTCTAACCGCCATCTTATCAAATCACCAAGGGGCAACTGGCTGTAGTCGGAATTATCGAATTGCCAGCTTAGATCGATCGATACCGTGGTGCCGTTCGCGGAATTGGTGGTTTCCACCGTAAGAGGCACAACTTCCGCGAAAACAGTCGTCATTGCAATGGGGCCCGTCAATGGCGAGGAGCCTGCACTGCTGAAGGCCGAAAATTGATACTCGTAATCGGTGAGAGGCAGCAGGCCGTCATCAAAATAGGTCACAATCCCGTTGGGTGGGATGAAGGAGGGCACGTAGTCCGGCAACGCTTGCCAGACGCCGCCCACTTCCCGGCGATTCACATGATACCCATCAACATTGTCCGCATGGCGGATACGTAGGTTGCTCGCTAATAGGAAACGGTCTGTATGGGTGTCTATTATCTCGGGAGTTGCTGGCACGGAACTTTCCACGGCAATCAGAAAACTGGCCGTATCTTTTAACTGGGGAACTCCGTTGTCACGAGCTTCGACCGAAATCGTATATTTCTGGCCAGCTTGACTAGCAGACGGCGTCCACAGAAATGTGCCTCCCGTGGAGAGGCTAGCGCCAGGTGGCAAAGCACCCACTGGCGTGAACATGACACTCTGGCCAGAGCCAGGATCGATGGCCTCGAGGGTGAAAGTGACCATCGATCCCGGATCGGTTTGTATTTCTGCTATCGGTGTTATGGTTGGCGGTTGATTCTTATTGCCGCTTAGATCCTCAATTTCCAGTTGCTCATCGTAGTCAAACAGCTCGTCATCGAGATAAGATTCGATCTGGTCGACCAGGTAGATGTCGTCTCCCGCTCCTCCAGCTACAACATCCACGCCATCACCACCACGGATTGTATCGTCTCCTAAGCCGCCAAAGACGAAGTCAACACCCTCTTCACCAGCCAGCAGTGGGTCGTTGCCATCTCCGCCTTCGATTTGATCGTCGCCAGCACGGCCGAAGATCGTGTCTTCGCCATCTCCTCCTTCCAGACGATTGTCGAGCGCGTTGCCGGTGATCGTGTCGGCGTGGGGGGTGCCGATGACGTTTTCGATGTTCACCGGGCCAGGGTAGGCCGGCATATTGTTGCCGGGGCCCGTCAAATAGAGGCTGAGCAGATTGTTGACCGGCTGGGCGTTGTCGGTGACCGCGAGCGACACGTCGACCCCTTCGTCCATGCCGCTGAAGTCGAGCGTGTCGTTGCCGGCCGGCAGGCTATCGCCCTCAGGATAGATTGAAACGGCTTGCAAGTTGCCGCCGCCAAAGACGAACGTGTCGTCCCCGGCCCCCTCAAAAAGAACCTGCGACGCGGAAGCTATGCTGGAGGCCTGGGCAAGAAGCCGGTCATCCCCCTCGCCGCCAAAGACATAGCTAAAGCCCCCACCCATGCCCCCCGAGAGCGTGTCGCCACCTGGGCCGCCGCGAACGACCACCTGGCCCAATACCGCTGCTCCCATCGAGACTGAATCCGCCCCGCCATGGGCCCGCACATAGACCTGGGCGGAGTCGTTGGAAGCCTGGATCGTGTAGTCGCCGCCAAACGTAGTGCTTACCGTGAACTGGCCGCTCGAGGTGGTCACGCGGATCGTGTCGTCCCCTTCGGTTCCATGCACTTGGATCGTGCTACTGGAGAGGAAGGCGCCCCCCGCGAAGAGGGCTTCGTTGTTGTCCGGATTCGACTCTTCCGCGCCCGGGTCGGAGGAGACCGGCCGAAGACGGGCGAGGAGCCGATAGTCGTCCAAGCCGGTATCGACCGTTGCGTCGAATTCGAACTGGTGCCGCAGACCCGGCTCGAGTTGCCCGGGATCGGTGATCTCACGCATGCCACGCCAGGTCGCCTCGTCGGGCGTATCCCCTTCCGCCACCTGGTAGAGGTCGACATAAAGCTCTTCGGGCGCTTCGTTCAGCACGTTGTAGGTGACCCGAAGCTGGCCCGTCGAGGTCGCGTCGAAACGGGTAAGGACCACGTCGAGCGGCTGTTCGACTTCAAGTGACGGCTGCGACTCGGTCGCCTCGCTGGTCGCGTAGTAAACATATTCGC
>JAJRWS010000309.1 GCA_024276705.1 Planctomycetota bacterium | reverse complement strand
TATACGATTCAACAAGACTTCAGCGCAAGCCCGATTCTGCCAGCATCGCAGGGCTTCGCGAGAGAAAGGATTCTCTCAGCATGAGCTTCCAAACCCTACGCACTCTGCTGCTGCTAGCGGTAGGTGCCGCAAGCCTCGCCCCAGGTTGCCGGGCACCTCACCAGATCGAAACTCGTGACTATAGCGAGTTGGCCCGTTCCATTTCTCGCTCGATGCGTTCGGCCGAACCGGTGGAAGCAGCTCTCGATCCGGTGCTTGAGGAACTGGCAGGGGCTCATCCGGTCGAGCAGTACATCGGCTATGCGCTAGAGCAAAACCCGGCCATTCAGGCGGCCCGCATGGAAATCGAGTCGCTCGCCCAGCGGGTGCCGCAAGCAGCCAGCCTGCAAGACCCCACCGTAGCGACCACCGTCGCCGCGGAACCGGTCCAAACCGCGGCGGGTCAACAGGATCTTTCTCTGCTAGCGAGCCAAAAACTCCCCTGGCATGGCAAGCTGGCAACCCGTGCTGCGGTAGCCGAACAACAAGTGGAAGTGGCCCGGGCCCAGCTCGCATCGGTCGAGTTGGCCGTGGTTGAAAAAGTAAAACGCGCCTATTATGAACTCTATTATATCCAGCAGGCGACCCGTATTACCGAAGAGGACAAAAAGCAACTGGAACTGATCGAAACGGTCGTCGACCGAAAGTATCGAGTCGAGCGCAAGGTGACCCAGCAAGACTTGCTGAATGTTCAAGTGGCCGTCTCGCAACTGGAAACCGACCTGGTCAAGTTGCGTCAGCAACTCCAGAGCACGCAAGCTCGCCTTGCCGAACAGCTTCACCTATCGCCCGATACGCAAGTTCGGGCCATGGACCAACTGCCCCCCGAGGAGTTACCCGAAAGCCTGGCGAACCTCTACCGTAGGGCTATTGCCGACAGGCCTGAATTGCAGGAAGCGCTGGCCGCCATCGCCCGCGACCAGAGGTCGGTCGAACTGGCGAGGCTGAATTACTATCCCGATTTGACCCTGGGTGCCACCTGGGTAGACACCAGTACCAACGGTTTGAGCGCAATCGCCAATGGCCGCGATGCGGTCCTGATCGGTGCAAGCATCAATGTGCCCATTTATCGCAAACGGCTCCGGGCCGGAGTCCGTGAAGCGGAAGCCAAAGCGGTGTCGTCCGCCCGGAAATACGATTCCCTCAAGGATAAAACTCAGGGTGATGTGAAAGACCTGTTCGCCCAGGCAACCAGCCAACAGGAGCTGTTGCAACTGTTCCGTGAAGACATCATCCCTAAAGCCCAGCAAGCCCTCGACCAATCGATCTCGGCCTACCAGGTCGGCAAGGTCGACTTCCTGCAGATGATCGACAACTGGCGAGAATTACTCCGTTTTGAAATCACCGCCCAGCGGCTCGAAGCCGGACTACGCCAGAGCCTCGCATCGTTGGCCCGAGCCGTGGGTGCGGTCGAACTGGGTGGAGCGGGCGAAGTGGTGCCCCTCCCCCCTACCCTGCCCGAAGTGCCCCAGACCAACGAAACCCTGCCCAGTGGGGCCGAACCCGCGATCCCAATGCCTTGATCCAAGCCCCCCTAAACCATCCCCCCGCCTGCCTTGAATACTGGTACGACCCATGTTATTAAACACGCTTCGGAAAAATCTACCCTTGGCGCTCGTTGTGTCCATCGGAGGGCTGCTCGCTGGAGGCTGTGCCACAGCTTACCACGCCTACGACGACCCGTGTTGTTGCGTACGTTATCAGTATTGCCCTCGTCCTCCATTGCCTTACACCACCTACAGCGGCTGCCCCACTCCCGTGGCGAAGTGTTATGGGAATGTGGGAATGCATAATACGTCCCCAACCCTGGAAGGGCTGGCATTGTCTGAATCGACGCTTGACGGCAGCGGCATTGGACTTGACAGTACGAGTCAAATCCTGGATAAGGCTTCGCGGTAATTCATGCGCTGCCTGGCAAGCTCGCCGTTGTCTTGACATTTTGAAGTAAAGTTTTCAGTGCACACGATCCGAAGCTAACCATAGCTTTAGTTACATTCGTAAGGACTTCCCATGCCAGCAACCCGACTGCCCTTGACTTTCGCCCGCACCAGTGCGTGGCTGGCAGTTGGGATGCTACTGTTCCCTTGGGCCGAACTGGCTCAATGCCAATGCGGCCCTGGCAGCTCCCAAACAAGTTCTCGCCAATCCACTCCTGCCTGCTGCTGCCAGAGCGCTACCCGCAGCGAAAGCTGCTGTGGAGCCAAGCAAAAAGTTCAGACTCCCTCGTGCTGCAATTCGTCGGAAGCCAGCCAATGCGGCCCGGACTGCCATTGCGGATGTTCGCGAAAAGACAGCCCACAACCTCCGCAGACACCGCAGCCGGCATCTTCCAGTTCGCATGAACAGATTTCCTGGGGTCTTGTGGCTCCTACGGCCGCGGCCGGCTACGCCGCACTGGGCAGTTTCTCGCCCATCGAACTAAACCAGTTCCAACAGTTGATTTCGGTCTCCGCCCTCGATCGATGCATCGCCTTGTCACGCTTTACGTGTTGACTTTCTCTTCTTAGGGGATGCCGCGCCCTGAGCGCCGCAAACGCATCTCTCTTTTCACCGTTATGTAGTGTGCGGCTTCGTGCATGCACTTCGCGATCGGTTTCCGCGTCTGACAGCTCGCCACGGATCGTGGCAAACCAATGCTTCGTACTTGCCAACCTTCCCTTACCAGGTCGTTGGCCAGATCGGACCAGGGTCGCTGGCTCAGGCCCGGTATGCTGGAGCAAAATGGGAACGATTGCACGATAACCACGCGACTGCCATCGCTAACAGTTTATCCCTTGCTGCTGTATGGAATACGGCACGGAGAAGAGCCTTACCATGTTCGCAAATACCAATATCTTTAAGTCTTATGGCACCTATGTCCGCTCGGTGGCACACCGTTCGAAACGTCAAGCATCTGCCTGCTCGAGCAAAGCCCGTTTGCAATTTTCGCGCCACATCTTGATCGTGGAATTTCGTGATGAAGTCTACGCCAGCCTGAGCCGGGTCCTTGAAGAAGAAGGATTTGTAGTGACGCGTGCGGAAACCGCCACCGAAGTTGCAACCAAGGCAGCGCGACTACCTCGTGGGCTGGTGTTGATCAACGAAGCGATGCCAGGTGAAAGTGGCTGGCTGATCAGTTCCAAGCTGCGTCTTTCCAATTCCCAACGTCGGGTGTGGGTCTACACGGCCCAACACTTGCGTTACCTGCAAGACTGGCAAAAACTGGCTGGTGTCGAGCAGGTGATTTCCTATGGCGGCGACCTGCTACGGTTGATCCGCGCTTTACGCGCGCAAATCCGCTTACCCCATCAACCCAATAAAAATGCGATCCCTCACAGCGCGGTTTGCACGGCGATTGGGGAGGCATTTCCGCTGCATGGTTCCAGCCTGCCCGCGCTGGTCACCGGACTCGCCGGATAAGGTCCGTCCCTGGCCTCGCTTTGACTTTCTATCCATCCAAAGTACAGCACAGGACGCTGTAGAAGGAGATACCGATGTACGCTCAATCAAGAAAACCTGGCGGCCTTTTTTCGTGGGCTGCGATCTGCAAACAGCCCGCTATCTGGAAGCGAGCGCTTGGGTTCGCCTTGTCACTGGCTTTACCACTAATCTCCCTGACACCAGGATCCTACGCCTTGGCAGCCTGTGGTGGCGGTGGCTGCTCAAGTGGTGGCTGCTCCACCGGAGCCGACTCGTATTCCGACGCGAACACCATGGCGAACAGCGCCGGTGCTTCCATGAACGAGGGCTCAATGCAAAACATGCTTTCCTCCATGCAGCAACCCCAGGGGGCGTCGGAGTTCCCACCACTGCCCCCCCAAATGGGACTACACGGCGGAATATTGTCGAAGCTGCAACAGCACCAGGTGGAAGTCGTTTTCGCACCAAAAGAAATTCGCGTCTATCTTTACACGACAACCGGCCAGCCACTGCCGGTACGCGGAGTTCGAGGAGAAGTTTCGATGAAGATTCGTGGCATCTTAAAAACCTACCATTACACACTGCGAGAATCCTCCGACGGGCAAGACCAATCTTTTCTGTCACTGCGTGTCGATGCCACCCGATTGCGCGAAGGAGACATGCAGGCAACGTTTGAACTGTACGGCTTGCCGTCCCGGGATGAGCCGAGGGCGCATTTCGTGCAAACCTTTGCGCCGACCCAACCGGCGGCCTCGACCCCACCGGCGGACGAATTACGCAAAGTCGCCTCGGTACGCCGAGTGGCCACGACCCCTGAAGACCGCCCCTTGATTGCCAGTCAGAAAACTTGCCCGATTACGGGAGAACCTCTCGACTCGATGGGAGGTCCCATCAAGCTATTGGTCAATGACCAGCCACTGTTTGTCTGCTGTGAAGGCTGTGTCGACCAGGTAAAAAGTAACCCAACCATGATCCTGGCCAAGCTGGACCGTTAAGGGACAACCGACTCACGGCATCTCCTTTAGCCGATGGGGGATCGGGATTCAGGGTTCAAAGTTCAGTATGCAAGTGAATGTCAATTTTGACACCAAACCGTTAAGAGAGGGAAACAATATGCCCAAGGAACCGATTCGTGACATTCCAGAAAAACCGCCCTGCGAGCCTCGGGACGAAACCCGGAACAGGCCCCAAGAGAACCTGGCCGAAACGGCAAATCCTGCCGCGGTCCAGCAAGTAGAAGCCCAGCAAGTCGAGGCTCAACAAGCCACGGCCCCCCAGGCCGCGATCGAGTTTCGTCCCTGGTGGGTCAGCCTGGTCGCCGGGCCGCTATCGATTCTGGCTGCGGGGACTTTGGTCATCGTCGGCCTGGGCGTTGCCCAACGGGCTGGCTGGATTTCTGCGGGCGGTGGCGATGGCGGCCCGGCGGTCCATACGGTCGCCGCGGACAGCAATACTCGCTACATCTGTCCCATGATGTGCACACCGCCCCAGACGGAACCTGGCCGTTGTCCGGTTTGCGCGATGGAATTGGTGGCTTCCACGTCGGGTGGCGGTGGCGATGGTACCTCGATCGAAGTCAGCTCGGCGTCGCGACGTGTGGCCGGCATCCAAACCGTGACCGTGAAATCGGTACCCCTGGTTCGCAAGATCCGGACCATTGGCGAAATCAGCTACGATGAAGGGACACTGACGACCATCTCGGCCTATGTCGATGGACGTATCGATGGACTCTACGCCGACTACACGGGAGTCGTCGTCAAGGAAGGCGACCATTTGGCCTTGCTCTATTCTCCCGAAATCTACTCGGCTGAAGTGGAACTGATCGAAAGCCGAAAAATGCTCCGCCAAAGCAATGGGACGTCCCTCACGCGCGTGGTCCAATCCCAACAGAATTTGTACGACGGGGCTCGGCAGAAACTGTTGGAACTGGGCATGACACCCACACAGCTTGAAAAACTGGAACGATCCGGGAAAGCCGCTTTTCGGATGCATCTGTGTGCTCCCCAAAGCGGTACGGTGATCGAGAAACTGGCCGAAAAAGGCGAGTATGTCAAAACGGGCCAACCCATTTATCGTCTGGCCGATTTGTCGACCATCTGGCTGATGTTGGAACTCTTTCCCGAAGACGCCGCGGTCATACGTTATGGCCAAAAAGTAACGGCCCAAGTTCAGTCGCTGCCTGGAAAACAATTTATCGGACGCGTTGCGTTCATCGATCCGGTAGTCAATCCCAAGACTAGAACGGTGGGAGTACGTGTTGTTTTCTCGAACGATCGAGGCATGCTACGAATTGGCGATTTCGCCCGGGCATCGATTGAAGTGGCCATCACGCCGTCGGGGGACGCGCTTGAGTTGGTATACGACCCGGATCTGGCCGGCAAATGGATCAGCCCCCGCCACCCCCATGTGATTGCATCCTCGCCGGGCGCTTGCCCCGTCTGTGGAATCGAGCTGGTGCCGGCCGAGCAGTTTGGCTTTGTCCGCCAGCCCACCGAACATGGTGGGTCGCTGGTGGTGCCTCGCAATGCCGTGTTGATGGCGGGTGAAAGCAGCGTGCTCTACGTGGAAACGGAACCTGGCCGATTTGAGGTACGCAAAGTCCTGCTAGGCCCTTGCAGCAACGAACAGGCCGTCATCCTTGAAGGAGTCCAAGAAGGCGAGCAGGTGGCCGTCCAAGGCAATTTTTTACTCGATTCGCAAATGCAGCTTGCCGGAAATCCCTCGCTGATCGATCCGACCCGACTGGTGGAGAGCGACGAAAAAGGGTTGGACCAGGAAACGCTGGCTAAGATCGAGGCGGCGTTGGCGACGCTAACACCGGATGATCGGGCCCTGGTGGAGCAGCAGCGGATCTGCCCGGTAACTGAGATGCCGCTGGGGTCGATGGGCACACCCATCAAAGTCGACGTGCTGGGCCTGCCTGTCTTCATCTGCTGCCAAGGCTGCCAGCAGCGACTGCAGGACGATCCGCCCAAATACCTGGCAAATCTGCAGGAAACAGACAGCCCATCCGGCGAGAGCGAAGATCCGGATGAAACCGAGGCAATCGCGGCAGCGATGGCCCAACTGGCTCCCGAGGATCGACGGCTGGCGGAAGCACAAAAGATTTGCCCGGTAACCGAAATGCCATTGGGATCGATGGGAACGCCCATCAAGGTGGATGTCCGGGGACAACCCGTATTTATCTGCTGTGAAGGGTGCCGCGAAAGCTTGCTGGCCGAAGCGGTGAAATATCTGGCCAGGCTTTCCAAGGAGGCGATTCGATGATTCGAAAAATTCTAGATTTTTGCATCCATGAGCGTTTGATCATCCTCCTGGCAGTGGTCGTCGCGATCGCCTACGGGATCTATTCGACCGGCAAGGTGCCGCTCGACGCGATTCCCAATGTGGGCGAGAACCAGGTGATCGTGCTCACCAATTGGATGGGCCGGTCTCCCAAGGACGTGGAAGACCAGATCACCTACCCCCTTTCGATCGCCCTGCAGGCGGTGCCCGGTTCCAAGAGCGTCCGCGGCAAGAGCATGTTCGGTTTCAGTTTCGTGCAGGTCACGTTCGACGACGCCACGGACTTTTATTGGGCCCGTTCTCGCGTGGCCGAACAACTCACGACCGTCTCGAATATCTTGCCCGAGGGAGTCACCCCCACTTTGGGGCCAGACGCTACGGCGCTGGGGCAAATTTACTACTACATCTTGCAGCCACCCCCAGGCATGGATCTGGCCGAACTGCGCAGCAAGCAGGATTTCTTTGTCAAGTACGCCTTGCAATCGGTCGATGGCGTTGCCGAGGTTGCCTCGATCGGTGGCTACGTACGGCAGTACCAGGTAGAAGTCGACCCCGATAAGCTCCGCTACCACAAACTGCCCCTGCAGAAGGTGATTCAAGCGGTCAAAGATTCGAATATCGACGTCGGCGCGAAAACGGTCGAATCGGGAGGCATGGAATTCCTGGTCCGCGGCAAGGGCTTCATCGGTTCGGACAAAACGCTCGAAGAGACGATCGAGCAGATTGAAGATACGGTCGTCGTGACCCGCGACGGGGTCCCGGTAAGCGTGCGTGACGTGGCCGCCGTGCAGATCGGCCCCGCCTTCCGGCTCGGGGCACTCGATTACAACGGCCAGGAAGCCGTAGGGGGTGTCGTCGTGATGCGTTACGGCGAAAATCCTCGTGATGTGATCTTGCGGGTAAAAGATAAAATCGCCTCGCTGGAAGCGGAACTGGATGGCGTGAAGATCGAGGGCGTCTACGACCGTACGATTCTCATCGGGGAGACCGTGACCACGCTTTCCGACGCCCTGTTCCATGAAACGCTGATCACCATTGCGGTGATGGTCCTGTTCCTGCTCCACGTGCGGGCCAGCATTGTCATTGCGGTGACTTTGCCGATGGCCGTGCTGATGTCTTTCATTGCGATGAAAACCTTCGGCGTGGATGCCAACATCATGTCGCTGGCCGGTATCGCGATCGCTATCGGGACGATGGTCGACATGGGGATCATCATCTTGGAGAATATCTACGGAGCGCTCGCCGATTGGGAGGGAGAAGGTTCCCCGGGAGGGCCGCCACGACGCGTCATCGTGATTCGTGAAGCGGCCGCCGAAGTCGTGCCGGCGGTGATCACCGCGGTGAGTACCACCATCGTCAGTTTTTTGCCGGTCTTTTTCCTGACTGGTCGCGATCACCGTCTCTTCGCGCCGTTGGCCTGGACCAAAACATTCGCTCTCACCTCCAGCTTGATCGTGGCGGTCGCCGTTGTGCCGATGCTCTGCCGAGTCTTCCTGAAAAGTACCCGGATGCCACGGTGGATGGTCTGGCTCAATGCCATGGGCGTGGCCTCCTTGAGCGGGGGGCTCTGCTATTTTGTCTGGGGTCACCACCTCGAAGCGTGGATTTCCTGGGGCCTGCCCTCGATCACTGCGGCAGCATGCGCGGTCGGATTCCTGGTGGGATGGTGGATGTCACGGGAAAAAATCCTGCCGATGGAGTATAACCCGGCCAGCCGCTTCGTACGCTGGATCTATGGCGCCCGGCTGCGGTTCGCCCTCGATCATAAAATGTTCATGTTGTCGTTTCCTCTCTTCTTTCTGGTTTTGGGCGTCGGCGCCTGGATCGGCTTGCCCACGGTACTGCGTCCGGTCGAGCAGCTTTGCGCCAAGCTGGGCGCGGATCTCAACGCAGTACCAGGCTACGTCAAGGCCAAGCATGTGTTCACCGGGCTGGAGTCGGACGACTGGATCGCCCTGGACGAAGGGAGCTGGTTTTACATGCCGAGCCTCTACCCGGCGGCCAGTTTCAACAAGGCGGTCCAGGTGTTGCAGACGCAGGACGCGATGATCCACAAAATCCCCGAAGTGGCGGATGTCCTGGGCAAGATCGGCCGGATCGATTCGGCCCTCGACCCGGCTCCGACCACGATGGTGGAGACGTATGTCATGCTCAAACCGCGCGACCAGTGGCGCGAAGGAGTGACGGAGCGGGACGTCTGGGATGAGATCAACGCAGTCGGCACCATGCTGGGAGTCACTCCCGCCTCGCCCCTGCAACCGATCGAAGGCCGGGTGGTGATGCTGCAAAGTGGCATCAAGGCACCGATGGCCATCCGTGTCTACGGCGACACGCTGGAAGGCCTGTCGAAGGCTTCCCTGGCGGTCGCGGAGCAACTGAAAAAGCACCCCAACGTCAATTCGGGTACCGTCAACCCGGACATCGTCATGGGCAAACCGTATTATGAATTTGATATCGATCGCCGGGAGGCGGCCCGTTACGGCATGTCGACCATGATGGTCAACGAGGTCGTCGCGGCTGGCCTGGGCGGGTTGGACGTGACCACCACGGTCGAAGGCCGCGAACGTTATCCCATCCAGGTTCGTTACAACCGTGATATCCGCGAGCATGTCGATCGGTTGCAGCAGGTGCCGGTCGTGACTCAAACGGGCGATGTCGTGCCACTGGAGCGTCTGGCTCAGGTCTCCACGACCTGGGGGCCCGGTGCGGTCAACAGCGAGGATGCCCGCCTGGTGGCCCATGTCTCGTTCGCCCCATCGGGAGCGGCAGGTGACCTGGAAACGGTCGAGGCGGTGATGGAGTCGTTACGAGAAGCCCGCACCAACGGCGACCTGGTCTTCCCCGACGGGAACTTTGAAATGGTACCGGTCGGCTCGTTTCAGAACCAGATCGAAGCGAATCGCCGCCTCCTCTGGATTGTACCAACCGTGATGCTGATCAACCTGTTGTTGCTCTATTTCGATTTCCGCAACTTCCCGATCGCCCTGCTGGTCTTTTCGGGGATCCCGGTAGCATTCTCTGGGGGCATGATCGCGGTGGCCGTGATGGGGGTCAGCATGAACACGGCAATCTGGGTCGGTTTCATCGCCCTGTTCGGCCTGGCCGTGGACGACGGGGTCGTGATGGCGACCTACATCCAACAGGTCCTGCGGCGGCGGAAGGTCCACGGCATCACCGAACTTCGCAGTGCGATCTACGAAGCCGGCTTGAAGCGGATTCGTCCCTGCATGATGACCACCATCACCACGCTGGCCGCCCTGATTCCGGTGCTTATTTCCACCGGCCGTGGCGCGGATGTGGCCCGAGCGATGGCGCTACCCGTGTTCGGAGGCATGCTGATCGAACCTTTTACATCGTTCATCGTGCCAACCCTCTATTGTGCCTACATGGAAACGAAAATGCGGCTTGGCCTGAGCGACCCTTGCTGGGAGGAGGAGAATAGTGTCGCCGTTTATGACGGCACCCCCGAGTCGACGGCTGCTTGACAGCTGGAACATCGTGCTGTCTGGCCCAAGCCCCTCAGCATGGGATCCAGGCTGACATCACGCTTGAACCAATCCGGGTTCCTATCCGGATTGTAAATACAGTAGTTCCAAGCAGTGGCCGATGAAGCCGACCCGGACAATGTGTTAGCGGTTAAGGACGTCGGATCCCGGGCGGCTTATCGCCCTGTCTAGCGTAGGGGCTAAGCGACAATTTGGAAGTGTTGAAATAGTCTGCCAACCACGGATGGGCGGCACTGTATGGCTTTGTGCTCCCGCCTTCTGACTGGGAAACAAAGTTCCTATCAAGAAAGGATGAAAGGAATCATGACTTTACAAAAATTCACTCTCGGCTTGCTTTTGGCAAGCCTTCTCGGAGCCTCTTTGACCGGTTGCCAAAGCACTCGCGCCAAGCGCGCGGCCTCGCAATCCGCGGATGGAGGATCCTGCTCAAGCTGTGGTTGATTTTTCTTGCTACGGCGTGTGTCCGTGGCATGGACTGTTGTTTATCGAAGAAAGGAATTGATGATGAACGTTCGAATCGGAAGTTTTTTGATATTGGTAGCCCTATTGGCCACGGTCAGTTTTCAGGCGGCTCAAGCTGCCGGCGAGAAGCAGGAAAAAGCGTCTCGCACCACGCTGACCATCAAAGGCATGCATTGTGGCAGTTGCGCGAAAAAATTGACCGCCAAGCTCAAGCAGGTCGCAGGGGTAGGGAAGATTACCATCGATCCGAAAAAGGGCCTGGGAGTGATCGAGCCGAAGAATCCCCGCCAGCCTCCTTCGCCGCGTGCCCAGTGGGAAGCGGTGGAAAAGGCCGGCTTTAAAACGGTACGGCTCGCCGGACCGTTCGGCAAGTTTGACAAGAAGCCAAGGTTTTAGCCTTGGTGAAAGGAGCCGTGGCGGAGCAACTCCCCCCTGCCCCGCCGCATGAGATAGGGGCCTTCAGCGCAACGAGCGTTGGAGGCCCTTTTTCTGTTGCGGCTCTCGCATGGAATGGAGCCATGATCGGCCACGTTCAGACCATCCATGGGTAGGTAGCATTCAAGGGCATGCGTTAACGAGATCAACGGGAGGCTTGGCGGGCACCGGACGTGGGTAGTTACCAGCGGTACCCGGCTTATTCTACCCAAAACTAGAGTGGGAAGGGAGTGGGAAGGGGACACCCACTCACCGAAGGGTGCAGGACAGGGTTTGCATCCGGAAACTGGTGTGGTCTCCAAATGGGAGGTGAGTGACAACGCAGGTCGTCGAATGACTGTCTCAATAGGAAAGCGAGGAAAACAAGGAAGCAAACAATGGCCAAGTACGATCAACTTGTTGCCCAAGTCAGCCAGGAGCTCCTTTGGCTTCAACCGATGGGCAGGAGCTCAACGCTTGGGAGTGGGTAAAAAAATCCAAAGCTACGGCTACGCCGCAGCACTCCATAATATGGAGTGCGACAGCGCAGCTGTCGCTTTGGATTTTCGCACAAGTAAGCCCAGCGTAGAACGTTAGCTTCTGACCGCATCAAACTCAGCCGTCGGGGCAAACAATTGTACGCCGCTCCCCAGTAGCCTGCCACTTGGTTTTGAGAGCCTCCTCATTCTTTTCATTCTTTTATCCGAGGCCGCGCCAATCGTGGAATTTGGCAAACAGGCTGTCGAACAAATTCGCGTATTGGAATGGCCCCACCGGTGGCTTGCCGTGGCGATGCGTTCGTCCTTGGGCCTCGGCGGACGCACGATTCTTCATGAGGGTTGCGCCACGAATGAATGGACTAGAGCCTGACGATGCGGTACCGGGCCACGGGGCCTGATCGCGGCTGGCACTTTGGCCTCGTGACGTGTGTTGATAAAGCAGAAATGCATCAGGGCGAGGGCCTGGTCGGCCAAAACGGGGTCGATTGTCTTACTGGGCTGGGGTTTGCCATCTGTCCGCAGCGCGGCCACCAATCGTTACGGTGTCAAGTAATTCACCCGACAGGACTCCCGGGACAAGGAGTGCTGAAGTTCCCGCGCCGGTAGTCACGATCCCAGTGAGGCTGACATTCGACAAGGACTCGGCGAATACCCGTGCCGGAAGCCTTGGAATCCGGATGCGTACGACGAACAAGAGCTCGACAGGTTACGAGATCATGGAATTCAGCTCCTTCATGTGTTCGACGAATGGAACGATGCAATAAGGCTCTTCGGCGGCAACAAATATACACCACTCAATCCCGAGGGCTTCCGGCGGTTCATCGAGATGGTTCACCAACGTGGCATGAAATTGCTGGCGTACGTTTCGACCGGCTTCTTCGATGTGCCGAATCCCGATTTTCGCCAACACTGGTCTCGGGAGGGCGATTCGTTGCATGTTGGATATTTCAACATGGCCCGCTGCTCGCCTTCGAGCACGGGCTGGCGCGCCTATCTCTTGCCACGCATCATGCGCGTGTTGGACGATAACAACGTGGACGGAATTTATATCGACTGCGGCTATGTCACCAACTCGTACAACAAGCCACCGCCCACCGAAGACGAAGTGATTGCCTTCGAGGAAACGCCGACGCACGACGGGGCGCTGGCAGATTTGCTGGCCCTCATCCATGCCGAGGTCAAACGTCGCGGCGGTATCGTGAAGCTGCATGTCAGTGGGGCGGCTCAGCCCCACGTGGGTAACTTGCAAGTCTACTTATCCTGCGGC
>JAJRWS010000308.1 GCA_024276705.1 Planctomycetota bacterium | reverse complement strand
GCGTTAAACATCCACTCGATCGTGGCAAAGATCGGCTCGATTATTGTCCAGTCCTTTCGAGTACGAGTACGAGTACCGGCTGGCGCCTGAGTACGAGTACGATTCAAGGCCTGAACTTTCAATCCATGGATGACCTTGAAAAACTCTCGCCGGACCGCACGAAGCCTGTCAGGGTCGCACGGCCGGAGGCCGTGGATTTAGAGTGGATTAAGAAAAGTCTGACACGGCCTCCGGACGTGAACGGTTACGAAAAAACGCCCATGCTTGCGGAGTGAACGATGGTTCACTCCGCAGGCAGGACGTACTGTGTTGTCACGGCCGCCTGTTAACGAAACCGTGCAGAATAATACAATCGACAAAATCTCAAATTTACTGACGGCGTCTGCCAGCCAGACTGAGGCCCAGGCCACCCAGCAGCAGCAACGCGGCGCTGGTCGGTTCGGGTATCACGTCGAACATCAATCCGGCAATTCCAGCATCAATCCCGGCGACTCCAGAATTGAGCTGCAACTTGATGAAGTCGCCCGCTTCCCAACCATCGTAGCGGAATGTGTGGACGTCGGCGATTCCATTGAATGCAGCCACCCCCAATTCAAGGTTAACTTTTTCGTCGAAGACTCCGTCTGCACTTTCGGCCCGAGCCCGAACTCTTTTAGCCGGATCGTGCGTATTGTTGGTGTTATCAATCACCACACTCAACAAAAACGACTGAGGGACTCCGGGACCTAACAAGAGTCTCTTGATCGTGTTGTTGGAATTGTCGTCTGCTTCAGCGTCTACGAGCGAACCGGAGAGCGCGTTGACGCCGTTGGGAAGGGTCAAGAAATTCCATGGAGTGTGTCCACCCGACGAAGTCACCTGGCCGCCAAAAGAATAGTCAGAACTGTTGGGATCGAAGTCCGGCAAGACCCAACTGGGCAGCGAGTTCTGGTCATTGTGATCGACCAACCTGCCATCCTCTGGAAACGTGGAACCAAAGTTGGCAAACCAGAAACCAGCATTACCAATATCCAACCCCGCATCGCTGTAGTCAGTAGCATCGATAAAGGCTCCCTCATGGGAGATGGTCTTCTGCGCCCAAGCTGCGGGGATACCCGCATAAGAAACGATGGCAAGCCCACAGCATGCCAACCAGAGAATTTTTTTCACAATCATTAGTCATTACCTCATTAGTAAACAGTGCCAAAAACAATTCATGGGACATTCTACTCTCGTGCACACCACCAACCCATGCACTCCACCCGACAAGTATCCTGGCGTCGGCAATCACGGACAGCGAAACTGGAAGTGGTTGCCAGTCGTTACTTACCGTGCGTCGTTGAATCAAACAGCCCGGACTCGATAACCTATCGTGAACCGAACTCGCAATCGTTTGCATAAACAGAACGGAAGACCGCCTCTCATCCCCCCTTTCTTTTTGCCCGCTCACTGGAATAAGTTTGAAAAGCCTGCTTTTATTTTGAGCAAACTCGATGAGTAATGCAATCAATTAGTTCTTTTTTTTGCAAAATCCTACTTCCATAACTGCCTCTTCAAGCTGAAATGCGGGCTTTTTCCATGAATTGATTGCCCGATATGCAAATCCGAAGACTCTATAAATCCACCAAGCCAACCGTTTATAATCTGCTACGTAATAAGAAACGAATTTCAGTACTTCCGAATTCACCCTGCTGAAACCGGCGGCGGCAGGTGGATAAGCCGCCGGTCAGGGAGGATTGCCACTTGAAGGGTTTGCCAGGTCGGCTTCAACCACCAGATTGAGAACTGCTGGTTTTTTCATTTGAGCGGTTCCATCAACGCCCAAGGTTTAGCAGAATAATAGCCATGCCAGATCAACACAAAAACTCCCGGCCCATTGGTGTCATCGGCTTAGGATTGTTGGGCACCGCGCTGGCCGAACGTCTGCTCGGTGCTGGATACCCCGTCTCTGTTTACAACCGCTCACGCGAGAAGGCGGATCCCCTCATCGCGATGGGTGCCCAGTGGTCCGACAATCCTTTGGCCGATTGCGACCAGGTTGTCATCAGCCTCTATACGTCGCAAATCGTCGAGCAAGTTCTACAGAAGCTACAGTCGGGATTGCATGCCGGCCAGATTCTGCTCGATACAACCACCGGTGACCCAAGCCAGACAACCGCACTCGGCACCTGGCTTGCCCAGCGGGAAGTTGTTTATCTGGAGGCGCCCATTGCCGCGTCCAGTGAACAGACCCGGCAAGGCGAGGCGGTAGCCATCGTCGCAGGGCCACGGGAAGCTTACGATCAGTGCCGGGATATTCTCAGCGCCATGGCGGCAAAAACCTACCATGTGGGCCCCTGGGGCAATGCGACTCGCATGAAGCTGGTGAACAATCTGGTCTTGGGGCTGAACCGGGTCGCCCTGGCCGAGGGTCTGATCTTTGCCCGGGCGATAGGCATCGATATGGCCCAGGCATTGGCTGTGCTCAAGGAAGGCAATGCCTATTCAGTGGCCATGGATGTCAAGGGACAAAAAATGGTCGACGAAGACTTCTCCACCCAGGCAAAACTGACGCAGCACATCAAGGATGTCCGCTTGATTCTGGACGAAGCCTCCGCCGCGGGCAAAAGCTTGCCCGCCTCGATGCTCCATCTGCGGTTGCTCGAACGAGCGGAAGCGGCCGGCTATGGCGAAATGGACAACTGTGCAATCATCAAGGCCATTGAAGAAGGAGTGATGGAGGAAGGAGCCAAAAGCAACGGATAGCTATTGTTGGATCAGGCCACGGCCAACTCTCAAAGGAGCAACCCATGCCGGAAAAATCGCGTCGGAATTTTCTGAAACAGGCCACGGCGGGTGCCATCACGCTCGGGACGACCGGTTCGTTGCAGTCCGCGTCAGCCAACGAGAAGATCACTCTGGCTTTGATCGGATGTGGCAACCGGGGTGAAAAATTTGTTGACCGGGCAGAGTTTGTCTGCGACCCCGACAGCGCGCGTCTGGCGGCAGCCGCCCGTCGGGCTGGAGTGCCTGAATCGCACGCGGTGACCGACCTGCGCAGGATTCTTGACAATCCGGACATTGACGCTGTTTTTATCGCCACCCCCGATCATTGGCATGCCCCAGCAGCCATCCTGGCCTGTGAAGCGGGAAAGCATGTTTATGTTGAAAAACCGTGCAGCCACAACCAGGCAAACACCATGCTCTCGCGTACGTATCGCGAAGCTGGACATTGGGCAATCCCCCATGGAGTATAAAATGACCCAGCCGAAGACCGCCTTTCGATTTCCGTTCTTACGATTCATTTTTTCTCTTCTTCTACCCTTAGCCGGACAGACCCTTTGCGTGGCCGATCTTCCCGATGTCAATTTCGATACCTCCAAGCCGGGGCAAGTCGCCATGACCGTAGGCAGCCAACCGGTCGCCGTTTATGTCTATCAAGAGAAAGGAAGCCCGATCACACGTCCTTACTTCGCCCATGTCTGTGTTCCTGGTGGCATCCAAGTGACGCGGAATCATCCACCCATCGAAGGCCAGGACCTGTCCGATCATGGCAATTACCATCCGGGAATCTGGATGTCATTCGGCGATATCAGCGGCTCCGATTACTGGCGGCTTGCCGCCCGTACCGAGCATGTAAAATTCGTGGAGCAGCCAGCCAGTGAACCGGGCCGTGGCACCTTTACCGTGTTGAACCGTTATCTGGATCAACACGATCCGTCGAAAGTGGTTTGCAAGGAGATCGCCCGTTATACCCTGGCCGTGCGTCCTGAAGGCTATCTTATCTTGTGGGATTCCACGTTCTTCTCCGACCATGAATTTTATTTCGGTGACCAGGAGGAGATGGGTCTGGGCTTTCGCGTCGCGACCCCTTTGCGCGTCGATAAAAAATCGCGTAAGTTTCCTAACGTGGCGCCTGGCAACGGGTCCATCCTGGATGCCAAAGGACGCAAAAATGGCAAGGAGATCTGGGGGAACGCCTCGGACTGGTGCGACTACAGTGGCACGCTCCAAGGCAAGCGGGTGGGAATCACCCTATTCTGCAACCCCGACAATTTTCGCCCCAGTTGGTTTCACGCTCGCGATTATGGCCTGTTGGAAGCCAATCCATTTGGCCGCGACGCCTTTGACAAGGGTGAAATCAGCCAAGTCGTGGTCAAACCGGGAGAAAAGTTCCGCCTTCGTTATGGCTTGTTATTGCACGCGACGCCCGGCAATATTTCGACCGACCTGGAATTGGCTTACTCCGATTACCTGAACATCACTGGCAATTGAGGTAAGCGTTCACGACATAAGGCCGTTATTTCCCATTCTTAATCTTAATCTTAATCTTAATCCCCTAGCGGCCTTGGTTGTCCTGACGCCCCATCAAAGACGAGATTAAGAATAGCCGTGAACGGCTACTAACCAAGGAAGACCATGGGCGGATTCCATATTATCGACATTGTTGTGCTGTTGACCTACCTGGTTGGCATCACTGCGCTGGGCATCTGGATGGCGCGGCGAGTGAAGACAGTGACCGATTTCTTCATGCCACGCAACTTCGGCAAGGCGATGATGATCACCAACGCCTTTGGCACCGGGACCGCATCGGATCAGGCAGTCACGGTGGCAGCGGAGACTTTTCGCAGCGGCCTGTCGGGAATCTGGTGGCAATGGATCTGGCTGCCGGCCACACCATTCTACTGGATCATTGCGGCCATCATGCGGCGTCTGCGAGCCACGACCACGGCCGATGTCTATGCCTTGCGTTACGATAAGAGCGTAGCTGTTTTGTTTTCCGTGGTCGGAGTGGTGGGACTATCGGTCAAAATCGGCCTGATGCTGAAAGGAACTTCCGCCATCATCGACTCGTGCACCGGGGGAGCCATCAGCGCCAACTGGGCCATCGCCCTGGTGACCATCATGTTTGTCTCCTACGGCATGGCGGGAGGTCTCTCCGCGGCGATTGTCACCGATTTTGTGCAAGGCATCCTGACGGTTGTCTTTTCGTTTCTGTTGCTGCCGTTCGTCTTTCAGGCAGTGGGCGGTCTGGCTGGCATACGCGAAACTATCCAGGACCCGAAAATGCTGTCGCTGGTCGTGCCGGGCAGGATCGGCGTTTTCTTTGTTCTGATGTATGCGTTCCAGGCCTTGCTGGGCATCGTCGCCCAACCCTTCATCATGGGAGTCTGTGCCTCGGGCCGCACCGAAATGGACGGCCGCGTGGGCTTCATGGTCGGCAACATGGTCAAACGAATCTGTACGATCGCCTGGAGCCTGACGGCGTTGGCAGCGGTGGCCTGGTACATGAACCGCGGGGTCGATCTGTCGACCATCAAACCGGACTACGTCTATGGCGACGTGGCTCGGGCTTTTTTACCGGCGGTCATGCCCGGCTTGCTCGGGGTATTCCTCGCCTCGCTCCTGGCCGCAGTCATGAGTTCTTGCGACGCGTTCATGATCTCCTCCTCGGGCCTGTTCACCGAGAATATATACAAACCGCTGCGACCAGGATGCTCGGAGTCGCATTACCTCACCGTGGGCCGGTTTGCCTCCCTGCTGGTTGTGGCATGGGGTATTTTCTTTGCCTACCTTGTCCCGGATGTCGTGACGGCGCTGAAAATCTGGTTCAAAATCGCCCCGATGATGGGTATTGCATTCTGGCTCGGGCTCTTTTGGCGGCGGACCACGGTTGCGGGAGCCTGGGCGTCGACCCTCATGGGATTTGGCATCTGGTGGCTTACGACTCGCACCTGGTTCATCCAGGCGCTTGCCGACCTGCCCGCCGCCGATTCGTTGAGGCTGGTCTGGCAGCAGCCAGGCAAGTCGATGGCGATGTACGAACCCTGGGTCATTGGCTTTTACTCCCTCGCGGCCCTGCTGGCCGGCATCCTGGTCAGCCTGGTGACCCAACCGGTGGCGGAAGAAAAACTGACCACTTTTTACGATCTGACACGCACGCCGATCACCGAAGGCGAAGTCCTGACTCAGACTTGCGCCCTGCCCGAAGGAGTGCAGCCGGTCCCGCGTCGCATGTTGACCACGGCCTTCGGTCTGGAGATTCCCGTCCCGTCAACCACCTCGGTGGTCGGCTTCCTGGCCGGCTGGGTCATGGTAGGCGCCCTGATCGGCGGCTTCGTTTGGCTGGTCAGTTAGTCCTGCAGCGCTTCGGCAAAGGCTTTCATCCAGGCTGAGCATTCCTTTTTAAAGCGGCAACAATAGAGGTTGTCGTCGATCACCAAAGGTTCGGCCACGTAGGTGGCTCCCGCGAATTCGGCATCCAACCGACAGCGGGGAATCGTCGTCACCCGGCGACCCTGAATCACTTTGGCCGCCGCCAAAATCTCGATACCATGGCAAATCGACGCTACCGGCTTTCGCTTTTCGAAAAAATCTCGAGTGATACGAAGCAAGTCTTCATCGTAGCGCAGAAATTCCGGCGCCCGCCCCCCAGGCAACACCATCGCCGCGTACTCGTCCGGACGCACATCGCGAAAAGCAATGTCGGAATCCAGATCGTAGCCAGGAGTTTCAATCGTCACGTCCCAGCCGGATGCATGATGATGCTGCACCAGATGATAAGTCCGTTTTTCCGGAGCCGCCTTCACGACCTGGTGATCTTCTCCCAGGCGGTACAAGGGCACCATGGTATCGATCACCTCGGCCGCATCGCCAATCACCAACAGTACTTTCCCCATGATTCATGCCTTTCGCTCGTTGTGGTTGTATTGCTGACGCCAACGTTGGGGAGCCGAGCCTGTCGCTCGTTTGAAGGCCCGATAAAATCCGGACAGGTCGCCAAACCCACAGTCGAAGGCGATCGAGGTTACATCATGATCGGTATCCAATAGTAGACGCTTGGCATGCTCGATACGCAAGCTCTGTACATGGTCGTGCCATGATGATCCTACCAATTCGCGAAATAGTTGCGTGAACCGGCGCCGGCTGATCCCTAATTGTCTGGCTACGTCATTCAGCGAACTCTTCTCGTAAAACGAAGTCCGTAGTTCATGCACATAGGCCTCCACCGCGACGAGACTTTCCAAGTCGGCGGAGGAGGAATGTGCCGGCAACTTGGAAGTCGCTTCCGTGGACCGAAACAAGGTAGCCAACAACCTCAAAGCGAGACCACGCATCATCACCGCGCAACCGGGACGGGCTAACGTCTGTTCGTAAATCAACTGCCGCAGGATGGAGCGGACCTGATTGGTGAGCAGGCGATTGCGTGGGAAACGTTGCGGGGGCGTCCAATGCGACAGGTCGGGATCAAACTGATAAACTTCAGGATCGACGCAGATCACATAGAGCGACAGGGGATTGTCCTGGGAATCGGCAAGGCGGTGAGGCTGGCCCACTCGCAGCATGACCACATCGCTCGCTCGTAACGGGATGCGGTGAGAATTCTTTTCAACCACTCCCTCGCCTTCCAGCACATAGTAGGCCTGGAGAAAATCGTGCTGCGATGGCTCCATGTGAAAGCCGCTGGCATGGTGGCTTTCAAGCACACTGACACCCCAGGAAGGCATCGACACATGCATCGGCCGTATCGTTTTATCCACCATGGCGACTTTTCAGGGAATCATGATTTCGGCTGCCCACAATCGTTTGTAAACAGTGGCGGGGTCGATTATACGCACAATGCCACGATTTGTAATGCCAAGTTTCTGGCTCGGAAAGTTGCCCGAACTGCAATGTCTGGCAAGACTTAAATGCAAATTCCAGATGGACTGGCGGTCAATGATCCATGGCAATGGCTCTTCTACAGAAGCCGTTTATCTGGCCATCAAGAGAGCGATTACCGATTGCCCGCATCGTCCGGCCCGTGCCAGACTCCCAAAGCATCGTCCCAGATCCAGCCTGCTTGCGGAGGCGCGGTGATGAGTCGTTTCCAGCCCGATGCAATACGTTGCTGGACTTCCGAGACCGGACGTATTCCACTGGTTGCGTCGGCGACCTCCACGCTACAGGCTCCCACGGCCACCGCTTGCACCAATGCTTCGGCTGGTCCGGCGCCGTCGACGAGCGCGGCGAGCAGACCGGCAATCGTGCTATCGCCCGCCCCCGTGGTGCCTGCCACCTCCACTTCAAAGCAAGGAGCCATCAATTCACGATTTCGCCAGGCCATTTCTCTTGCGTTCGCCGAGTCCGTATTTATCGCGGCCTTTGGCAATCGGAGCCCTCGCCCCGCCGAACGCAAATAGAGCCCTTGTTCTCCCAATTTCAAAACAACCACTTTGGCCCCCAAGTCCAGTAGTTGTACCGACAGTTGCTTCAATAAACCGGGATCATGAAAACCAGCTTGCCGGGCCTCCTCCGCTGCCGTTGCGTCAGCCGAGGACAAGGCATCGAAATGCGGACGGTCCAGCATGAATAACGTCTCTTCAATGCTGGGAAGATAGAGATCCACGCTGGGCAGTACTCTTGCCAGCCAGGCATGCCAGTCGACCTGTCCGGCGCGAGAACGAGGATCGGGCAGCGACATATCGAGCGACGTGAGCAGCCCTCGCGTCTGCACGCGATCAAACAGGTCGGCCATCTGCTTTCCCCCATCGGAGTAGAACTGTTCCATCAGGGTTGGATAGCCAAAGTGCAACAGGCTGGCATTGTGCAATCGTTCCGAACGGACATCGGCTGCCCGAAACGTATCATTCGCTCCCGGGCAGTGGAGGAACGCCCGGTCCACGCCCGGTGGACTGATGACGACCGAATAGCCAGTGTGCTCGCCCGGCGTGACGATCATCCCTTTCTCCAGTCCCGGCTCGCAGCGCCGAAGAATGTCGAGTACCGCGCTGCCAAATAAATCGTCGGCCACTTTGCCCATCAATTGGGTAGGAACCCCCAACCGGTGCAGTGCAAGCCCCGTATTGGAAACAACTCCGCCTGTGGCGCAAATGGCCGGCCCCATCAAATAGAGCTGGCCGGGCTCGATCCGAGCCGCATTCTGTTTGCCCTGAGAGGGGAAGGTGGGAATGATGTCGAGGCAAATATGCCCGGCAACAACAATACGAGGCGGGGAGGTCGTCATGCGATCTAGATCTCTCTAACGGTACTTGCCGAGCATCCGGTCGAGACGCGCCCGGTTCCAGGCGAGTTTTTCCTCGGGAGACATGCTGGTAAAATCGGGTTTGCCATCCTGCCCTGTTACCGCATGGCTGGTCTGACCAGGACCAGGCGAGCCAGCCTGAGCACTGGCGGAACTCCCGTAAGCGGAGCCGCGCGGAGTCGGCCGTAGATCCTCCTCCAAAGCACGATAAGGCTCGATCCCAAGTTTTTCCAGCTGTCCGTGATACGAACGAACCGCCTCAGCCGGATCGATAAGCTGGCCGTCCGCTAACCAACGGAGATGCTGAATAAAGGTTTGCTGGTGCTCGCTGTTGTTGATCATTCGGCCATAGAGGGCGACGCGGGCGCCATATTTTTTTGCTTCCCATAACTGGTGAAACGCATCGAACGTAGTCCCCGACGACCCACCCAGGATGCCGACGACCAGCGAGCGATCGTAGCTGACCAGTTGCTCCATCGCAGCCGGGCCGTGATAGGCCACCTTGAGGAATAACGGGCGTCCATCCCCCACGACTCCGGCCAGCGTTCGGGCGATGGAATCGTTGATGAAGCGGCCCAGATCTTCGATCGGTCGGGCAGGCTGGTTGGGATCGAAGACTTCCAGAAAATGCCGAAATCCTTTCTGCTCGGCCTCGCCGCGAAATTGGTTGTAAGCCTGTAACGTCTCGGCATCACGCGTCACGCAATTGTTGAAGGTAATCGAATAGAGACCCAGATCCACACCCAACGCCCGCTCTTCGGTCTGGCAGTCGGCTTTGCCGCACATGGCATGATCGATCGTGGCCGTACGAAAGGGCCGGGCAGGCGCAGCCGGATAGCTGCCGCCGGCTGCCAACCAGATGTCAGTCGTATCGTTCGCCCGTATCGCGGGCGTGACATGCGAGTTGTCGAAAAGCCGTTCGCCGAGTGTCAGCACTTCGCTGGTGCTCGCGCTCATCAACATGATGTCCACCAGACCTTGAGCAACATTCCGTCGAATCAGTTCGCGATATGCCTGCAACGAGCGAAAGCGGCCCTCCTCACTGTGATGTTCCGGACTCATGCCAGGGGCCGCCATCCCACCGGCCATGTCCGCATCCTTGGCGTCCGCCAGGATAAAGTCGTCGCAAGACGGGTCGTTCAAAATACGAGCCAATTTCGTGTCGAGAGATTTTATCATCATTCCTAAACCTACCTTATCGGCCAATCCGATGCCTGGCCTGTACGCGCTACTCCCGTCCGCATTGGAGGGGAGCGGCACAACAGGTCCAATCGTAACAACCGTTCCCCACTATTTGCCAGCGGCTGCCATGGCTGGCAGCTGCGAGTCCGCCGCACTCCCGTCGGAGACTCCCAGCAGATGCCTGAGTGTGTAGGCATCGAGCGCTTCGTAATCGCGGGCATCGATCAATTTTTGCTCCAGTTCCCGGTCGACGCTGCGTACTTTTTCCACCAGGTGCAGAAACGTTTCGCGACTGTTCGTCAAATGGGCCGTTGAACCTGGCTGCTTTTGTGTACGCATCACTTTCACGTCGAGGCCAATGAATTCCCCGTGCCGCCCATAGCCGGCCTCTTCCAAGACCCGCACCTGGTTGTAAGCCATGCGCAGATTGGCCGATCCGAACGACTTGTCCTGGTCGAATTTCAGACCATTCTGATCATTCAGGTGGACACTCCCTAGCTTATCATGAGCCAGGGCAAAGGCCATTTCATCGGCCGGATCGAGCCCCGCCAGAATTGCATGTGCCGTTTCGATCAATCCTCCCACCCGATCCGGGGCGACCGTCTGGTATGCCAACGCGATCGCATGACCAATCGTCGGCACGTAAGCATGGTCCATCGGTTCGTTTGGCTTTGGCTCGATCCAGATACGAACCTCCGGATCGTACTCAAGCATCCGATTGAGCGTCTCCAAAATTCGCTGGTAGGCCAACCGGGCATTTTTCGACTCGCGAATGTAGGTCCCCTCCCGCGCCAGCCAGAGAACCACATTCCGCGTATCGACTTCCCGGGCAATGTCGATGGTTCGCAGGCAACGATCGAGCGCATACTGGCGATCCGCGGCAGCGTTGGCGGTAAACCCACCATCGATCGTTTGCGGATGGAACCAGAGTCGGGGGGCGACAAACTCAGCCACCAGACCACGATCGGCAAGCGCCTGCCGGACTTCCTGGGCCCGCCTGGTCACCTGGCCCGTCTGCAAGTCATCAAGACCTTCCACCACATCGTCGTCGTGGAACTGCACCCCTTCGAAGCCGAGTGGTCGGTACCAGTCGAGTTTCTCGATCAGGCTGTAAGGGGTACGAACCTCGGGCCCAAAGGGATCGGCTCCTTCGCTGATGTTCCAGGGGCCAAAGGAAAAACGGTAGCTGGTAACTTCGGTCATTTGGACAGGCTCTCCCTAGTCGGTATACAGTAAGGCGGTTGATGGACGAAACAAAAAACAAGTCTCTTCAATCATCATAGCGGTAGGTTCTCAGGTCGTCACCCCGGCGACCGGCTGCTATCGATTCCTGGTTGTCGCGAGAGATCCAAGAAGGTGTTTTTAAATTTAAATACCCTCACCCTAGCCCTCTCCCGCAAGCGGGCGAGGGGACTAGAGGAGCCGCTGCGCGGCCGTTTTTCTGAATTTCAAAACACTTTCTAAGGACCACTGCGAGCATCGTTGCGTATCTGGCCCGGCGTTTGCCCAGTCGCCCGGTGGATCATCGCCGTAAAATATTGCACCGAGGAAGCCCCCACTTCATGAACAATTTCCTTGATCGGCATTTTGCTCATTTTCAGCAGACGCACGGCATTTTCTAGTTGGACCCGACGAATCTCGGCATGGACGGTGCGATCGAGCAAATCTCGAAAGCGAGCCTCCAAGGTCGATCGGGACAGACCGGCCACCAGGAGGACTTCTTTCACTTGAATGGGATCGCAGGCGTGATGCCGAATGAATTTCAGGGCAGCCGCGACCTCCTCGTCTTCCACGGCAAGGATGTCCGTCGACTGGCGTTTCACCAGACATTCGGGTGGAACGGCCGTTCGCTGCTGGGGCTGCTTGCCCAACATCAGTCCATTCAATATCGCCGCCGCCTCGTAACCGATCCGATGCGTTCCTTGCTCGATACTCGTCAACGATGGCCTCGACAGTTTGCACATAATGTCGTCGTTGTCGACTCCCACAATGGCAATATCTTCCGGTACGCTTAACCCCTTCGTCCGGCATGCTTGCAAGACGTGCCTGGCCCGGCCATCGTTGCAAACCATCAGGCCTACCGGGCGGGGCAAACTGGCCAGCCAGTTTTGCAACTCCTCCTGCAACGGCCTCCAGTGCTGCGCTGCCGTATGCCGGCCCGTGTAAACTTCACAGGAAAAACCGGCATCGGCTACGATCTGATGAAATGCCTCTTGGCGCTCCTTGGCCCAGCCATTGGATCGATTGGGTGGCTCACTGCAAAAAGCAAAATGCCGCAAACCTAAATCGAACAAATGACTGGCTGCCATTTCGGCAATCGCCCGATTGTCAGTCCGAACGTAGGGGACGTTGGTACTCTGTTTGTAGAAACCATACCCGCCTCCTATCCCAACGACGGGAATTCCCAATTTCGAAACAGCCCGGGCTACCCGGCGGTTGTCAAAATTGGCAAGGATCCCATCACCCGCCCATGTTTCCAGGTCGGGCAGCCTGCTGGCCGGATCTTCTTCCACGTAGAGCGACCAATCGACCGCTTCGTTCTCTACGTAGGTCGCCACGCCCCGAACGATACGGCGATCGTACGGTTTTGTCGGATCGATAATCAGGGCTACTTCTCGTGGTCGGCTCATACCCATCAACACGCCAGGCTTCGGCAAGGACATGACTCTTACGAACAGCTTAGACTCGCATGTCCTGGGGATTCCACTCATTTACGATATTTCTACAATAATTTACCATATATTGCAAAACAATTCCTTGGACAACCACCCCAGATTTGATTTATCATGAACGCGGTAAGAAAAATGGGATGTGTGCTCTTTATTGAATGGCTTTGACAGAGAAGGTGCCTCATGACTCTGGAGAATGACCGCTCGCGTGCAGTGGTATCGTGCATTCGACAGAACTTTTCAACATGACTTTTCAACAGGAGATGCAAATGAAGACGATGGAAATCAGGATGACGCTGATGGCTGCCGCGACTTGTGCCACGCTCAGTGTGGCCGGCTTCGCGAACGGAAATCTGATTACGAATGGTGGCTTCGAAGCAGACGCGGACGGTACGACGGTTTCTGGCAACTTTGTCGATTCGACGACGTTCACGAACTGGCGCGCGTTTGCGGTCGGCGATCAAATGGCAACTTTCACAGTAAACGCTGCTTCCGCGTTTTCTGGTTTAGTTGGCATGCAAATCGAACGCACAGCCATTGGCGGCGGAGACTCGGCCCTCGACATTGACCCGTTCAGAGTGTCTGCGGTTGGCGGTGAAATTCTCGAAGTCAGCTTCGCGTCGAAGAAAGCTTCGAACGAGGATACACAGATTGCGATTACCGTGGCGATGTTCAACAGCGAAGGCGGACATCTGGGTGATCTTGGAACGATTTTTGCCCCAGGGACAGATGCCTGGGGGACTTTTTCGGATAATTACACGTTGGCCGCGGATACCGTGGATGTCAATGTCGGATTCCGAGTGGTCTCCGCCACCGGCGCACCGGCTATCGGCGCGTACCAGATTGACGACGTCTCGGTCACCAAGATCCCAGAACCGGCTTCCCTGCTGCTACTGTTAGCAGGCGGCACCAGCTTGGCTGTTTGTCGATGGCGGCGATGTGCCTGAACGGAGCTCCCTGAGTCAATGCTTTCTGGAACCACACTTAGGCCGCACTCCGATGCCGTGGGCATGCCGTGTTAGTTCCAGCAAGTATGCTTCCCTCACTCCCGTCGGTGTCACACTGGCGCCGACGGGAATTTTATTGCCCTGAGTAAGTGTGGCACGTCCCTGAGGTACGAAGGGCGTGGCTGCATGGCCAGACCGCTGTTTTTCAAAGTCCATGGGAAATAAACCCCACGCCCATCGCCGGAAGCTCTGGGACGTGCCACACAAGGGAGGGACTTGATACACGATGATAAGAGAAATTAAGAAAAACGCATGACTAATAAACGGCTATGGTTTGCCTTATTCTGCCTTGAGTCTTGCCTTGGATTGCAAGCTGTCGTTGCCCAGGCATCGCCAGGAGCACTCCTGGGCGAGGGGCGAGACTTTGGCTTGCGCGACAACATCGTCAGCACGAGCGTCTTCCTCTGGTATTCACCAGACGGCGGCCAACTGAGCGGCCCTTGGGAGCCTCTAGGCGGCCGCCCGAGCTGGACGGGCGAAGTTCCCTTCTGGAAGGAACAGATCAAGCAGATCATGACGGCCAATATCGACGTGATGAATGTGCATCTGATCGCCGAAACTACCACGGGGGGTTACGCTTATCAGCGTACCAATTTCTTCCAGGCGCTCGGCGAGTTGCGGCACGATGGCTACGATGTTCCCAAAGTCACCCCGTTTCTCGACCCGATCATCACCTGGGGCACCAGCCAGAGTGTCAATGTGGCGACAACCGCCGGCAAGGACATCTTCGTCGGTGTCTACGAAGATTTTTACGACCAGTATTTCAGTGTCAACACCGACGAATTTGCCGATTCGTATCTGACCCAAATCGACAATCGCATCACACTCGATACCTGGCACACCCACTTGTCACTAAGCAACGCGGGTTCATTGACGCGTGATGATGTTCAATCGCGTCTGCAAGACCGCTACGGCGCTCAGCATCCGATTTTCAACAACGACATCTACATGACAGCCACCAGGAACAACGGCCTCAGCTTCGAGGATGAACAGGTAGCCCAGTTCCAGAGTCAGGCGTATTACGATCCGACCACCTTCAATGGGCTGCAGGCCGTGCAACTGAAACCCGGTTACTGGGATCAGAACCT
>JAJRWS010000307.1 GCA_024276705.1 Planctomycetota bacterium | reverse complement strand
CGCTTAACCCCACGTGAAGCAGGGCGATAAGACGCCCGGAAACCGGCGTTTTTCGCAGATAGCACTTTGCCCGGGTCGGCTTCATCGGCCATTTTTGGAACGATTGTAATTTTACCGTTCACACTCCTTGCCTGGCCCGCCGAAATGGTGTACACATGTTCTATTCTCAGCCCGCTACCAACCTGGAGAGACAGACCATGTCCGCGAAATCCGATGAGGTGGTTCGGTGCCAACGCTATACCCAGGTGGTCGAGGCAGCGCGCACTCGAAGCCGATTTACCATGGCCGAGATCAAGCAGGCCTGCGAGTTGGAAAAACCGGCGTTTGTGGCCCGGGTGATCCATGCGCTCGAAAAGGACGGGGTGTTGAAACGCACGCCGGCTTACTCCAGGGAGGCTTGCGCGGATCACCAAACCGAAAAAGATAGCGATGGCGGCTCCAGTGCCGGAGCAGCAAGCCCCTATACCGGAACGGCAGCTAGAGTGGAATTCCGAGGGAATACGGTCAGAAAGGTTCACCAGAATGTTCACGCAACCGGTCAGGACATCGGCCAAGAGAGGCACCCTGCGAAGGACCCCATCGGCAACCAACGACTGCGTGAGGAGATCGTGCAATGGCTGGTCGATCCACGACAATTTTCTGCCAGCCAGTGGCTGGACCAACGAATTACCGGCCATCGACTCCACCGGTTGCCCACCCATGAACGGCCCCGCGAAAGGCTCATGGCCCAAGGCTCGGTTTCGATGCGCACCGCGGAACTGCTGGCAATTCTCATTCGTTCGGGCCGGCCAGGGGAATCGGCCCTGGAAGCGGGCGAGGCGATCGCCAGACACTTCGCCAACTGCCTGGAAAACCTGTCTCAAGCTGGACCCGGGGAATTGAAAACGATCTCCGCCACCATTGGCAAAACAGCGTTCTGCCAGATTGCCGCCGGCATCGAACTGGGAAGGCGCATCGCCAGGGCCCGAGCCGCCACCGAGGAAGCCCCCCTGCCCCCACGGCTCACCAGCCCCGAAGGAGCGATCGCCTACTGCCAGGATCACTTTCAACAACTGGTCGAGGAAGGAGCCCAGGAAGAATTTCACATTGTGACACTCGACACCAAACTCCGCCCGCTCCATTCTCACCGGGTCAGCGTGGGCCTGTTGGATCAGGCCATGATCCATCCCCGCGAAGTCTTTCGGCCCGCGATCCGAGATGCGGCGAAGGCTATCCTGTTGGTGCACAATCACCCTTCAGGCGATCCCGAACCGAGCGCGGCCGATCTCTCGGCAACTCGGCAACTGGAGTCAGCCGGACAGGTCGTAGGCATCGAAGTGATAGACCACCTGGTGGTAGCGCGTGAGGGCGTGGTGAGTTTGCGGCAGCGACGAAAAGCGGGCTAGAAAGCGGTCGCCCCTTGACGTGTCTCCAGGCTTTCCTCGATCAGTCGCAGTGCGCCCGGCTCCAGAAAATGGTGCCGATTCGCTTCAAGGGCGACTTGAAACCTCTGGATTGTTTCCTGTGGCATGTTGCGAAGCATTTCGTCCACGTCGGCCAATTTGCTTTCGGGATGCACGATCGCCAGTTCTTGCCAGGGAATTCGTTCAGAAAACGGCAGCCGGTAACCGTCCGCCAGCAAGACAGGAATGGAACCGTACACGAGCGCCTGAAAGAACCGGAAGGACCACCTCCCGTAGCCGGCCGGACATAGAGTGAATCGAGCCCTGCGCAACATGCCGATATCGGAACCGTGTACTTTACCATAACGTTTGCGTGCTTCGGGCGCGCTGCCCACAAACCAGTCTTGTCCCCGGCCCGCGATCTCCAGGAGCCTCTCGCCCCGAATATGGTCCGGAGGCAGGTCTTGGTAAGCCATGGCTCCAGCGAACGCGTACAGCAAGTCACGTTCGATCGGATGCGGCGAACGCCCGAGCAGGGCATGCCAAAAGGGTACGGGTGGCGGGACAATTTCAAACACATAAGGAATCGCCCCGATGTCACTGGGCAACAGGTCCGCGGTGGACTCGAAAGCAATCAATATCACACGTTCATCCAGCCACCGGTAGAGATGCGGATACGCGCGATGGAGCGCCTTCGATTCCCAGCGGGAACGTCTGCGTTGGCCACAATCCGCGGAAGTGAACAGCAGCAGTCGCTTACCGGGATACTGCTCGAACATCCGTTCGACCACGGGATAAGGATCGGGCAAGCGACCCTCCAGCAAAACGTCATGCACATTGCAAAACTGAAACAGAACCAGATTCATCGGCATGAAGACGAAGGCCGCCTCGGCAGGATCGGTCGTCGCATGATGTTGCCTCAGGAATGCTCGCAATCTTTGATAGTACCGGACATGCTGCCGCATCGGCGAGCCCAGACGCTGGTGCACGAATTGCTCCACATCGCCAGGTTCGGGAAAAAGAATTTTCATCCAGAGTCCCGGGCATCGCAAAAAAATATCGTCCTGGCAGTCTTCGCGACCATCTGGTATTCCAGCTTGCCCAGGTAGGCGGCAACCGGCGAATCGACCGCCTCGGCAATCGTCGTGCCGCCAAGATTCTCGCCGTGGTGTTCGGCCAACACCATGGCTGGCCGGTAGCGTTCCCAAGCGTTGCTCTGCAAGACTTCCAGATCGAGCCCCTCCACGTCAACCGTCAGAAAAGTGATCTTCTGTCCGGAAGGCAAATGCTGATCCAAGATCGCCGCCAGGGACTCCGGCTGGACCTTTTCCGAACGGACGATCTGAAAACCCATCTCATCGCGTACCCGATCGGCGAACTCGGCTGAGAGCGTGGTCACCGCGCCTTCGTCAAAGATGGTCAACTCGCGTTGCGTGCCCGGATGGCCCACGGCTGCGACCAGATTGATGTCATCCGGTCGCTGGCGTCGAAAGGCTTCCATCGCGTCGGCTGCGGCGTCGATATTGATTCCACGCCAACCCTTGCGATAGAAGAAATAAGTGTTGGAATAACGGCTTGGATGGTGAGCCCCCACATCCACGTAGAAACCGGTCTTCCTCTGGTAGAGGAAACTCTCCAGGACGAGATCTTCTCCCTCTTGCGAGAAAGCGGCTCGCTGCCCCTCAAGGGGCTTCCGCAAGGCGTGCATGAATCGTCGAATCGTTCCCATTGTTTGTGACTCCCTTCACCGCCAACGCGTTACCAATCCCCCACGCTACCATCGGGATAAAAGGTCCGCTGGAGCAATTCCTGCTGGAATGGATGCTTGCCGACCACTCCCTCATCGATTTCAATCCCCAGCCCCGGAAGCGTGTTTGGCCGTACAATACGTCCCTCGGCTTCGACCGTAAACCCCTCTTCGACCACCTCCTCGCGCCAAGGCACGTCCGCGTGGACCGCTTCGCAGATAATGTAGTTCGGCTGAGAAAAACCGAATTCCAGCGACGCCGCCGTGCTAACCGGTCCCTGCGGATTATGAGGAGCCAGCGAAATCTGTTGGGCATCGGCCAGGGCGGCAATTCTCCGGGCCGCGGTCAGGCCCCCACAATGGGTGATATCGAGTTGGCAGATTTCGCAACCCCGCACGGCAAACAGGTCATGAAACTGCTGCAGGTAGGTAAGCCGTTCCCCCGTGGCGATGGGCGTGGTCACCGCCTCGTTGATCCGGGCCAGGCCGTCCAGCGATTCGGGCCAGCAAGGCTCCTCGAAAAAATAGAGTGCGAAGGGATCGAGCGCACGAGCGAACTGCAGACCCATCGCCGGAGAGGGACGCGCATGACAGTCGACCATCAAATCGATATCCGGGCCCACCGCCTCACGCATCGCCGCAACGCAGGCGGCTGCCTGTCGGACCGACTGCGTTCCCACCAACGGCATCGTCGGCGGCACGGCCATCGTTTTCATCGCGGTAAAGCCTTCCTCCACCGCCGCGGCCGCCAACTCGGCAAATCGCTGGGCGTCGGCGGTTGACGTTTTGTAAAAATCTTCCATCCGGCCTCCCCCCAGGTGACAGTAGGTACGGACGTAATCTCGCACCGGACCGCCCCAAAGACGATGGCAAGGCAATCCGGCCACCTTGCCGGCAATGTCCCACAATGCCAGATCGATGCCGGCGATGGCCGTGGCCCGAACGATCCCCTGCCCATGCCAAAAGTGCTGTCGGTACATCATCTGCCACAGGTACTCGACCCGAGTGGGATCCTCGCCGACGACCAGTTGGGCTAAATCTTCGATCGATCCCACGACTCCTCGTGTATGCCACTCAAGCGTTGCTTCGCCCCAGCCGATCAAGCCAGGCTGGTCGGTAACGACCTTCACGAATACCCAATTACGCATCCGGGCGTTGCAGACGAGCGTTTCGATGGCGGTAATTTTCATACACTAAAACCCTGTCCTTGTCTTTTGATTCAAGAAAACGATCCGTGCTCGGCTTCGCTTTGAGCATACTTCCGGCCGACCATAAGGACCAGCACCAGATTGCCACCTGGCGGCAATATTCATCATAATCGTCCCAATTCGACACGATGCTCTATTCGGCCGACTTCCCCGAAGGGTTCCGGGCGGCCGTCGAGCTGCGAGGGATCCGTCTGGGCAACAGCCGCCAACCACTCAGTGACACCCAACAGGTCGACCGGAAGCAGCTTAGCCAGGTATTGCAATGCATCCTGTCAGACTTTGGCGTGGTGGAGCAGCCCGTCGGTGGATGCCCGCCGCGTATGCAGCAGACTCGCCAGGGTGTCGATCGCGACCAGGTTGGCCACATTGCCCAGATGGTAGCCGACGAGCTGCGCCAACGCGGCGTGATGTAGGCTGGCTTCGTCTCGTTACTTTGAGATTTCAAGGCAAGCCCTCTCATCCTTCACTTTCACAGCCCAGCTCTTCCACCGTGGCCAATACCTCGGCGAACGGCACTTGCCGCAGGCGGCCGAATTGTGGGTGGCTGCGCAGCTTTGCCTTGCTGGTGGCAGGTGAACTGATTCCGCAGAGGAACCTGGTCATTTGCCGCGGGGAGCCGAGGGCCGGCTTCCTCTCCGCCGCCACGCATGTGATCGCTCGCCGATCGGTTGTGGTAAGCACGGCGGTGGTTCGCGGAAGCGGCTGGCCAGAGACACCACCACACCGGTCGCAGTGGCCACACGCATCGTGTTCCTCGCCAAAATAGTGCAAGATCGTTTGGGTGAGACAGCCGGGCGATTCGACCAGATCAACCACGCTTTGGATTCGGGCGATGTCCTGGTCCTCGCGCTGGCCGAATCGTTCGACCAGCCTCTCGACAAGCAATTTGCTGTCGTCCGGATTTTTGAGCAACCGAAAACCCTCTTCAAGCAACCGAAAACCATGCCGAACGCCGGCCGCCTGCAGGATCAGATCGCCCTTCTGGTCAAGGTAGTCGAGCGCGGCTATCACCCGTTCGCGCGGTTGGGCAAGCGCGAGACTGGCCCGGGCGACATCGATCGAAAACCACGTCTTGCCTCGCCGCGCCTGCTTGAAAATATCGCCAACGAACCGGGCCCGAGCCGGGTCGAATCGCCGCAATATCTCTGCCGAGGGCCGTAGTGGCTGAAACTTATACTGCGTGTAAATGGCACCGGTCGGCTGCAAGATGCCATCGAGTTCCAAGTACGTAAGGAGCGTCTTGACCACAAGATCTCGCACGTCATGCCGAGCCGACAGGTCGTAGATGGACAGCTCCAACACGTCACCGTTATCCAGCGATTCGTTGCCCAACACTTCCCCCACCAGCGAGGCGATCACCGCGGGCGTCGGTGTGTCGCCGTAGCTAAAGTTTTCGAGCGTGGTAATGTCGTCCGCGCACGCTAAAACTTCGCAATGCGCCTGCCCGCCATCACGGCCGGCGCGGCCTATCTCCTGCATGTAACTTTCCAGGCCCTTCGGCAGGTTGTAATGGTACACGGCGCGGATATTCGCCTTGTCGATCCCCATGCCAAAGGCGATCGTCGCGACCACCACCATGTCGTCGGCCGCCATGAATGCCTCTTGGATTTCGGTTCGTTTCTCAGTCCCCAAACCGGCATGGTAGGCTTTGGCATGGAGGCCAGCGCTGGCGAGGTACTCGGCAATCTGCTCCGCCGTTTTCTGCAGAGTGACGTAAACGATCGCCGGCTCACTCGATCGTTCCTTGAGTCGGCTAAGGAGGATTTTACGCCGGTCGTCATCGGCGCAGGGGGCTGCATGGAGGTTCAGATTCGGCCGATAGAAACCGGTCTGCACCACATCGGCCGCTTCGATCGCAAACGCTTCGGCAATATCGTCCGACACCTCGGGCGTCGCCGTGGCGGTGAGCGCCAGCACGCGCGGCACCTGCAACTGCCTGGCAAGCGACGCAATCCGCAGGTAGTCGGGCCGGAAATTGTGTCCCCACTGGCTGATGCAATGCGCCTCGTCAACCGCCAGCAACGCGATTTTGATTCGCGTGAGCATCTGCAAGAACCGCTCGTTGCCAAGCCGCTCGGGTGAGACGTACAAGAGTCGGGTGCGGCCCGCATGCAAATCGTCGAAGACGCGGAAATTCTCTTCCCGGGTCAAACTCGAATCGAGCCGCGCGGCCACCACCCCTTTGGCCACGAGAAAATCGATCTGGTCCTTCATCAAGGCGATCAATGGCGAGATCACCACCGTCAGTCCCTCGAGCAAAAGGGCCGGCAACTGGTAACAGAGGCTTTTCCCTCCTCCAGTCGGAAAAATCGCCAGCGATGAACGTCCTGCGAGCAAGCACTCAATCACTTTCGCCTGCCCCGGCTTGAGCTGATCAAAGCCAAAAACTTGCTGTAATTTTTCAGCGATT
>JAJRWS010000306.1 GCA_024276705.1 Planctomycetota bacterium | reverse complement strand
CCTCGACGGTCATGCCCTCTTTCCATTCGACTTCAAACTTGCCGTCGTTGATGCGGATCACGATGAGCCTCCGCCGCAGGGAGTTGTTTCGTCGTTCACAGCACGGGCAGTCCAATGGTCACGGTCGTGCCAACCCCTACTTCGCTCTCCAGCCGGAGGTAGCCTTTGTGTTGCTCGACGATCTGCTTGACGATATACATGCCCAGGCCCGTGCCCTTTCCCTCTCCTTTGGTGGTGTAAAAGGGCAGGAATATCTGGTCTCGCTTGTCATCAGGGATTCCGTAGCCGGTGTCACCAATGGAAAACTCGACGTGGAATCGATCCGGGGACAATTTGGTGGTCAACGTCAAGATGCCCTGACCTTCCATGGCTTGCGCTGCGTTGATCTCCAGATTCCGTATCACCTGCTCGAGCAGCACTTCGTCCCCCAAAACCGGTGGCAGGTCTTCCGCATACTCCTCGACGATCGTGTACGCTTTGAGCAACCCGCTCACCACGAGCAGCTCTGTGACTTTGCGGAGCAAGGAATTGATGACGATGGGTTTCATCGCCGGCTCTCGGGGTTTGCTCAGGGTCAGGAGATTGTGAGCATGGAGCCCGAGGCGCTGGGATTGGGCGGCGAATATCTCGGCGCACTTCCGCGCCAGCTTTCCGTCATCCGGTTTGCGCATCAAAAGTTTGGCGTATCCCGCCAGGCCGCTGATGGTGTTGTTTATCTCGTGCCCGATGCTCCCGGCGATCAGGGACACCGAAGCTTGTTTCTCCACCTCGACAAGCTGCTGCTGCATGGCTTTGCGCACCGAAATATCCCGTATGATCATGGTCACCATGGGATCGTCTGTTTCCCCAGAAACGGAGAGTGAGAGTTCCAGTGGGAAACTCTCCCCGTTTTTTCGCAACCCTTTCGCTTCGATGCTGTGTTCCGGGAGCGGGATTTCGCTCGCCCTGGGGAAACGACTTGTCCCGAATTGGTGTTCCCAATACTGTTCGGGTATAAGCTTGTGGAGGGGCTGTCCCATCATTTCTCCGGCCGAGTAACCAAACATCTGGAGCGCGGCCTCGTTGAAGAGAATCACCTTCCCGTGGCGGTCAACGGAGATGATGCCATCCTGGGCGGCTCGAATCAGGCTGCGGTATCTTTCCTCCGACTGCACGATTTCCCTGGTTTGGGCCTCGATACGGCCAGAAGCACGCCACACGATCCCAAAAAGCGCCCCGTACAAAACCGCAAAGCCCAAGAACGTCAACGTCCAAATCTTCTGCTTGTGGCGGGAGATCTCGGCGTAAAGGGGGTCGAGGTTGCTGTATATCTCGAACACGGCCCCGACCTCTCCCTGCGCTTCGAATCGTATGGGGATGTATAGCTCCAGAAGTCTTTCGAATTGGCGTTCGAATTGCTGCTCGGTTTTATTCAACAAGCTGATTTCCGAAACGATTTCCCCATCCAACGCTTCGATCAACTCTTCGTTGTCCGGGAAGCGTTGCCCCACTAACTGTTGCTCATCGCTCCATACGATAACCTTGTCCCGGTTCCATACTTTGATTCGCTCAACCTCTGGCCCAAAGGAAAGCCGCCCCATTCTTTCCGAAAAAACGTCGTAATCGGGGCCGGTCTTGGGGGTGACAAAATCAGCAACTGTAAATTCTTTCTTCACCTCATCCGAAACGATGCTCGCCGCCATTTGTTTCGACCACATGAGCATATTGCGCTCGAGAGAGGTGGTGATCACCCATCCAAAGACAACGCCAAAAAGAACTATGGCCACCAAAGAGACGAGGGAGAACCTTTGAATGAGCGTCATCTTGCGCATGGCCGATCTACTTTTTGTCGATATAGCGTGCGCCGTGAGAGCGTACCGGAATCAGTCAGCCGACTGCCCCATCCGCTCACCGTAGCTGGGGGAGAAGCTGCTCGTAGTAGTCCAACGACTCCGGGTTGACCAGGGCGTCACGGTTCAGTACCGGCCGGCCGTTGACGATGTTGGTGACGGCGCTTTCGACCTTCTTCATGCTGAAGGTGTAGGGAATGTCCGGCACCTCGACGATCAGCGCCGGAACGTGCCGGGGTGAGGCGTTGGTCCGCAGCGCCTTCCTGATCTTGTCCTGCAGTTCCTCCGTCAACGAGAAGCCCTCGGCCAGTTTCACGAACAGGATGACGCGCTGATCGCCCTGCCACTGCTGCCCGATGGCCAGGCTGTCGGCCACCTCTTCCAGCTTCTCCACCACGTCGTAGATCTCGGCCGTGCCGATGCGCACCCCGGACGGTTTCAGCACGGTGTCGGAGCGGCCGTAGAAGGTGATGCCGCCGGTGTCGCTGTGTATCACGATGTAGTCGCCATGACGCCACACGCCGGGGTAGAAAGTGAAATACGCCTGTTTGTACCTCTGGTTGTCCGGGTCGTTCCAAAAATAGAGCGGCATGGAAGGAGCGGGGGCCTCGCACACGAGCTCCCCTTGCCGGTCGTATACTTCGTGGCCCGCTTCGTCGTAGGCCTTCACTTTCATGCCCAGGGCCGGCCCTTGCAGTTCGCCGGCGTACACCGGGCTGAGGGGATTGCCGGCCGCGAAGCAGCCGTTGATGTCCGTGCCGCCCGAGATCGAGTTGAGGTGCAGGTCTGGCTTGATGTCACGGTACACGTATTCAAAGCCCTCGGCCGACAGGGCCGAGCCGGTCTGCGATATTTGTCTCAGCGAGGACAGATCGTAATCCCGACCGGGTTTGAACCCCCGCTTTTGGAGATAGTGGATGTACGTGGCGCTGGTGCCGAAAATGGTCACCTTTTCGTCGGCGATGAGTTTCCACATGGCCCCTGCGTCGGGGTACAGGGGGTTGCCGTCGTACAGCACCACCGTAGCCCCGACGGCCAGGGAGCTCAGCAGCCAGTTCCACATCATCCAACTGCAGGTGGTGATGTACAGGATGCGGTCGTCGCGCCGCAGGTCGGTGTGCAGCAAAAGCTCCTTCAGGTGATTGATCAGCACCCCGCCCGCTCCCTGCACCATGCACTTCGGCTTGCCCGTCGTCCCGGAGGAGAACATGATGTACACAGGATGGTCGAAGGGCAATTGCTCGAATCGCAGGGGGGGCTGTTCCCCCGGGGTCAGGAAGTCCTCCAAAAGTACGGCCTTGGGGATGGGGCCGAGGTCGGGTTTCTCCGTGGCGTAGGGCACGACCACCACCTTCTCCAGCGAGGGGATGCCGGCGGCCACTTGTGCCGCGTGGCCCACGGTGTCGAAGCGCCGGCCCTTGTAAAAATACCCGTCGGCGGTGAAGAGCACCTTCGGCTCCACCTGGCCGAGGCGGGCCAATGCGGCCCGGGGGCCGATGTCGGTGGCGCACGAGGCCCACGTGGCCCCGATGCTGGTCGCGGCCAGCATGGCTATGGCCGTTTCCATCAGGTTGGGCATGTAGGCCACCACCCGGTCGCCGGGCGCGACCCCCACCTCGCGCAGCGACCGGGCCAGGCGGGCCACCGCGTCGTACAACTCGGCGTAGGTCATGGTGGCCGCTTTGCGGGTTTCGCCCCGGAAAATGAAAGCCAGATGGTCGTCCCGGTACCGCAACAGGTTCTCGGCAAAATTCAGCCGCGCGCCCGGAAACCACTTCGCGCCGGGGAACTTGCTCAGGTCATCCACCACTTCGTCGTATCCACGGGACGCCTTGAGGCCCGCGAATTCCCACACCGCCGTCCAGAAATCCGGTATGTTTTCGACGGACCAGTCGTACAACTGGGCATAGGAGTGGATGTCGAGACCGTGCTTCTCGTTGACGAAACTTATGAAGCGGGTGATGTTGGCTTGCTTCTTGAGTGCCTCGGAAGGCACCCAAAGCGGTTTCTTCATCGCGTACCCCCCCGTGTTCATCTGCACGACCGATGACCCAATGACCGATGACCAAACTGATTTGGTCATCGGTTCATTGGGTTTCGGTCATTGGGTCATTACGCCGGCACGAAGTACACGTCGGTCGGTTTGAATTTGCTGTTGCGCAGGTATCGGGCTTTGACCTTCATCCCGATCCAATCCAAGCTGGCCTCGTTGGGGTCAACACCCTCCAGT
>JAJRWS010000305.1 GCA_024276705.1 Planctomycetota bacterium | reverse complement strand
CGGGTTCTATACTGTTTTCGCGGCAGGTGAAAAAATTGAACATCATGATGCCGTCGACTCCTTCGCTCCAGAGTCGCTCGGCGATCGCGCGATACGTGTCCGATTTTTTCTCCACCTCGATGGAGGCGTAAAGGGGCAGCGAGTCGGGGAAAAGTGCACGGTACTCCCGCACGGGCAAAGAGAAATCGTTGTGGAGATAATGGGAGATAATGATGCTGTCGAGGAGGCCTTCCCTGGCCCAGGTCACGGGATCGAGGCCAATGCCAAGATTCTGAGCCGGTTTGGCCATGACGCGAACCGTGAGCAGTATCGGTCGACCGCGCTGAGTCCCCACTTCCTTGACCATGGCCCGGATCTCCCGCATCCAGCTGGTCATGACCTCGATATTTTCCCGCTCCTGGCCGAAGGGAAAGTAGACCGGGAATCGCTGGAAATCGAGTTCGATGCCGTCGAGCGGATAGCGAGTGCAGATTTCCCGGAGTTGGGCCAGTTTGTGCGCACGTACTTCGGGTATGGCAAAATTGAGGCCGCCAGGCAGCCACGAGGCGACGATCGGGCTGGTACCCGGGCCGAGGATGTCGAGATAATGCTGGGGTACCGTATCGCCCATCTTTCCCACGTGCCATTCGGGATGCTCCAACCAGAATTTAGAGAGGAGCATGTTGGCCGGTTTCTCGACCCAATGCACTTCATTGAGGCGGAAGCTGACGAAGGCTTCGAGCCCTTTGGTCCGGGCGCGTTCGATCACCAGGCCGAGAGGATCGAGGCCTGCCTCGATGAGACCGCGCAAATTCACTGCGGCCCGTTCCAACGACTTGGGCTTCGTATGGTCTGGATCTTTGAGTTTCTCTGCTTCCTCGGGGTTGGGGTGGCTTCCCAGCAAGTCAGCCGTTTTGCCTTGAAAATTCATGTCCATGCCCACATGGCTCGAGATGTGGAGCGTGGTGACACCGGCGGCAGCGATTTCATCCACGTAGGCGTGCACATCCTCGGCGGACATGGGATAGTCCTTGTAGATGAGCATATTATCGCCGTCGCTATTGTAAATGAACCGTTTCTGCCGGCCGTTTTCCTGGGCGGTCGTGTTTGCCTCGTCCTGGGCGTCTGTGGCCGCGTGGGATTCGGATGCTCCGCTCAGCAAAAGAAGAGCGACTGACAGTATCAAGGATGTTTTCATGATCAGCACAAGTTGATGTTGAAGGATGCTGGAAACCGTTGGCACGATTTTGAGTTGTTAGAGGTCTGTAAGGAGAGTGGGCCTACGGCGATTCTAATGGCTAGAGAGGTTTTCGGCGAGGTGTCGCGGCTCGATGTATTGGGGACTCCATCGATACGGCATGGAGAACCACAAATGGACACAAATCGCCTCGCAGAGGGTAACCCATTCGTGACTTAACGTAAAAAGAGAACGGGCGTGGCCTGTCGGCCACGCCCGTTGTTCTTTTTCTCAGCATGCGGTTGCAACGGCTGCGGCTTTTGCACCGTATTACCGGGGAGTTAGTTTCCCCGTTTGGCCCGTACGCCAAGGCCCAATGCCAGGAGAGTCAGCACGGCCAACGCGCCACTGGCCGGTTCCGGCACGGCGGAAATTGCCGGTGGATTGCCCAGGTGGGTGTCGGACGCCTGCACAAACCGGAAGATGCCGGGGGACCCATTCTCGTCTTCGTTGTAGATGATACCTGCCACGCCGGGCCCGACTGGGAACTGTTCGCCATCAGGGTCCAGACTTGAAAAGAAAGGATCGGTCGGCATCGGTTGGTTCGGTTTCCAAAACCAGACATCCAGTAAGGTATTGACTCCTTCGCCGGTTACATCCAATTGTATCATGATGTCGGTTTGGGCATTGATCCGCTCGCCCGTATCGGGATCGATCGGGACATCATCATTGCCCTCGTTAAGCTTTACCACAACTTCACCCCCATCGAGTACCAACAGATTCCATTGATTACCGCTATCGATGACCAACACGTAGCCTTTGCCGTTATCCGGATTAAACCGTGCTACCACCCCAACGTTGCCGCCGAACAGGTTGGGCGGTCCGCCAAATTGGTCTTTCCAAACATTCAAATCGCTGCCGTCGATCAAAGAGTCAAAGTTGGCGTCGCCTTCAGGCTGTGTTCCCGTACCGCCAGCTCCTTTTTGCCAGATCAGAAAGTCACTACCGGTCACCAGGCTACTGGCATCGAAGTCCGCATTATTGTCTGGATCGGGAAGAGTGGAAATTCCAACCACCGCCTGAGTTCGAATTGAAGTGTCGAGGAAAGGAGTATCACCGACGATCGCTCCCAGGCTTTCATCGTCGAATTCATTATCGGTTCCAGTCAAGATGTAGTCACCCGTGGAAGCGTCGTAATCGCCGGCAAAGATTGGTGTCCACTGCACGGGGGGCGCGTCGGCGTTGCCATCGGAAAAATCGTCAAACCACTCCACCGCGTTTCCCTGGATTCCCCAGGTGAAAAAGGTGACCGTGGCGACCAGGCCAATAAAACGTTGTAAATGATTCATCTGTGCAACCTCCCAGATCCAAGAATGTGACTAGAACAACCGAATGGCCAATAAGATAAGGCTTACAAAGCGGGACGAAAGGCTCGGTTTTCACCTTATGACGGGAAATCCGCTGGGCGACCTGTTCGGAACCCGCCACCTTCCATTATAATTAGCCCGGTTTCAAAAAAGCAAGCATATTGCAGGCATTGAGCGAATAAAACAGGCAAGAAATCGCATTTCCCGAACCCCTAAACATTGAAGAGATCCGCGATAAACCAGAGATGCATATAGACTTATCGTATTAGCGCGCCGATCGCCCATGCTGCCGAGAATAAGACTCTCCTATCCCCTCCTCCCCACCACTCCCCCCATATGCCCCATGGAATCTCATTTCACCACCCTCGACTGGATCGTCCTGGCAGTTTATTTCGTCGGCACCATGTCGATAGGCTTTTATTTTTGGATTCGGCAAAAGAGTCGATCGATGGAAGGATTTACCGTTGCCAGCCGGTCGCTGCCCGGCTGGGTTTGCGGCCTTTCCATCTTTGCGACTTTTCTCAGCAGCATCAGCTTCCTGGCATTACCCGGCAAATCGTTCTCCGCGGATTGGAGCCCTTTTGTCTTCAGCCTGTCGCTGCCCCTGGCCGCCTGGATCGCGGTCACCTGGTTCGTGCCGTACTACCGCAAGAGCAATGAGATTTCCGCTTATGCGCATCTCGAGCACCGTTTCGGCGCCTGGGCTCGTGTCTATGCCAGTTTTTTTTATCTGCTGACGCAACTGGCCCGGATGGGGGCGGTGATGTATTTGATGGGCTTGCCACTCAACATTCTCCTCGGCTGGGATATTCGCACGATCATCATGGTCACAGGCGTGTCGGTGACGATTTATGCCCTGGTCGGCGGAATCGTGGCGGTGATCTGGGCCGATGCGCTGCAGGCGATCGTGCTGATGGTCGGCGCGGTGGGTTGCATCATCATCATTTTGCTCGACATGCCCGAGGGGGTCGGCCAGGTCATGACGGTCGCCATGGAACACCATAAGTTTTCGTTCGGTGGTTTCGGTGTCTCGCTGGTGGATGAAACCTTTTGGATGATTCTGGCCTACGGACTGTTTATCAACTTGCAGAATTTCGGCATCGATCAGAATTTCGTGCAGCGTTACATCGCTTCGAGTTCCGACCGGGAGGCGCGCAAAAGTCTCTGGTTTGGCGCGTTGCTCTACGTTCCCGTCTCCGCGGTTTTCTTTTTCATCGGGACCCTGCTTTTTGTTTTCTATACGAACCACCCAGAAGACCTGGACGAAGTACGTCATAACGTGGCCATGCAGCAGCTCAGGAGCGAGTCGATCGAGACGGGTACGCCTGGCTATGAGGCAAAGTTGGCTGCCACTTCCGCCGAACTGACGCCCGCACAAATCGGCGACAAGGTCTTTCCCCATTTTATCGGCAAGCACCTGCCCGCTGGCATGACGGGCCTGCTCATCGCCGCCGTTTTCGCGGCTGCCATGAGTACCATCTCCACCAGCTTGAATTCATCCGCCACCTTGCTGATGAACGATTACTACAAACGTTTCTTCAATCCGGATGCGACCGAACGCCAGTCGATGCGCGTGCTCTATGCGAGCACGATCGTCTGGGGCGTGCTCGGCACCGGTGCTGCGATGGGCCTGGTGAGTCTGTCCGAAAACGTACTCGACATCTGGTGGGACCTCTCCAGTATTTTCAGCGGCGGTATCCTCGGCCTATTCCTGCTCGGCATGATCAGCCGGGTGAAAAGCCCGGCAGCCGTGACCGGAGTGCTGGTCGGTGCGCTGGTGATCGCCTGGATGGTCTTTTCCCCAGCTTGGGGTGTTCTCCCGGGAACCGTTTCGATCGAACATGGCGCGGTGGAAGTGGTTGCGGATGGCTTCAGCTTCGCCGAGCATCTCCAGCAGGGCGACCAGGTCCTGCTGGGCCAGCAGCACTACGAAGTTGCCTCGGTCGCCAGCGATGGCAATACGCTAGCGCTTGCGACTCCTTTCGACCAGGAGAGCATCAAGGATAAGTCAATGGTCAAGATCGATTCGCTTTCGCGCTATCGTAACTGGTTCAATTCGCTCCTGGTCGTGGTGATCGGCGCGCTCACCATCCTCCTGGTCGGTCTCCTGGCTGGGAAAATATTCGGTGGCGCGGGAGATGATAATGCTGAGAGCATGAGTTAGTATGAGGCTTTTTCTCAAACCCCCAGTTTGCGTCAAGATGGTGCCGTCCAACGAGTTGGGAGAACAGCATGGTTAAAAGTGTCATGTGGACGATGATCAGCATCGGGCTGGTCGCTTCGGCGAAGAGTTCCGCCCAGCAGTCCGTAACTTCCTTTCATTCGGTGGTCGCTCCTGTGGGAGAGCAGAATCCGCGCAATAGTGAAGCGGCAATATTTCCATTAAAAGACGGATCCCTGCTGCTGGGCTGGACGGAGTTCTATGCGGGTAGCGGCGCTGACCATGGGCCTGCGAGGATTTCGGGAAAGCACTCGCGGGACGGGGGACGCAACTGGGGGGAAAAGTTCACCCTGGTGGAAAACAATGGTGGGTGCAATGTGATGGAGGTCAATTTTCTCCGTCTACGAGATGGCCGCATCGCCCTTTTCTATTGCCAGAAAAATTCCGCGAGCAGCGATTGCCGGGTGATGATGCGAACCTCGGGCGATGAAGCGAAAACCTGGAGCCCGGCGCACCAAATCAGCCCCTCGGGGAAATACACGGGGCTGACCAACGGGAGGAGCATTCGCTTGAAAACCGGCCGGATCCTACTCGAAGCTTGGGAGAATGGCGACAGTTACTGTTATCTTTCGGACGATGAGGGAAGTACCTGGCGTGAGTCCCAACGTGTCAAGCCCGACAAGGGCTCATGGGAGCCGGCATGTATCGAACTCAAGGATGGCCGGGTATTGATGTTGATGCGAACCGGGTTGGGAGGGCAGTATCAGAGCCTTTCCCAGGATGGCGGTGAAACCTGGAGTACGCCGGCTCCCACGCCGTTGGTTGGTACGGCAGCTCCGGTTTCGATCAGTCGAATCCCGGCCACCGGCCACCTGCTTGCGGTTTGGAATCACAACCCGGGGGCGACCAGGCGGAGTCCACTGACCGCCGCCCTCTCCAAGGATGAAGGAGCAACATGGGAACATTTTCGAAACATTGAGGATGCCTCTGGCGATGCATGGGCCTACCCCGCGGTGACCTGGATCGACGGCCGGGCATTGCTCACGTATTTTAATTACACCGGTGGCTTGTCCCTCCAACTGAAGATCCTGCCCACGGCTTGGTTCTACCAGTGACTCTACATGCTAAGCAGAAATGTCCGCAACTCGGCATCCACGCCTTTCACCCGTAACGGCGGTTGGGCAGCGAGTTGGAATTTAGGTGGGCAGGACACCCATCTCACGGCGTGACGCATGGTCGTACAACACCAGGACGATCTGGTCGTTCGCGGGCAACCGGCCAAGACGAGGGCCGCGGTTGGCAAGAAAGATGAAGTCCGAGACAGCCACCTGCAGCCGCAGGATGGGTTCGTGGAGTGCCAGCGAAGCTCCCAACACCACCAGGTCTGTCAGCAGACCGAGCAGCAAGGGAATCCACCAAGCTTTCGCCCGTCCGAGCATGAGAACTCACGCAAGAAAACCAAGGACTTGGAATCGACTCCAGCATTGTACCATGGGCTCCTTGCAAAGCAGCAGAGTCCCTTGACGAGTACGAGTACCGCAATGCTGAGTACGAGTACGAGTACGAAAAACGCGGAAAAAGGCATAGCATAGCCTGATAAATTCTCACTCCCCAGAGCAGGTGGTTTACAGACGAAATTAGCCGCTGAGCCAAGCGTCAAGGTTTTCCCGCACGAACGCGTCGTCTTGCAGATGCGAAGTGTGGCACGTCCCTGAGGCACGAAGGGCGTGGTTGACACTAGCCGCTGAGCCACTCGTCGAGATGCTCCTGAACAAACGCGTCGTCTTGCAGGTGTGGGTAGGCGGCGGTGATCCGGTCCAACTCCTCGGCTTGCCCGGGGCTCAAACATTCCTCCGGATCGAGGCACCAAATCCCTTCCAGCAGACCCTGGCGGCGGAGCACCTCATGGATGCCGGGGATGCAACCGCGAAATTGGTTTGCCACGTCGAATAAGACTGCATTGCAGTCGGTCACTTCGACCCCCAGTTGGAAAAGCTGCGGGTCGATCGGTCCTGCGGGTTGGCAGGCGGAATGCATTCGCTCCAGAAGCCGCACGGCTGCGTGGGTCCAAATTGCCCAGTGGCCTAGCAAGCCCCCCACAATTCGTCTCGTTACCGGTTGCTGTTGCCGCATGAACTGAAAAGGGGTAAGCAAATCGGCGACCAGGTTGTCGTCATTGCCCGTATAGAGAGCAATGTCGCCGCGATCTGAATCGATGACCGCTCGGACGACATCCAGGGTGCGATAACGGTTGAAGGGTGCGATCTTGATTGCCACCACTTGGTCGATTTCACAAAAATGGCGCCAGAATCGATAGGAGAGCACGCGCCCGCCCACATCAGGCTGCAAATAAAAGCCAAATAAAGGCAGCACCGTGGCCACGGATTGGCAGTGGGCCAGCAAAGTCTCTTCATCGGCATCGGCCAGTGCGGCCAGGCTGAGCAAACCGGTGTGATAACCCAGGTCAAGGGCCAGCGTGGCCTCCTGGACCGCTTGCCGGGTAGGGCCGCAGAGACCGGCGATTCGCACAACCGGTTGCCCGCCAGTGAGATCGGCTCGCTCCATCTCCTCGGCGGCCAGGGTCAGGACCGGCTCGTACAGGCCGATCTCAGGATTCCGGATGGCAAACTGCGTGGTGTGAACCCCCACCGCCAACCCGCCGGCACCGCTGGCCAGATAATAACGGGATAATGCCCGCTGCCTTCGTTCATCAAGCCGGCGCTGACGATCGAGCGCCAGAGGGTGGGCTGGAATGGCTAGCCCCTTTTGGAGCCGTTGGAGTATTATTGGGTCGAGCATGTTAGTGTTCAGTGTTCAGTGTTCAGTGTTCAGGGTTCAGCACTTAGATTGGACGTATGTTTGAAATACTGAGCCCTGAACTCTTATTCCCGAGTCGATCCAAGCCAAAAAATCGGAGATTACCCTTTCGCCGGCTCATTAAAACCGCCCCTCCCGGTTCTGGAAATGAGTCGGCTTATTGAGAGATTCTCCACCGCGCTCGATCCAATCGGCGATCCAGTCGATCATCTGCTCGGCATCGACACGTGGCGAACCATAGCGTTTTCGGGCTTGGGAGCCGTCGTTGAGCAGTGCCGTTTCGGCCTCGACACCGGAAAAAGCGACCGGTTTGTCCATCCGCTTGCCAAACTGTTCGCAGACTTCACGGATGGAGAGCCTTTCGGGCCCGGCAATGTTGATGACTTTGGGCGGGACTGCAACGTCGGCCAGCGCGGCAAGGGTCATGGCATTGGCATCCCCTTGCCAGATGACATTCATGTAGCCCATCGAAACGTCAATTGTTGCACCTTCCCAGACTTGACGGGCCAGATCGACAAGGACCCCGTAGCGGAGTTCAACCGCGTAGTTGAGTCGGAGCAGAGTCATGGGAATGTCGAGCGTCGCGCTGAAGTATTGATGGATCCGCTCGCGTCCCAGACAGCTCATCGCGTACTCTCCCACCGGGTTGAGCGGGCCGGTTTCGGGCGATCCGGGGCCAGTCACGGGGACCATGCCATAGACGTTACCTGTGGAAAAGGCAGCGATGCGACTCTCTCGGTAATGTGCGCAGACCAGGGCGGGCAGGTGTACGTTCATGGCCCAGGTCAGGCCTTCCCGGCCTGTCGCGCCAAACTTCATGCCGGCCATCGAAATAACGTTGGGCGTGACCGGGAGCGAGGCGACGAAGGTGGGGTCCAGCAGGTCGCCGGCGATGGTTTCAATTCCCCAGTTCTGCAAACGCCTGGCGGTTTCCGGCTGGGAGAAGCGGCTGACGCCGAGGATTCGCCGCGACTTGCCCGCAGCTTCCGAGGCGGCCAGAGCCATCCGAGCAAGCGTGGGTCCCATTTTTCCCGCGACGCCCAGCAGGGTGATGTCGCCAGTCACTCGTTTCAGCGCTGCAATAGCCGCCGCGGTGGGTTGGCTCAGCAGATCTTCCAGTTGGTCGGTAGAGGAAATGTGCATGGATGGTATCATAGGCCATTGTTGTGCGGTTGTGAATTGTCCCAAGGTTTAAAAGGACGACAGATTACCATGAAGTATTTTCCACTTCCCGGACTGCTCTTTTCCCGGTTTGCTGCGGCCCTATTGGGCGGGTTTGTATACCTGTTGACTTGCCATGTGGCGTTGGCGGCCCCGTCGAGGCCCAATATAGTTTTTCTGTTCAGCGACGACCATGCAGTGCAAGCGATCGGCGCTTATGGTTCCAAGATCAACCAGACACCTCATATTGACCGCCTGGCTCGGGAAGGCGCCCTGTTTGTCAACTCGTTTTGCGCCAATTCCCTTTGCGGTCCTTCGCGGGCTTGTATCTTGACCGGCAAGCATAGCCACCTGAATGGTTTCTTGCGGAATGGCAATCGTTTTGACCCGAACCAAACCACCTTCCCTCCCCTGTTGCAGCAAGCCGGATACCAGACGGCCTTGGTTGGCAAATGGCACCTGGGAACCGATCCGGTCGGATTTGATTACTGGGAAGTGTTGCCCGGGCAAGGGAGCTATTACAATCCCGTGTTTCTG
>JAJRWS010000304.1 GCA_024276705.1 Planctomycetota bacterium | reverse complement strand
TTGAAACGTCCACTGACCAACGCCGAACGGGTCGGGCTGGTTGCCCATTTTGGCAGCGCCAAGTTTTTGCAGCTCGCCCAGCTTGAGCGTCCCGAAGACGAACAGACGCCCGGTACGATTCCATCCACGGGGACTGGCCAGTTTGCCGGGGCGCGCCAGTTTGCCGACCTCTGCTTGAAAGCAGCCGCCGACCATGCCCGAGACCCCAAACGAATTGCCACCCTGATCTCTCAATTGTATAGTCCACAAGCCGACATGCGTCACGCAGCGCGGGTCGATTTGCAGGCAACCGGGTCCGCCGGCGTGGTCGCCTGCCTGCGCGCCCTGGCGACACTGGATGCCGACCTGGCCACGGACCACCAGCGGCAACGAGCCGACTTGCTGGCAACACTGGCCGAACTGCATCCAGCAACGGATGCGCCCCTGTTGGCGATGCTGGCCAGTTGCCATGGATTACTCGCTCGCGATCTGGCCGAACTGGCTGGCCATCTGCACCTGTCGGCGGCCATCCCATGGCTGGCCGGACTGGCGGCCTGCGCGCCTCACGATCAAGTGCGTGCAGCCGCTCGCCAGGCACTGGCCGAGATGAACGTCTCCTCGCCCTCGCCCGAGGCTATGCGAGCATTGGTACTGCGTGAAATCGACCAACGGCAAAAAGACCGTTCGACCCCTGAGCAGAAGTCGGCACTTTGGTGGAGTTGGACCCCCGACCAAGGAGTGCCCGACCAAAGAGTGCCCAACCAAGGAGTGCCCAACCAAGGAGTGCCAGCCAAGAAGCAACTCTTATCGCATGAAGTCACACCCAAGCAATTCAAAATTCTTACCCTTGCACGATTATCAAGTTTATTGACCTCCTGTTCTGATCCCACTGCCGCAGAACAACAACTTGCGCTGATTTACTGCCTGGAAGCGATCCACTGGCCGCCCAATCCCAAGCAGATCGATCCCAAACAGGCTGTTCTCCCTCCGATCGACCAGGGAATGATCGACTGCGGGAAACAATTGACGCATTCCCTGTCGGCAGATCCTTTATCGGCCGCATTGGCCGAATCCATCCGGCGTGATCAGTTGCACGCAGCCATTGCCATCGCCAGGCAACTTGGCCAGTTGGGCGACCTGGCCGCGTTGGCGTCGCGGGTGGGCCGCCCAGCACCTTTGGTTCGTGCATTGCGCCACCCTGACGCCGAACTACGCTTTGCGGCCTTGCAGGCCATCATGCAATTGGCTCCGGAGCAATCCTTCGCGGGCTCCAGCTACCTGCCCGAGGCGCTCTGGGCATTTGCCAAGGGCAGCGGACCCCAGGAAGCATTGATCGTTTCCCCCCTGACAAGAAGGCGCAATCTCTGGGCTGGCGGATTGCGCGAATTAGGGTACCTGGCCATCCCCGCCACGACTGGCCGCGAAGCACTCCAAGCGGCCGCCCAGTCGACGCAACTGGCAGTCATCTTGATCGATGCCAGCGTGAGCCGACCGACAGCGCGGGAAATTCACTACCAACTGCGGGCCAGCACCCAAGCTGGCCGTGTCCCCATGGCCATCGTTTGCGCCGGGAACCCGTTATTGAAGTTTGGCCGTCTGGCAGCCACCGATCCGTTGTTGCTGGCTGTCTCGCAGCCACCGGACCAGACTCGGCTGGCTAAGATGGTCGAGCAGCTCCAATATTTAGCCGATCCACCTCTGGCTTCCGAAGCGGTGCGCCTCGAACGTGCCGAGCAAGCGCTTGACTGGCTGGCCCAATTACTTCAGCTCCCATCAGCCATTCATGGCAACGTCTATCAGGAACTTCGCCGGAACAGCCACTTTGCCGAACATACCCTCTTCCAACCAGAGCTGGCCGCCTCTTCCCTGCGTCTGCTTGAGCACTTGGGAACCGCGGACAGCCAGGTGAAGTTGGTCGACTATGCCAGTGATAAGTCGCTCCCGATTGAAAACCGCCGCCAGGCGGCCGCTGCGTTCGCTGCCAGCGTGGAACAGTATGGGATGTGGCTTACCACCAAACAAATTCGTCTCCAGTATGACCGCTACAATGCCAGTGAGTCCGACGAACTCCAAACCCAGCAAGTGCAGGGAAAATTGCTCGATGTGATAGAAGCCCGGTAGATCGGTGTTTCGGTGTTTCGGTGTTTCGGTAAGACGGTAAGGGGCGACCGATAAGTCACTATCCGGTTTTGTGTGAGGAACGCTTAAAAAATCGCTTCGGTATTTGGAAAGGTTCAGGGAAGAAAATGGAATAATACGCCGATAGGAATGTGCCATTTCAAGTTCATCGTTTGCAGACCAAGTTGACATTTTGCTTTAATACTGAACCCTGAACCCTCAACTAGAAAACGGGAAGTTATTAATCGGCCATCCCTAAATCCGCAGGTTGGTAGAGCACAGACTCCACTGAAACACCGAAACACCGAAACACTGAAACACCGTGCCCACCGCCGTCCCCACTGACCTGAGCGACCCTGCCCCGCTACCCGGCATCATCGGTTCGGGCGGAGCGATGAGCGCGGTCTACCGGGTGACTCGGCAAGTGGCCCGTTCAAACGCGTCGGTGCTGCTTTTGGGCGCCACCGGTACGGGCAAGGAGCTGATTGCCCATGCCATTCATACACTCAGCGATCGCCACGAACGGCCCTTTGTACGTGTGAATTGCGGCGCGCTCAGCGAAAATCTGCTCGAAAGCGAACTGTTTGGCCATATTCGAGGAGCCTTTACCGGTGCCATCGACAACCGGACGGGCCGTTTTGAAGCGGCTCACAAAGGGACTATTTTTCTGGATGAAATTAACTCTACGACACCCCAACTGCAGGTGAAATTACTTCGTGTCTTGCAAGAACGGGAATTGGAGCGAGTGGGAGATACCCGCACGGTCCAGGTCGATACGCGCGTGATCGCTGCCAGCAATCGCGATTTGCTCGCCTTGGCGGCGGAAGGCACTTTCCGGGAAGACCTCTATTATCGGCTCAATGTGGTTCCTATCACCTTGCCACCGCTGCGTGAACGGGCCGAAGATATCCCAGAACTGGTGACGCACTTCCTTAGCCTTTATAATGAACAGAATGATCGCTACGTGGTCCATGTTGAACCGGCTGCCATGGAAGCTCTCAAAGAGTACCACTGGCCGGGCAATGTGCGCGAGTTGCAAAACTATGTCGAACGGGCCGTCGTCATGGCACCGGGAGACGAACTGACATGCGACCTGCTCCCGGAAGGGGTCGCCACGGGCCAGCCCGCCGCGGCCCGCACCTTGGATTCCCGCGGCATGGACATGGCAACCCTCACCGAGGAACTTGTTCAGACCGGTCTCCAAAAAGCGGATCTAGAGGCCCAGGACATGCATAGCCAAATCGTCGATCGCGTGGAACGAGAAGTGATCGCGCAGGTGATGTCGGCCTGCGACAACGTACAAATTAAGGCTGCCGCGAGATTGGGAATCAATCGCAATACACTCCATAAAAAACTGAAACAATACGGTCTGGATGGTAACAGCGCAAAATGAATCACACGGACATCATGGCATCGGGCGTTCAAGTCTTCTGTTTTGCCGCCAGCTACTTCGTCGCGTTGGCCCTGGAGATCACCGGGATTTGGGTCCGCGCCGCCTGGCGGCGACCGCTGGTCATTGGTGTTACCCTGGCAGGGATCGTGGCACACACCTGGTACCTGGGACGGCGGGCCATTGCGGAACCTCATGCGCCCTTGGCAAGCAGTTTCGATTGGTTTCTGGCGGCGGCCTGGCTGGTCGTGGTCGTGACTTTGATTATCTGGTTTTATTTTCCGCGCTCGCCAGCAGGCTTATTTTTCCTGCCCGTGGTACTGGCCCTGATCGGCGCATCGCAATTTGCCCCTACAAGCCCGCCAGCCAGCTTCCAAGCGCCCAGGTTCTGGGGCAGGGCACATGCCGTCTGCCTGATGCTCGGCACGGTGGTCATGATCTGCGGATTTCTGGCGGGAGTCATGTACTTGTGGCAAAGCTATCGCTTGAAACGCAAACTGCCACCTGGCGAACGATTCCGACTACCAAGTCTGGAATGGCTGGAACGCGTGAATAGTCGCGCATTGGGGATCTCCACGCTTTTGGTGGGCGTGGGGTTTATCACGGGCGTACTCGGACGACTGGCCCATGGTGGGGAACAAGGAATCGTTCCATGGACCGACCCGGTGGTCCTCAGCCTCGCCGCCATGCTTGGCTGGCT
>JAJRWS010000303.1 GCA_024276705.1 Planctomycetota bacterium | reverse complement strand
TGGAAGTCTTTGGGGTAACGTCGGCTCTTGGGGGACGGGACGGCGGTTGCCGTAGGGTCTGATTCTCTCATTGAGGATTCCTTTCAAGGGGATTATTCTATCCCCGAACGGTATCCGTCAATCTTGGGCTATCGCACTCTCGTCATCAGAGTACGGGCATTCCTTGCAACTAAGAACATCTAGAGCCCCCTCCGAGTTACCTTGCTCAGCAAGCACCCTAGCAAGACCAGTGTAGGCATCGGGACCGCCTTCTAAATGAACTGCTTTACGGAAATAGTATTCTGCCTTCTCATGCAAATCAGTAAAAGCATTAAATAAATACCCCAGAGACTCGTATGCCTCGACAAATCTTGGATTAATATCGATAGCTCGTTCATAGCTGGCAAATGCTTCGTCACATAACGCTTGAACATCAGGCGTTTGAGACAACGTAGCATAGGCTGCAAGTAACTCGCCTCGTAAAAACCAGAGTTCTTGCGAGGAGGGAAACTCTTTGACGGCTTTTGCTGTAAAAGCAACGGACTCTCTGACCGGTGAAATTTCCGGGGTCAAAAGTAACTGATCAAATCTTTCTATATATTTACTTTCATCCATGTTGCATGAGACTAATCAAGTCAGTAGGGTGCGTGGTTTTCAAAAAAAGGTGCGTTCGTTTCGCGACTTCCAGTTTATGCTGGTGGCAACATTCTATCCTCATGGAACGCACCAAATTTGGCGACGGCCACACACCCTACGGACTTACAGTGACAACACGGATATGAAATCAGATACCATGGTCAGTTTTGATCCATCGTTATGACCCACAGTGTGACGCAGTCACCAGAGGATTTGTCTACGTTTTTATTCGACTATCGCGACTCAGAAATTGTCCGCCTAGCCTTTCGCTTGCCGCTCGTTCCAGACTTCTTCGATGACTTCGGCGCCGACTAGGCCGTAGAGTCTTGGGCGCGGTGGGATGAGCGAGGTGTCGACTTCTTCGTAGGTGAGCGTGGGCTCGCCCTCATCTCGGGATTTGGGCTCGATCGTGGCGATGGTGGTTTTTAGCCACTTTTTGTTTTTGATCTCAAAATCGTCGCACCATTTTTCGGCTTGGCGGCGCTTTTCGGCGGGGTCGTCGGCTTCGATGCCGGGCATTTCGAATTCGGGTTTATAGTGGGCGCCGCGGCATTCGTCGCGGGCGAGGGCACCTTTTAAGAGCGCCTTGGCGAGCGGGAACATGTCGCGGAGGGCCTTGGTGAACAGGACGTTTTGGTTGGTCCAGTTGCCAGTGTCTGAGAGCGAGCATTTTTGGACGCGCTCGGCTAGCTCGTTGACTTTTTCTAGGCCGCCGCGCAGTTGGCTATTGTCGCGGACGACGGTGGCGGTTTTGGTCATCACGTCGCCTAGTTCTTGATGGATGACGTAGGGGTTCTCGCGACCACCGTCCCGCTTGAGTAGGCCGTCGTGGTCGAGCTGGCGAACGGCGCGTTGGCCGCGGAGGAGCGTGTCGTATTTTTCGTCGTGGGCCGAGTCGGAGAGCGACGCCAACATGTTTTCGATGCCCGGCGCGACAAACAGGCCCGTAAAAATGCAAGAGAGCAGCGAGTTGGCGCCGAGGCGATTACCGCCGTGGTACTGATAGTCGCACTCGCCGATCGCGTACAGGCCGGGGATGTTGGTCTGGTGGTTGCGAATCGATCCGGGGACAAGGCCGCCCTCGACGGTTCGCTCGTAGTCGGCCCACATGCCGCCCATCGAGTAATGTACAGCCGGAAAGATTTTCATCGGCTCGTCGCGCGGATTCACGCCTTGGAATTTTTCGTAGATGTTGAGAATGCCGCCCAGCTTGCGGTCGAGTTCTTCGCGTGAGATGTGCGTCAGGTCGAGGTAAACACACTGGCGATCGGCGTCGACGCTGAGGCCTTCGTTGACACAGACGTTAAAAATTTCGCGGGTGGCGATATCGCGCGGCACGAGATTACCGTACTTTGGGTAGCGCTCTTCGAGGAAGTAGTAGCGTTCGCCCTCGGAGATGTCGCCGGGAGCGCGCGTGTCGTGCGGCTTGCGTGGCACCCAAACACGGCCCCCTTCGCCGCGCGCCGATTCGCTCATCAGTCGTAGCTTGTCGGCACCGGGAATTGCTGTTGGGTGGACCTGGATGAATTCGGCGTTGGCGTAACGGGCGCCGGCTTGCATGCTGCGGCTGACGGCGCTGCCGGTGCAGGCCATCGACATCGTGCTGCGACCGTAGATCAATCCGCAACCGCCGGTGGCGAGGATCACCGCATCGGCGGGGAAGGAACGGATTTCCATCGACACCACGTTTTGCGCGATCGCGCCGCGGCAACGTCCCTCTTCGTCGATCACCGGAGCGAGATAATCCCAGCCTTCGTACATTTCGACTTTACCAGCGGCATGACAACGCCGCACCTGTTCGTCGAGAGCGTAAAGCAATTGTTGCCCGGTGGTCGCACCAGCAAAGGCGGTCCGTTTGTACATCGTGCCGCCGAAACGGCGCTGATCGCGAAAGCCCTCGGGCGTGCGATTGAACGGTACGCCGAGGCGGTCCATCAGGTCGATAATCCGCGGCGCCCAGTCGGTCATCTCTTTGACGGGCGGCTGATGCTGCAGGAAGTCGCCGCCGTAGACGGTGTCGTCGAGATGCAGATATTCGCTATCGCCGAGCTGCCGGGTCGCTTCGTTGACGCTGTTGATGCCGCCCTGGGCACAAACGCTGTGCGAGCGTTTGACTGGCGTGAGACTCATCAAGTCGACAGCAACGCCCAGCTCGGCCAGCTTCATAGCCGCCGCTAAACCTGCCAAACCACCACCGACTACTAAAACGCGTTGTTGTGTCATTCTTCTCCCGCTCCCTTACGGTCGGGGCTCGCCTGTGTTGTCATTTGTGCTTCGTCATTATTTCGTTTGTGTTCGTTCGGGGCGACTTCGCCCGACTCGGTTTTGCTTTTGTACATCTGATCTTCCGCCTCGATCGCCTGCTCCAGATTTTCTTGCGAAGAGCCGACCGCGCGCATCCCAAACAGCCCGCCCATGCTGACGACTGCCAAGAGTAGACCGAACGCTGAGCAGACGACCGACGCACGAGCTTGGGCTTTGGCACTGGTCCACACGCCCCAGGTGATGCCCATCGTCCATAATCCGTTGGCTAGGTGATAGACGCAGGAGAGAACGCCGACAATGTAAAAGGCGACCCACACGTAATTCTGCAGCGCCATCCCCGCCGTCGAGGCAGCATTGAAGGGTTTGAACTGGCCTCCGCCGAACGGTTTCACCACATTCTCCAGCCAAAAGTCAGCATGAAACCAGCCGTGCATGTGAAAAACATGCACCATGATGAACACAAAGGCGATCATCCCTGTGGCTCGCTGCAAAGTGTAGCGGTAATTTGCCGCGTAACGGTACTGATTGCTGTTGGGCATCCCGCCCGCGACGATCACCATGCCGATAATGGCGTGAAACAGAATCGGGATGAAAATAAACGTCCATTCGACCACCGGCAGCAATGAACCCAAGCTGTGGATGCTGTAGACGTTTTTCTGAAAGGCGGCTGGGCTCTCCAACACGCTGGCATTGGCCAGCAAATGCACGACCATAAAGCCACCGACAGGCACCAGCCCCGAGAGCGAATGCAGCCGGCGAATGAGAAAATCGTGGCGAGCCCAAAACGACGGCTTGGACGATGGTTTCGAACGATCCACGCTATCAAATCCCCAAAAAAGAAGCTGAAAAATCCCAAGAAAGTGCACCTGGAATCACATCTTCAGCAGGCGTCGTAAGTGTTTATCCCCTCAGTATAGAGCAGCCCCGCAGCAAGACAAGCGGCGTTTGGCAGATTAACGGCACGTTCCAATCGTAACCGTTCACCAGAAAAAGAAGTAACCGCCGATGATCCCAGCGCGGCCGTATGGCCGCAACCAAAAAACGTAATTTGACAGGATTTACAGGATCGGCGGGATTATTTCAATGCGCCTCGATCCTGTCTATCTTGTCAATCCTGTCAAAAAACTTACGCATGCTTCGCAAACTTTGTCAAAAACTTAACGATGTTTGAGGTTAGTAGTACAGATAGACGCAGATATTTGAATGTGGATATTTGAACGTGATTTTCACATCTGCGTTCCTCAACGTCCATCGGCGGTTCCTGCTATTTCCTGAGTGCCGTTTTGAGAGAGAACTAAAGGCACACGATATTCCAGCCGCTTACCTCTGATTCGTATCATTCGACCTATTCGTGTTTGACCCCGTAACGACTACGACCTGCCTTACCGACTGCCTTCTCGAAACTGGATTGAATAAACGTCAGCGTCTTTCATTTTGAATCGAACTTTGACAGGCTTGCCAACCAAGGAGGCGAGGTTGGACGAGCCGCTCCAGGTCACGGTGCGGGCGATTTCATCACCAATGATTTCGTCGCACTCGTCGAGTTTGAAACCTTTGATGGCTTTCCCCTCGGCAGTTTGAAGTTCGACCCAGACGCTGCCTGCGGCGGAGGTTGAGAAGTTGAGGGTCAGGCGGTTTCCTCGGAAAACGAACGGCTTGGTGACGAATTCACCGCCCTCGTAGCCCGCATTCATCGAAGCAAATCCATCCGTCCGCAGGGTCAATCGCTGGAGCTTATGAGTCGTCTGGCCATAATTACGCTGGACGTACATCGACATCACCGCGTCGGACGACTGAACAATTCCGCGCGTGGGGTAGTTTGTGCGAGAAGTCCAATTGTTCAGGCCCACGCCGGGACGAATGAATCCTTCCATGAACGTGCGATCGTAGAGGCTGCCACCGCGCGACGACATGAACACGGTATCGGAACAATCGCCAGAGTATTTTGCTTCGCCGCCAATCGCTTCGGCTTGGGTGGCGCTCACCACTCGACGTCCCGGCATGAATCGCGCCGCAAAAGCGACGTAGATGTGTGGCGCGCGAGCGTAGGGAACCGTTTGGTTGGTGTACAAATGCTCGGGCTGCGTGTCGCCGTAGCTCATGTCTTCCATCGGTCCCCACTGACGAAAATCGGGCGACGTGCGGCGGCTGATCCAGCGGTAACCATTGACGGAGCCATTCGCCGATCTCTTGCGCCACGTGCGAAAGTAACAGACATAGGTTTGCTCTGACTCGGACCAGAAGGCATTATTCTGCGAATCAAAAGAGAAAGCTTCGCCTTCGTGTTCGATGAGAGGACCGTCAAGCTTGGTCCAATGGTAGCCATCGGCAGAAATAAAACCGTGCAAGCCCACCTCCGAGGTACCGCCGATCGCTTTGTAGCGTTCGTCAGCCGGGCAACCGGGACGTGTATCGAGAAAAGGGGCGAAGTTGTGAGAGAAGGGGGCAGAACCAGCCATTACGATGTTGTTGTTCTTGTTGCCTTCCGCTTCGAAGAGCCCAAGACTGGGGCGCGAGTAGCTGATACCGTCGGTACTTTCGGCAACGCAGGTCACCTCCGTGTTACTGCCATCTTTGCCTGCGGTCGGAAGACCCCGATAATAAATCCGATAGCCATCGCCGTCTTTGATCACCGTGACATAACCGCAATAGCGACCTTCCCACGGTTTGTCGAACGTCAGCGCAATCTCTCGCGGCACGGGATGATGAAGTAGGTGAGTGACGTTGTCGGTCGACTCAATGAGATGCTTGTCGACGAACGGTTCCAGCCGATCGCCGATGTCCAAGACTGCTTGATCTGCGGCGTGGACAGAACCACAAAGTATCGCCAGCGTGATCATGACCATCGCGTGAAGATTTATTATTCGCATGTGAAACTCCATGATTCGTGTCGTTGAAAGTACCGTTGAATAGTGACAGGCAAAATCAGCTTCTGACCGTGACAAAAGGGGGAGGCGAATTCAAACTTCAAATGCGACACAGAGCAAAACTCCGAACCGTCCCGGCGCGCCGGGATAAGGAAGCGTCGATTGAGCTAGAAGCCTGCAGGAACGCTTCCTTCCGGGCGCGGTTCGGTGGAGAAGTTGCTTTCCTCCCGTTATCCATGTGTTGCAATTAGAGTTTGAATTCGGCGGGATGAATAGGTAACTCAAACCGAAAAGAGGGAACCATGAATTACCCAACACGGGTTCTGCCCCACAACTCAAGCAAATCTCACGCAGAGTCTCAGAGGAAGCCCCTCTTCTTTTCTCTGTGACTCTGCGCCTCCGCGTGATTATTCCCCTAGTGCTTTGTCATTGCCAAAAATCCGGGTGCCAGTTTTCCGAAACACTTGCTACCAAATGGTTTCGGAAGACTCGCACCCTAATATTCAATGTAGTCAAAGCACTAGTGCCAGCCTTTCGATTTACCCTTGAACGGGGCGACGACTCTTCGCGGTATGCTTCTCTTGCCTATTTGCAGAGCAGCTTGCCATCGCAGGTCCAGCGGTAGGGATGGGCTAGCTGGGTGTTGT
>JAJRWS010000302.1 GCA_024276705.1 Planctomycetota bacterium | reverse complement strand
CTAGAGAATAAATATCGTACTCGTACTCAGCCCAGCGGTACTCGTACTCGAATCCAAGTCATAGGTAAGGTCGGTCATCATCGACATCCATGGTCTCCTATTTCGTTTGCATCCAATGGTTCTATTCGAGTACGAGTACGAAGAAACGGCGGAGCCTGATGGGTACTCACCAGCAGAGCTGGTGGTTTACGGACAGGAATTACTTCAGCGTTAGTTCGAAATTGGCTTCGGTAGTACCTTCGAGAGGGACGCTGAGCCTCAGGCTGCCATCGCTGTAGCGGGCAGGCCAGGAGCCTTCCTGGGATTTCACCGGTGCGTCACTGGAACGGTACAGCTCCTTACTCCCTCGGATAATGGTCACCCGGTGTTCGCACACCATGGCTCCCGCGATCGGTGGATCGACCACTTCCAGGGAATAATGCCCCTGGGCGTCGGTCTTGCCGAACGAACCCGATCCAGGCTTGGGATTGGCTGCCGTGCTGATGGGCTGAGTGTTGACGCTAGCTCCGGCCAGCGGCTGGCCATCCAACAGGACGGTACCCGACACGGGCGCCACCTTCAGTTTCGACCCGCAACCAACCATCCCAAGTGTGAGAGCCAATACGATCGTCAGGGTTCGCCATGGTAGTGACAATTTTCCACCTCCTTGGATTGGGACTGGTACCATTGCCTCAAGAGCCTTCTTAGGCAGTCACAACGGGTCATTCTTGCCCTGCCAGTCTCCCGTCGATTCACCAGTTCAAAGAGATCAAGCTTGAGCAAACGCTAGTTATCGATAAGCTCTTCGCCCGCCATGGTCGCCATGGAGGCAAAAACTTGCATGTCGATGGAGGTATCGAGAAAACGAACCGAGCCATCGCCAAAATTAAAATGAAGCCCACCCGGATGGAGCGAACCCCAAGCCCGTTTGCAAGGATTGGAACCTCCCGGCCCGCTCACTTCCACACAACGGCCGAAATCGAACAACATGGTTCTGGTCTGCGGGAAGACGCAAGACTTGTTGTAGGAAGTGTAAGTATAAGCCCAGAAAGTTCGCCGCCGAATCGTCGCCTGGATGAGGACCGGTTCGCTCGATTTGGTCGACTGGCTAGTACCTTCGCCGGTAAAAAGTGTATTGGAAAGTCCGTCGGTAACCTGCTTGAGTTTCGGAATCGTCGTCACGTTTTCATAGATCCCACGCCGGGGAGTGCCGGTGGCGTGAAAGGGGCCCTTCCAGCTTGCCCGAGTTCCCGGGATGCGGCCAAAACTATTTGTCTCACTTGGGCTGTCCCAATGGCCTCCGGGAGGATCACCGCAACGGCCCGTATTGGCCCGGTAGGAACCCCGGGCCATCAAGATGGACGAACCTGGGCCACTTTCGGGCCTTTCCAAGGTCTGGGTATCCTCATCGCTGGGACAGAGGTAGACCGGCACGATCTGTTGCAGCACGGGCCAATTCACCTTGGATTCGTTGAACTCGTCGAAGTGGTATTGATCGTAGAGATTCTGCAGTTCGAGAAAAGGGAGAATCGAAATCGACCAGCTTTCCTTGCTGCGCTTACTGCAGCAAGGACCGTTGGTGATGCCGCCCGGAGGAAGCTCGTCGGCATGGGCCGAAGCGTAATTCAGAATAGCCAGGCCAATCTGCTTCATGTTGCTTTGGCATTGGGTCCGCCGGGCTGCCTCGCGAGCTGCTTGAATAGCTGGCAACAAAAGGGCAACCAGGATGCCGATGATCGCGATCACGACCAGCAGCTCAACCAGGGTAAAACCATTTGAGCAATGGCGACACTGTCGACGTGGGCGCATAAAAAACTCCCAATGACGATGTGATGAAGAACGATACGATTAAAATTTGAGGAGATCGAGGTTTATCAATATATCTCTATAAAATCGAAAAAACCGATGGATCGAACGCCAACCAGAGAAAATGTATCATAGAACTCGTCGCATGTAAACATTTTTATTTTGCCTGATATATTGCCTCAGGCTGGTATCCCATGCCGCAACTTTGACCCGGCAACTCACCATCACCCGTAAAAACTGGCAAAAAGTTGGTAAAAATAATTGCATGGCAACCCATGGCCAAGGCACCAACTATCTTCCGCGGGCCGTGAGCAGCCAGCCTTCGGACCTGCAAAATGGGCAAATGGAAGAATTGGCATCCGCATTTCCTCTAAGGCCCATTTGCCTGGAGCATGGCCAGTAACCGGTTGAGTTGACCGCGCACCGATGCCAATGTGTAAGGATCTTGCGGGTGAGGCGATCGGCCTTCGATCTCGAAGTAGGGTCGCTCTGAATAGAGGCGTCCCCACTCCGCGTCGACCTGGCCGACAAAACGCCGTAACCGCTCCTCGGAATCGAGAAGGTTTTCAAGCAACCGGGATAACGCATCGAACGGTTGCTCATATCCTTTCAGGAGGATTTCACTCTCCTTGGCCCGGCGCAGCAACACAACTTGCAGGGCTCCCTCGGCATCTAGAAGATGCTTGCGCAGATAATGCTCAATCGCCAATTCGGCCTGTCGCTTGCCCGTAACCGGCGAGCTCCCCTTGAGCAGATCGCCACCCATGCGGCCAATGGCTTCAACCAGGGAAAATTTACGCTGCGACCGGATCTCAATTTCAAGCGCCTCATCCTCGTCTGTTGCCTTGGCTTGTTCCTCGTTCATATGCAACCTATTATCTCTTTGTGGCACGAGGTGAGATAGTAGAATACTCCTTTTCGCCTGCACGGCCGTGTAGACGCCTCCTCAGAAAATCCGTAGTCGTCCATTGCATCTGGAAGCCGCACCAGGCGACTGTTAATCATACTCTTAATCCAATACGGACTCATATAATCACCCGAGTATCCGTCCAGGAGAACTGCAAAGTCAATTTTTCGCCTTGCTGCCAGTGAAGTGACTGCAATGCCTGCGTGCGGTATTTCCCGTTGATTGTTATTATTCACATGTGGGCTGATAGCGACCCAGGCTATGCCAAACAGCTAGAAAACGGACTTTGCAGTTCCCCCTCTGAAACATACCCGGACCAACCTGAGAACAAACCCAGAAGCCAAGACAAGCGCACCCGTTAGCCCTTTCTACGTGGCAATTATTACGGAAAATCAAATAAAAGACACCTACAGAAGAGATTTCCTACATGCAAAACAATGCTATCAAGTAGCACCGCCTGATGCAACCAAAAAGGTACCTAGGAAACAATCCTGCCAAGATTGGCCTGAAATACGTTCTCTAATGCTAAGAATTGGCCGAATACCACCTGCGGCGAAAAAAGAGCCTTAGATACTTTTTTTCAGCTGAAATGAATCTTTCCTGAGAACTGAACGACCAGTCCTTCGGCGTAAGCCGCTCAATCCAGCATAATGCCAATTGTCAGGGCTGCCACCCCGATGTATCCGCGATAAGGAAATCGCAACGAACCTTTGAAAAAAACAGAAAAAACCTTGGAATTTCTTGTACTCAGACCCTAAGCTTGACACAATAGGGCTGAATGCCTGTCCACAGGACATTGTTTTTCGATCGTTTCTTCTCGAAACTTGGGGGGTTAGGCTAATGACATTGAGACTATTGATAAAAGGCTTGTTGAGTATTGCTGTTGTGCTGACCGCATTTGATGTGGCTAAGGCCACTGTTCTTGACGACGTTAACGCGACCTTGGCTTCGGGTGAGATTTATTTTGATCTCACTTCCACTAACACTCCCGAATCAGCTATTAGCTGGGGTTTTCCCGATACCAGCGACAGCTCCTCTACAGTCAACGAGAATGTGGCAGATGAAAAGGGCAATGACGCCAATGAGTTGGACATGACCATCTCAGGCTTGGCGGCCAACACGGGCTACAGCATCGACGTTGTGATCTTTGGCAAGGATCCCGCAGGCAGCGAAACGTATGATGTTGCGGGCGGGTTCACTTCAGGTTCCTTAACCAACTATTTGTGGACTGATGGAACTCAGATAACGGGGACCGATCAAGGTCTCTGGCGAATTCCGATCGGCTCGGTGTCCACGAATAGCATCGGTGACCTACATGTCTTTCTTGGCACAGGCATTTCGTTTGATGGTGGTTTGAACCGATCCGAGATCGATGGTGTGATCTACTCGGCTATTCCCGAACCGGCCTCCGCGGTCCTCGTGCTTCTTGGGGCGTGCGGCTTGGCATTATGCCGGAAACGGAATTAACTCGCGGAATTCTAACCGATTTATGTGAAACACTCTGCAACAGGCATCTCTGGGTGCCTGTTGCATTTTTTTACGCTCAGGCGGCTCACTCATCGCAAGGCATTTGCCAAGTCATCCACGATTTGACAACCCTTATCGGCTGATGCAATTTGCAGTTCCCCTGGAGTACCCATCGCAATTGTTTGACAATGCAACAATCACCTGATAGACATGTTGCATCTACACATTGAAGTTGAAAAACCACCATTTTGTGCGTTTGATTGTCTACCTAGGAGATAACGTACATGGCGTTCTACCGCTCCATCACTTGCATGATCGCTATTACGGCGTGTTCTGCCTTTTCCCGCTCGGCGGAGGCACTTCCTCCGGAGTTGGTCGGTTACGACCCAGCCGGCCTCGTGCGTTTCAGCACCCCAGCCGAGGCGGACGCCAGGCGTGCTGAATTAATCAAGTATATTTGGCCGGGAGGACTGCCCGGCACGACTCCAGCAACGCAAAACATCGACGCGAGCGTGTTCAGACGCAACCTGAGAGGCATCTCAGCAGAGCTCGTCGCTTCGGTCGACAAGCTCGACGCGGACGTGGGCGGGTACGACTTCCATGCCCTCTCCTATCTGATCAAGCCGGCCACACCGGCCCCTCGACCTCGACTGGCCATCGTCCACCAAGGGCATCAGGGCAGGCTGTCCGATGGCGTGGGAAACACGATCAACCAATTGCTCGAAGAAGGATTCCAGGTCGTGGCCATGCAGATGCCGATGACCGGTTGGAACGTCGACCACTCCATTCAGATCGACGCCACCACCACGGTCAACCTCCCTGGCGGCCATTCAGGGACGTCAGCACACAACGACTTGTTCAACAGGTTCGCCGACACGACGCTTCCTGATGGCGCCCAGTTTCGGTTCTTCCTCGAACCGATTGTGCAAACCATCAATTACTTTTTAGCCGAAAATCCTGACTCTCAGGACATTACCATGATCGGCCTCTCGGGCGGCGGCTGGACGACCCAGTTGGCGGCGGCAATCGACACGCGCATCGATCTGAGCATTCCGGTCGCTGGTTCGTATCCACTGTACGTCCGGGATTTCGAGCCGAGCTCCCGCGGTGACGCCGAGCAGGAGCACGTACCATTGTTCCGGGAAATTGACGGACCCGACGCCGACACGGTCCGCGACTCGGCCGACGGCGTGGCATCCTGGCTGGAGATCTACGCCCTCGGCGGCTACGGCCCAGGTCGTCGACAGATCCAGGTGCACAACTTCAACGACTCCTGCTGTTTCAAGGGTGATTATTTCGAGACGTACGACGACTTCGTCTCTCAAGTCGTCGATGACCTCGGCGAGGGCGATTGGGATTTCGTCTCCGACACCACTCACAGGCGGCACCAGATTTCCTCATTTACCATCAACGAGGTGATCCTTCCGGCCATTAACATCCCCGAGCCGGCTACGGCGGCATTGCTAGTGCTCGGCTTGCTGTACGGCCTCCTGGCTAGGCGCCAGGGTAAGCGTCAATTATTGCAGGACCAATGACTTTTCCACACTGGGTCAGTTCTGCCGTTTGGTTCATACCACACGGCGAAGTGAAGTCGAGTATCCATCAAGCCTCTCTTGACAGAGATGTGGACGGGCGTATACTCTTTAAATCTGCGGAAATAGTCAGTTGTTAGAATAATGTGCCCCTGAAAAACAGGTGAGAAGGAGCTCTCGATTGAATACAACGGGGAGAGTCGAAGAGGCGACGGGACTGGCTGGCTCCAAAGCGGCAGATTCGGCCGGAGCCGAGGTAACAGATTCGGCCGAGGTAACAGATTCGGCCGAGGTAACGGGGTCGGCCGAGGTAACGGGGGCGGCTGGTACCGAGGTAACGGGGGCGGCTGGTGCCAAAGTAACGGGGTCGGCTGGTGCCAAAGTAACGGGCCTGAAATTCGATGACGAAGTTCGGCAGGTCCAGGAACGCCTGCGAGGTGAGTCGAATCGGCTGGCGGCAGCGGCGACGGCCCTGGGACCTCTGGCGAAAGGGGCCGCGTACGACGACCTGAAAAAGCTCGGCGCGGCCCTCGCTAAAGTCGAAGAAAAGCTGCCTGCGGAAATTCGCCAGGAAGCGGGCCTCGCGGATCTGCTCAAGCGACTCCACGACTGGGTTGACGAGGCAGGCGAGCGGCTGCGACGGCGGCTGGGTCGTGAGTTACGCGGGGCGTGTGCCGATGCGGGCCTGGAATTCCGCGTGATTTCGCGGGAGTCGCCCGTGGAACTGCGCATCCCTCCGTTTGCCGTCGTCCTCGACTTCGAAAAAGGCCAGGCAGTACTGAAATTCGCCCGGCTCGAAATCGCCCGGACGGCGGCCGATGCCGAAGCCATTCTGGCGGCGCATGCGCGCACGCGGCGTGAACTCGATGCGGGCTTCGATCCGGAACAGTTCTTCGCCCGCTGCCATCGAGCCTGGCGGGCCGCGCGGGCGGCCAAGGGGGAAGGTGGCGAACGGATCGAGATTCTTGACTGCCTGCCCTACCTCGCGGTCGAGATGCAAGGCCCGCGATTCCGGGTCGAGCCAACGGGCGAAAACTTCAAAGGATACAGCCGAGTCCGCTTCGCCTGGGACGTGCTCCGGCTCCAACAGGCACGCAAGCTAACTCAGGATGGACTTCGGCTGAACCTCGGCGTGGCGACCGGTTCGACAGCAAGTCAGAAGAAACGGGTCCTCTACTTCGAGGACGAGGACGGGAATGGGGAGTACAAATTGACGCTCTTCTTTACCCGCATGGAAGGGGGCGGAGCATGATCGCGAAGCAGGTGCAGGTCACCGAACCGGTGGCACGCCATATCATCCAGCGAATGGGCGAAACCGGACAGCCACCCGAGCGGAACGCGCTGGCGGTAAATGTTGGAACGGACGAGTATCTCAACGTCCTCCGGGAGGAATACCTCGAACCGATCCGACAACATGGCCGGAATTCGTCCTTCAAACTCGTGCAGGCACCATTCGGAGGTGGCAAAACCCAGTTTCTCCACTGCCTGCGTGAAGTTGCCTGGTAGATGGGATTCGTGACCGCGCTGGTCGGTGTCTCCCCCAAGGAGTGCCCGTTCGACGACCTCATGAAAATCTACGCCGAAGTAGCCCGCAAAATCGAACTGCCACCCGGGGGGCCTGACGAGGAGTCGCAACCAGGCATCGAAGTGGTGTTGCGGCAGACCGTCGAGGAACGGGCAGAAGCGTACGACGAAACGGCTGTCCGAGAATGGCTCCATGCGGAGATTGGCCGGTCACGCGTCGAAAGTCTGGCGTTCCGCCGTGCCGCGGTTCTTTTCATGGAGGCGGTCCTTGATAAAAACTACGATCGCGAGGAACTCCTCGGCGCCTACCTGCGAGGAGAGCGAATTGGTTCCTCGGAACTGGCCGAGTTGCGGATTCGGGAAGCGATCGACGACTCGAACGCCTTCCGCTACCTTCGCAGCCTTGTCCAGGTTCTACGCGCCCTCGATCTGCCCGGAGTGGTCTTACTGTTCGACGAAATGGACCGTGTAATGAGCCTGACCGTCCGCCGCAAGAAGGCCATTGGCGATAACCTGCGGCAGATGATCGATCACTGCGGGCAGTCGACGCTCCCCTCGCTGCTTTGGACTTACGCGGTTCCGCCGGAATTCATGACGACCGTGGTCCCCGAGTACCCAGCGCTCGAACAGCGGCTGAAAGGGGCCGCCCGATTCTCGAAAGTCAGCGTGCTGCAACCGATCATCGACCTCGACCACGTCCCACTGCAGCCGAGCGAACTGTTTGAGCGTATCGGTTGGCGTCTGCTTGAGCTCTATCAGGTGGGCTACGACATCACCTTCAACACCGAGATCCAGCATGACAATATCCACTCGCTGGCGGTGGAGCTTGGCGAGAACCAGCTCGAAAGCGGCACCCGGCGGACATTCGTCAAAAGCGTGGTCCATCTGCTGGGCCAACAGCATCGCGAAAAAGAAAAACGGCTCAGTGAGTCGGAGGTCCGCAGCGTCGCCTCGCGCTCCGCCGAAGAGGTGCCAGCGCTGGAAGGCGAGGAGGTCTTCTGATGCACGCAGGCGATCGGATTCTCCACCCGGAACATGGAGCAGGCTCGGTCCTTGCCCTCAAATGGGGGCACCGGGTCCGGGTACGGCTCGATACGGCCCCAGGGCTGCCCAGGACATTTCGGCGGATCGAGCTGACAGAGCTCAACAGCGACGATTCGAACAGATCCAAAGCCCCGGTAGCCCGGACTCACGACAATGGCCACCCCGAGCCGCAGACTGGTTCACGGGCAACTACTGATTCACGGGCAACTATTGAGACAATTGTGCGGAAATCCGCACAGAAATCCGCAAGGGCAACTCGCCGCAAGCCGAACAGCCGTGGCGGCAAGAACCCGCAGGCCCGCATAGTAAAAACCATGATCGCTCCTGCTGGAACATCTGCTGCTGGAACATCTGCTGCTGGAACATCTGCTGCTGGAACATCTGCTGCTGGAACATCTGCTGCTGGGACATCTGCTGCTGGGAAAGCGGCTTCGCTGGAAGAGCAGGTCGAACTGCGGCAGACCATCGAGGCGCTCCGGCTTGGAGTCGTGCCCGCACGCTACGCCCGCGATTACACTGTGGGACGCGATACGGAACTGGCATCGTTCGACGCTCTGCTCGATGCGGGCCGCGGACTCCGCGCATTGTGGGGTGATTACGGTCACGGCAAGACCCACCAGCTTGAGGTTCTCGAACGCGTGGCCCTGGCAAAAGGTTATGTCACCGCTCGGGTCACACTCGATCCGCGCGAAGTTCCACCGACCCATCCAAAACGGCTCTACCGGGCGGTCGTCTCGGCGCTGTCACTGCCAGATTTTGAGGGCAATGGGGGTGGGGGCGAGGGCCTCCATCCACTGATGCACCAACTGGCCGACAGTCCCGCCCACCGCAATGCCGACGGCACATGTGCTTCACGATTCTTCTCGCCCTACCTCCATGCCCTGCACCAAGAGGATGATGAACTCATCACCTGGATGCATGACTATGTCAGTGGTTTCGAGGTCGATCGATCCAAGCTGCTGCAACGGCTCTCCCGGTCAGGCTGGCGCGGCGAGCTGCCACTGACGCTTTCCGACTACCGGACTTACGGCCGCATGTACGTGCACATGCTCGGCACGCTCGCCTGTTGGATCCGCGATGCCGGATTCCGCGGGCTGCTGTTGCTGTTCGACGAAGTGGAAGGGGTAGACCAGTTGGGCAAAGCGCAACAAGCCTATGGCATCCAGGTTCTGAAACACTTCACTGCGGTTGCAGTACCGAAACGTCAGCTTGCTTTTGACCCGGCCAGCCATGCAGATCTCTACCGGGGCGGGCATGCGGCGCATCGGAAAATCCCGCTGCGATTTCGGCGCAACCAACCACTGTCGGTCGTCTTTGCTTTCACGCCACTGGAGGACATACGCACGCTCTTCCGGGCGATCGTCGTGGACGAGAGCCTGGACATCCAGCTCCGGCCCCTGACCGCCGCCGACACCCATGAACTGGTTCGGCGTGTCTGCAAGCTCTACCTTCGGGCCTACCCGGACCTTACGCCCACCGGCGAACAGGTTGTGAGCCTGGCCGACCAGATTGAGCAGGCGATTGCCGAAGGGCGAAGCAGTTCCCGGGACATTGTCCGTGGAGTTGTTTTTCTTCTCGACTCGATCAGGCTCGCGCCTGGAGGATCCGGCTAGGACTGCTATTAGGGGACAGCTCTTAGGGACAGCCGAACATTAATTTCCCGGTTTTAAATGGAACCGCGTCCTGACCGTGAGACACTGGAATATTCCAAATCCGCTGGCGCCCGGTATCAATGCGTGAAATCGATAAAGGTATGAATCGGTCGCCCGTCAATCCCCCTGCCAACCTCCAACAGCGCCTGGCGGCCAGCTTCAGCACGTTCTTCGGCCGCTTCGATGCGCTCAGCCCCGTCCAACTCCAGGCACTCCCGGCGCTCCTCGACGGTGCGGATGTCCTGATCGCGGCCCCTACCGCCTCGGGCAAGACCGAAGCCTTTGCCGCGCCGGCGGCCGAAGCGATTATCCGCGGAAAACGGGGCGGAGCCCGAGCGATCTTCGTCAGCCCAACCCGCGCATTAGCGAACGATCTGAAGCGGCGGCTCGAGGCGCGGCTGGATGACCTGACGGTCGGTTTTGGGCGTTACACGGGTGAGCACAAGGAACGGATCGCGGGTCGGCTCGCCGAAATTGTTGTCACCACCCCCGAGGCACTCGATTCGCTGCTCGCCAGACGGGCCAGCGCCCTCGGCCAGGTTCGCCTGGTCGTTCTCGACGAAATCCATGTCGTCGACGGCACGCCACGGGGCGACCAGCTTCGCGTGCTCCTGCATCGACTCCAGCACGCCGCCGACCAGCGCCCGCAGCGAGTGGTTGTCAGCGCGACGGTCGAAGACCCCAAGGCGACCGCCTCACGCTACCTTCAGCAGCCGCGGATCGTTACTGTCGATGGCAGCCGCACGATCCGAGCGAAAGTATTCCACGGCCGCACTCCGCCAAGGATGGCCGAGCACTTGCGCACCCTGACCCAGCACGGCTTCCGCAAAATCCTCGTCTTCGCCAATCGCCGTGCAGACGTTGAAGACTTTGCCACCCGGCTCAAGGGACATTGCGTTTTCGACGATCAGGTCTTCCCGCACCACGGCTCCCTTTCGCGACCGATGCGGGAGCGGACCGAACAGCAATTTCTCAAGGCACCGGCGGCGGTGGCCTTCGCCACCATGACCCTCGAGTTGGGGATCGACATCGGCTCGGTCGATTACGTGCTCCTGGCCGGACCTCCAGCCGACGTATCGAGCCTGCTCCAACGGATCGGTCGAGGTTCCCGACGGACCGACGCAAGCCGCATGGGATACGCAGTGGCAAGTGCGGGTGAACAGTTCCTCTGCCGGGTACTGCTCGAAGCAGCGGCCCGCGGACAGCTTCTCGGTGGGCCCTACGCGCTGCGTCCGGGGGTCGTCGTCCAGCAGGCGCTGGTGAGCGCGGCTGCTGAGGATTGGATCGACGAGGCACGGCTCGCGGCGATTGTGCCCACGTCCCTATGGGAGGAGATGGCACCGACCGGTCCGGGTGAATTGCTCGACGCGTTGGTCAAAGCGGACCTGCTCGAAGCGCCCCGTTCGGGCCGTTATGTGCTCGCGAAGACCGCCGATCAGCGCTGGCAGCAAGGCACACTCCACTCGAACATTGGTGATACGCTCGCCAGTGAAGTGGTCGACCGGTTGACGGGCGACGTGGTCGGATACGTCGAAATCGTGGAGGAGCACCGATTGAACCTCGGCGGCGGTGCCCGCAAGGTCGTGCGAAGCGAGCCGGGGCGAATTCTCACCGACCGTGTCGGCCAGGCGAAGACGCCGCAATTCGCCCCCAAAGGAAAGCCGTGCTGCGGGCTCGACCAGGCGCGGACGGTGGTCGAACGTCTCGGCCTTGCCGGCGACGAGATTCGGCAGCTTCAGCGAGCCGGTTCGACACTGCTGGTCCATGGCCTGGGGACCGTCGGCGCGTTGTATCTCGCCAGGACCCTGAAGGATCAACACGGTGCCAAGTCTGTTTCACAGAGCTCACCCTATGTGCTCCACCTCGCTCACCCGATTGGCGACCTTCCGCGTCCCTCAGACCAGGCGGCCGCCCTCTTCGTCCATGCACACGAAAAACGGCTCGCCCGCCTTCTGGCCATGGGGCCCTGGCACCGTTATCTCCCCTCGCAGCTTCGTCGCCAGTCCACATTGCGCGCCTCTGGCCTTGAGCGTGTCTGCGCCTTGCTGGCCCACGCAAAACTGACGGCGACTGACCTGGACAATCCGGCAATCGACTCCCTCTGAAGCCCGGCGAAAGCAAAGGAGACGAAACAGCGTGCCTTGGAAAAGGTAAACAAGCAGAAGATTACGTGCGAAGCATGTCAAGATGCCGCTCCTACCGGTTCTTGTACCTGCGCTACTCGTCGGCTTCGCCCGAGGCTTCTTCCTGTAAACGCTGGCGCTCGAGAATCTTCGCGAACGGGTAGTAGATTGCCATGGCAATCAAAATGGAAATAACTCCCCACGCGGCTGCTTTCCAGTCCCCGCCGGAAACCAGGTAGTGGCCGATAATCGGAGGCGTGGTCCAGGGTACCGGCACGAAAGGCCTTTGAATCACTTGCCAATACATCAGCAGATAGGTGCAGGTGGTCAGGACCATGGCGCTGATCACGTAGGGGATCATAAGAAGGGGATTCAGGACAATGGGGATGCCAAAGAAGATGGGCTCGTTGATTTGAAAGATCTGAGTCGGCATCGAAACGCGGCTGACCTTTCGGAGACTGGGCTCTTTGGAGTTCCATAGAATCAGGGCCAGCGCAATCGTCGCCCCCGTGCCGCCCACATTCACGAAGGTGGTGAAGAACCCGAGCGCGGTCACGTAGGGCAAGGGTTCCCCTTGTGTCATCGCCTCAACATTCGCCCCCAGGTAGAGAAGGAAGATGGGTGCCACGATGGCATCCATGGCATTATCGCCATTGATCCCGACGGACCACAACAGCGTGACCAGGAAGGTGTACAGCAGAATGCCGGGGAGAGTATCCAAGCCGACCACGAGAGGTCTCAAAGCCGTTTGCATGAGGCCGTTAATGTCCACCTCAAACACGAACCGGATCAGCCAAAAGACAACCACCAGAAAAAACAGGGGGATAAGGGAAGCAAAGGACTCATACACCACCGACGGCACATTGTCTGGCAGTTTGATGACGAGACTCTTATCGGTAAAGAACTTTTGCACGCGGGTAACGATCAGGGCAATGAGGATCGCCGTGAACAGCCCTCCCGAGTCAAGGCTGCCTTCCGTGAAGGCCAGTTCCTCGGAGGTGATGTCGATCTGGATCATCAGGAAAATCAGGGTGGCCATCGAGGCGCTGACAATCGCCTCCTGCTCGAACTCTTTTCCCAAGTTGTAAGCAATAGAAAAGCATACAAAAATAGAGAGCAAGCCGAACGTGGCCTTATTCGGGATTTCAAGCAGTGGGAGATAGGGTTCCACCCAGTCTTCCCAGCCGGGGACCGGCATGTAAGCGACGATCATGAAAAATCCCCCAATGATCGTCAGCGGTACGATGGCCACCATCCCGGCACGGATGGCTTTCATGTACGTGTTCTCGCTCAGCACCGTCAGAGGCGGCACCACATATTTATTCAGAAACCCGGTTGCCTGGTCCATATTGTCTCCTATAGAGTCTATTTCCCCCACCTGTCTCGAGTCCGGAACCGACGCAGGCTTGAAAAGATCGTGATTCTAGCAGCTTTCCCACCCGCGGTATCCCACACAAGTGAAATTTTCCCCCCAGCATTGCCTGCTGCTCCGTTCGCCTGCTGGTGCCATTTGGCTACCCCCAACCTGGGTTTCCGCTTTGAAAACCTGCCGCATAGGCTGTACATTGTAGAGTTTGCCGCGATCGTGGGCCGGTCGGCAGGCACTCAGCCCCGGGTGGCGCCGGTGGCAACTCGGTGAACGTCTTTTGGAAGACCCGGAACTAAATTACAAAAACACGTGCTGAGTCTCAGCAGACCCTGGGACTCCACCTCAGTAGGACAAGGAAATTTCGTATGAGTAAGTTCGAGTATCGCAACGGCAGGTTCTACAAGGACGGAGAGCCGCACTTCTTGATCGCCACCGAATACATGTATTTTCGCGAATCGCCCGCAAATTGGGTCGACCGGCTGACCAAGCTCAAGGCGGCGGGAGTCAACTGCATCTTGTTCTACATTTGCTGGCGGCATCATCTACGGATGGTCGACGGCCGCCGCACCTACGATTTTGCCGGCGAGACCAAGGACAGCCGGAACGTGATCGGCTTCATGAAGCAGGTCGAGTCGATGGGTTTTCAGTTTGTGGTCAAGCCGGGCCCATTCATCCATTCGGAGCTCAATGTGGGCGGTCTGCCCGACCTGGTCTGCCCGAAATTCAGCCCCGAGGTGCCACCGGCTCGGCGGAATCATGGTGGACCGGTCATCTGGGAGTACGACGCCGCGCCACTTCCCGCTCCCTTCGACGAAGAGTACGACGCCCTGGTGAAGGAGTGGATGGGCGAGGTTCACAACGTGGTTGCTCCCTTTGTCCGGGAGGGCGGGCCGGTGCTCGGCTTCCAAATGAACGATGAAACGATCTACTGCATGTCGAACAGCCCGCCCTGGCACATCGGCTACGAGCCATCGGGCATGAAGTTCTATCACAAGCTACTGGCCCATCGTTACGGCGAAATCGCGACCTACAACAAGCTCCATGGCACGGAGTTCGAGGCTTTTGAGTTTGTTCCTGGCACTCAATTCCCGACTCCGGACGCCAGCTCCATTCGTCGCCGAGAGGACTTGCTGAGGTTCATCGACTGGGGAGAGCTCCAATGGCGTTACCGGCGCGATCTGTATGTACGCTATGCCGAGTACTTGGGATTCGACAAACCCTTGCTGAACAACTACGCTGCAATCACCCCGCCCATCGAGGAGAACGTCCCCGATCTGCAGGAAGAGGCGGCTGAACCTATCCCGCCTGATTTTGTCCGTTTGTATCCCGAATGGTGGTTTGCCCACAACCGCATCGAGACCGATGCCGACGATTACGAGTACGGCATGATCAGTTGGCTCGGTGTTGCCGCGTATGATCGCGATGTGTTCGACCGGTACATCAACACGGCTCGGCGCGCCCGCGGGATCAACATGGAGGAAAACTGGGGGTTTGGCATGCTTTACGATGCAAAGTCCCGCGATCCTCTGGTGCCGTTTTACCAGACACTCGTATCCGTGGCGGGAGGTGCCACCGGCTACAACATCTTTTGCGGCGTGAACACCGAATATTGGGACGACACGCTTGATCGAATTACGAAGCTCCAGTGCCCGACGTTCCCGTCCCACGCACCGATCGACGAAAACGGCAACTGCCGCCCGATGTACGACACGGTCAAGATGCTCAACCGTTGGTTTGTTGAAAACGGTGATGACCTGTTGCGATGCGACATCGATGCCGATGTCGGATATCTTCTCTACGCACCGTACGCTGCCGTTTCCTCCTGGGTGCCCGATGAACGATACTGGGGTATCGAGGATCACGAGATTCCCCGTTGTGGGCATCAAGGGTTCGAGGAGTTCTCCAAATCGCTGCAAAAAGATGGCTACTCATTTGCCATGTTTGAGTTGGGCCCGAACGCTGCCGAGCCACATACAACCTGCCGCGCGTTGGCGATCCATTCGGCCTTCTTCATGGACGAGGCCTCACAACGCAAGTTGGCCGATCACATCGAGCAAGGTGGGCGGCTGTTTATCTCCGGCGAGCTGCCAACGGTTGACCTTCTGTGGGAGCCGTGCACGGTGCTTCGCGACGCCGTTGAGGCAGCCATCAAGCGAGGCCGAACCGAGGTGGTCTACCAGAAAGCGAACCTCTTTGCCGATGGCAAGTTTGCCGATGCGGTCGCTGCGACCGGGGTGGAGCCGAGCGTGCGTCACAGCGACGACATGAGGGCTTACGTGCACCGAAATGGAGAGGACTGCTTCGTCTTCTTCTTCAACTTTGACGTCGACGGCGAGCACAATAAATGGATCGAATTCCAGGGACAACGCGTCGAAATGAAGCTTGGCTCGAAGACGTCTGGAGTGCTGCGAATCCGGCAGGGTCGCCTCGAATCGTACGTGGTCAAAGGCAAGAATGAGGTCGAAGGCATCGAGTCGGACATTCGCATCCAGGTCGGCGATCAGGTGGTCGAGCAACGAGGCGACTTCAGCTCTTACGACGAGTAGCCGACCCTGTGCGGAAACTTACCTGACGCTAAGGATCGTTCGAGAAATAACTGTCCGATGTCCCCTCGCCCCTTTGGGGAGAGGGCAGGGTGAGGGGCCTGGAAATAGGCCAGTTATTTCTCGAACGATCCTAATTTAGCAATGCGAGCTGGCATGGCTGGCGAGCAAAGGGAACGTCTATCGAGACAAGCTGGCAAGCACCGATGGAGGCAAACCGACCGCCACACAATACAAGCCGAACAGCAACGCGGTGGTGAACGTGGTTGGTTCAGGCGTTATAACCATAACCACCTTTGTCTCTCCCGTGATCGCATGGATCCTAATGTGCTCTTCAATCATGCCATACTTGACGTATCCATACCCGTCGTCTCCCCACCTCGTCCCCCAACTGTTCTTGACGATCCAGTATCCGCCCGAGTCCACTGAGTGCCCGATTCATTTGCAGGGAAGAGTTGTCCAACTCATGCTGCAACCTCTGCTCGAGCTTAGGGTCACGACGGCAGTTGCCGAAATAGTGGCGAGTGAGGATTGCCTTGCGGCTGCCGAGGATCGTGCGTAGCCACTTGGCCAGTGCGGCTTCGGTGGTGCCACGAAATTGATGGAAATCACGGTTGGCTTGGATCATCGTCTCTTGGACCACGTCCGATTGATCGAACTTGGCTTGCAGATTCCGGTCGATCCGTACTCGGGCCAACACGGTCAAGTAACTGCGATAACGCACAAGCAGTACACCGATTGCCTTTTCGTCCCCTGCGCGTGCCAAGTCGAGTAGCCGTTCAAAGCTGGAATCGTCTGGCTGCTGCATCGGTTGGCTCCCCTAAGGGTATAGCTGCGCATTCACTGCCTCTTGGACCCGCAAATTATCTCAGAATATCCCAAAAAAGAGAAAAAAAACCCATTGATGATTTGGCTGTAGG
>JAJRWS010000301.1 GCA_024276705.1 Planctomycetota bacterium | reverse complement strand
GGGATCGGGATCGAAGTCATGTACCACCCGCATAGCGGGTGGCTTGAGGAAGGCTCCTCAAAGGAGCCGGGGAGAGAATATCGTACTCGTACTCAGCAAAGCGGTACTCGTACTCGAACCCGACTGGGAGGCAAGATCGGTCATCATCAATATCCATGGCCTTATGTTTCTGTTGAATGCAATGGTTCCAGTCGAGTACGAGTACGAGCAATATCACCACGGAACTGTCAAACTCTGCCAGTCCCCCGGCAAAGCCAGGGGTTTTCTCGACGGAAATAACATGGGTCTGAGACACGAAAAACTGGATGTTGATAAACGCTAGTAAAAAGGGCTGACCCTGACCCCTTCTTCCTGAACGTGGGCGTGTGGGAGCCCGCCTGGCATCATAAATCATAAATCATAAATCTCTTCTTTCCTGACACCTGACACCCGACACCCGACACCTGACACCTGACACCTGACACCCGACACCCGACCCCCTTTTACTGAATACGACCTTTAAACGAGGCCTGCGCCTCAAGGAGAAAAATGATGACGTACTACAGACGTAAGTGGCATGCAATGTTTGGGATGCTGGCAGTTATCGTCATGGTGGCAAGCGGCTGCAGCCAGTCCGGCAGCGAATCTGGCGGCACCGCAACCTCGGTGGCCGAGGCCACTCCGGAAAACGATGGCCGCGACCACAGTGGCTGGTGGTGCGCGGAACATGGCGTTCCGGAAGCGGAATGCAGTCGGTGCAGTTCCAAGGCGGCCGGCAAGTTCAAGGAAAAAGGCGACTGGTGCGAAGAACACAACCGGGCCGAGTCGCAGTGCTTCGAATGCGACCCTTCCCGGGCCGAGAAGTTCGCCAAGCTCTACGAAGCGAAATTAGGTCACGCACCGCCAAAACCCGAGGAATAAAACTATTCCGGCGGAGCCGGAGGCTTCCATAGTGGGCCGCCAGGGGTTTTCTCAGAAGAATTATGGAGACGATAACGCTCGCCATCAGATCGATGATCCATTATCCTATCAGGCGACGAGTTGGCATCTTCGTTTCGATCCGTAGTCGCGTTATTGGGAGCAAGTGACCATGGCCAAAAAGAAATCCGCGTCGACGACCAAAAGCAAATCCGCTGCACGTCCCAAACCGCCCCGGCAGTACCTGTTTTCGAACATCGGAATCGGGGACGTCGCGGGCGAGATTTGGCAACTGCTGACGGACCAAGGCGAGTCCAGCCTGGCAGCGATCAAGAAGTCCATCGACGCGCCCGCGGACCTCGTCCTGGCCGCGGTGGGTTGGCTCGCCCGCGAGGACAAACTGGAATTCAAGCATCGCGGCCGGTCGGTGAAAGTGTCGCTCAAATAGCCCTCATGCATTCACCGATTGGGCGCACGCAACGATTGGCCGGACGCCAGTTCCCTGGGACACGTATTCATGAACCTGCGAAAATTTCTGCTCCGCATGGTCGGACGCCGTTTTAAAAATCCAAGACCCTCCCTCCATGACTTGGATCGTAAACTGGAAAAATATCTGGATTTCAATGGTGGTTTTTTCATTGAAGCCGGCGCGAACGATGGCTACTCCCAAAGCAATACCTACTACCTGGAAAAAAAACGAAGGTGGCGTGGAGTACTCGTCGAAGGAATACCGGAACTCCACAAGCGGTGCGTCCAGGAAAGGCCCGGCTCCACGGTCCATCACTGCGCCTTGGTGGCCGACGATTTTCAGCAACCCACCGTGACAATGCACTACGCGCATCTCATGAGCGTTGTCGACGGCTCACTCAAAACCACCGGGCAGCAGGAAGAGCATCTCCAAGCGGGCATTGATATCCAGAACTTGGACGGTTCCTATTCCACCGAAGTACCAGCACGAACGCTTGAATCCGTTTTGGACAGCATCCACGATCTGCCTGAAATCGATTTTTTCTCCCTGGATGTCGAGGGTTATGAACTCAACGTACTAAAAGGACTGAATCTATCGAAGCACCGGCCTCGCTACCTGTTGGTCGAGGCAAGATATTTTGCGGAAGTCAATGCGTTTCTTGAAGAACACCAGTACGAACTTGTGGAGAAAATGTCCATCCACGATTACCTCTATCGATGCCACGACAGCGTGTAACGGCCCGTTCTCGCATTCACAGAAGCAACAGCAAAGAATCGAAGCCGCCATCTTGGCTGGCGGAACGCTGCAGGCCACTCATGCGCAAGCACGGATGGCAAGCCCCCGGTTGGCCACCCCGTGTGGTGGCACCGAACCGGACCGATCCCAAGTCCGACTCGGCGAGCGTGAGACGCTTGCCTGGCAGCATACGTAAACGGTGAAATACTGATGAGCTGGGGAATCCTGAACCTTGTGACACTCGTTGCCTACCTCTCTTTGATGATCTGGCTGGGTATCTGGTCGGAACGGGGTCAAAAAAAGGATGCGAGCGGTTTCCTCCTGGCGGGGCGTAACATCACGCTCCCATGGATCATTATGAGCATCTTCGCGACCGGAGTGGGGACGCTTGCCTACATCGGCACGGTTGGCATGATCGCGGGCGGGGGAGTCATCGACCTCTGGTACGAGTGGTTCTGGTGCGTCGGCACGCCAATCATGACCATGCTCTTCGTGCGTAAAATGCGGACCAGTGGGATTATTTCCTTTTTAGACTCCATCGCCTTTCGCTTTGGTCCCAAGACGCTCCTGGCCTACGTGCTTTTTCTGGCCGTCGGAGTTCCCTTCTCCTTTGCCACCATGCTGAAGGGAGCCGGGCTTACCTTCACCGACATGTTCCCGGTGGTCAAGAGCCTCGCTCCCTACGGAATCGACCCTCTGGCAGTGGGGGCCATTGCAGTATTGCTCACCATCGCCGCCTACCTGGCTTGTGGCGGTTTCAAAGCGGCCGTGGTCACCGACATGCTGCAAGGAATCCTCACTTGGGCTGCCATGATTGTCCCCACCGTGGCGATCTTCTACATCCTGGGGGATGGTTCCTGGACCGCGGGCTGGGACAAGATCGTTGGCTACTTCGATGCCTCCCAGCAACACGCCTTCCTGGAGTTCCAACAGGTCGTTGGCCCCGCCGCGCCAGCATCTGAGTACAGCTATTCGTTCATGGCCTCACAGTTCATCCTCAATATCATGCTCATCATGCTGCCAGGGCAGTTCTACGGTTCGCGTTACATGGCCGCGGCAACCGAAAAAGTTGCCCGTCAGGGCCCCATCCTGGCGCTCATCTTGACCACGGTGCCTTATGGGCTATTCGTGAACATCACCGGCCTCTCGTTCAAGGCTTTTGCGTCGGACATCCCGGGTGACGACCTGTTCACCGGCACGCTACACAAACTGGCCCTCATGCCAGGTTTCCCGCAGATTATCTCATCGCTGTTGCTCATTTCGCTCTTGGCCGCAGTGATGGGTACCCTCGATTCCTACCTCATGGCTCAAATGACCAACTGGGTCCGCGGTATTTACCAGCTTTGGCTGAATCCCAAGGCTACCGACGAGGAGATGGTCTGGGCCAGTCGAATCATCCTCGCGATGTTGGTGGTCGTTGCCATCGTTGCTTCTTTCTTCCTGCCCAAAAGCATCTGGTTTCTGCAAATTGCAATCACCGAGTTCGTGGGACCGATGAGTTTCATCCTGATCGTGGGGGCTTACCTGGTGAAGCGTGCCACCTGGCAGGGCGCCATGAGCGGTGCCCTGATCGCTTCGGGCCTGGCACTGACCTATGTCATGCTCGCCACCGGCCTGCGCGGACAGTACGAATGGATGATCTGGCCGGCCTTTCGGGATGCCTTTCCTGGCTGGTTCGAGTCGCAGTTCGTCACCTATCCGCTGGGGCTCGCCATCTTCTTCTGGGTGAATCATCTCTTCGCACCGCAACGCCCGGAGCATATGGAACGCCTGTTCTCCAGTGAACAAACATTGGCCTATGCCAGAAAGCACGGTTTCGACCGTGCGTACCTGCGGGTCGACAGGACTGCGGACCTGGCGCAGGCGGCGGGGCCAAATGTAACTATCCAGCGCTGGCTGGACGAGGTTCGGATCCACGGAGACCGGGAGGTCCTGGCGGAGCTGAACGCTCGGATCGCCGGCCGGATCATGCCAGCCTATCGCCAACTGGAAAGCTGGCAGGAAGTCTTCGACGAACGTCTGCAAGGGATGTATGCCATGGGCATCGAAGTGGCGCGGGAGCGGAACCGGGACCAGATAGGCGCGGATGAGCGGCCCATGGCGAAAGTCGTGGGCTGGAGCTTCATCGTGCTGTCGATGCTCCTCTACCTGGCGATGTTCTGGTACTTCCCGCTTCGCTGGGGCTGGTCGATTTTTTATTACGTACTCGCTTCTCTGCTTTGCTTCGGCGGCCTCTCGGTGGCCTTCGAGGATTACGAATGGGCCCGCAAGCTCATCGATCCATTGCAATCGCGCCGCATGCGTCCCTAGCCCGACAACGCCACTTTCCTGTGAAATCACACGATGGAGCATCCTGTACCCATGATGGAGCGTCCCCGGAATGAAGAGTCGATTGGGAAGACCTGATCCGCCAAAAAACGGCAACTTTATCTTTCGGTCAGTCCGCACCCACCTGCAAAGCAGACTGCTTGAAGACTTACCCAAGGCCATTTCTTTTCCCGAAGATGACCAAAGCGATGATCGCTGACGCAGAAATCGCCATAAGATATCAGTGCATGGGCGATTTTGTCGGTTCTGCTTAAGAATGGGTTGGCCAAGGTCCTGGCTTCACCAACTATCGCCACCATGACAGGCAGACCTGTTTCTATTATCGTGGCTATAAGGTCGGGCTCAACGTCTGAAAGAATAGCCCTGGAAATCGCCCCGACCCAGCGAGCAGAGGGAGTCCTGATGGACACCAATATTACGATGTCACGTGAGGGCAAGAACATCGAGCAACATATGGGACCAATTTTGCAAGAGGGACAAACATGGGTCGCTCGATTGGCCACCGAGAGGAGCCGTAGTGACGTCCTGCCTCATACGTATCTTGTCATCAAAAGAGATTCCTTGAGGTGATTACGTCGTGAAGGGTCCAATAGGGGACACTCAACGAATCGATGGATGCGAAAGATGAGTGTCCCCGAACTCACCGATCGGCCAAAGCTAAGGCCACGTACAGGCCCGTGTCGCAGTTGATAAACGCCTGGGGCCGTGGAACTGAGGGCAAGCTGGCCAGTGGGGTAGGCGCAAAAGTTGACACTGACAACGATCCTACGGGCGCGCCGAAGTGCAAGCGGGTGGTCACACCGCTAAACTTAGCGATTTACCGTTTCGTCCAGCGGGCTGTTTCACCGCCGCGCGCAACGGCAGCGGCTCACCTGCCTTTGTTGGGGTCGAATACGGGTTGGCACAATCGCGGTTTTGGAACGAGAACCTTGCTGCCGCGCCCTCAATCTGCTGACCACAGGCACTCGTTACGTCAATCTTTTTCGTGCACACCGACCTCTCAAGCAACATGTTGCAAACTGCAGAGCGAGTTGCTCGATTTTGCTACTATCTCCACTTGCTTATCCACACTCTTTGTAGATAATCAAGGCTTACACACATTTTTTGTGTTGAATAACAAATAAGTACACACGGAGCCGCGGGTCGCGCGGTTTTTGAAATCAAAGAAGTTCGCCGCGACCCGGTGACCTCAGTCGCTAGCGCAAAGTCATCCGCTAGGCAGCGGAGGTTCTATTCGTGTCCCGATCCGCTGTTTCGAATTACACGCCAAAACAGGGGCAGTATCTCGCCTTCATCTACTACTACTCCAAAGTGATGCGGCAACCCCCGGCCGAATCTGATTTTCAACGTTATTTTCAGGTATCACCTCCTGCCGTTCACCAAATGGTCGTCACGCTTGGAGAACGTGGATTTATCTCGCGCGAACCGGGTAAAGCTCGCACGATTCAACTGCTTCTTTCACGCGAAGAATTACCCGATCTCGAGTGAGCCGAGGCCAACACCGCATGTCGCACACCGTGACAGCGTCAAAGAATGGCTGCAAAGTCCGACTGTGCCGGATCACCGGCTATACGTGAGACCCAAGAATCATTAGCCTGTGGGTAGTGTCAAGTATGTACCGCTGGCAACGCCCCTGGCCAGTGCCAGCCTTGCGACCCGTTGGGCAGATTGAAACGCATAGCCTTAAGGACTTCAGCTTGGTACAATCCAGGTTCTGGTTGAGTGGTAGCTGTCGTGCGCATACATCTACTGGGTCACCTTTTCCAGCATGCGGCGGGCGCAGGTCCGCGGGGCGGAGAGGATGCTCGCCTCGGTGGCCACCGCATCGTCATGCAGGGCGGGCCATTCGGAACTCAAAAAAGCGAAATTGGAGGGCATGAGCAGAGGTCGGGTGAACTGGCGAGATAGATAGGAAATATAGGTTTTACAGCTGTTTTTGTGGCTCCAGGAAAACAACCAAATCGGTAACTGCAGCCATAGCAATGACTTACGAAAATTCATCCGGTTCTTTTCCAAGCAGGGAAGATAAGTGGACTCGACCGCTCCGTTGAATCTTGAGCAGGATTATAGAGCCGTGGCACCCATCGTGAAGCGTGCAGCCGATCTCTTGATGGGCTATTTGTAATTGGTCAGGTTCCGTAATCCGCGAGCGCATTTTTCGTTGGAGTTCATCCCAATGCATCGTATGCGACTGTATTCCATGAACCCGTTCGTGTCCCTTGGCCTTGTCGGGATCCTCCAGCCCGAGAGCAAGCAACTCGCCATCGTTGACTTCGTGCCGTGCGTCGTATTCTCCTTCAAAGTAATTGAATTCCTTAGACTTATCGTTCAGATTTTGAATGCGGATAATAGGAAGCCCCGATGTCGTCCATTCCGATGGCTTAAACGCACGACCGTTTATTAACTTGCACATATTGCCGATGGGTAATTGCTTTGCCTTCTTTTTGGCTAGCTTATCCACAACTTTCCAATTCACGACACCATCCCCCGCAGCTCCTTCAAATCGCCCGCGATCTCTTTTTCGAGGGCTTCCAGTTTGTCCAGAATCTCCAGCGGTGAGTCGTACTCGATCTCGTCGTACTCAATCTCCTTGTAGCGGTTGATGCTAAGATCGTACTTGTTCTCGCGAATCTCCTCGACCGGTACAAAGAACGCCTTCGCCTTGCGGTCGAAGAACGGATCACCCTCACCCCAGCCTTCTCCCTGAGGGAGAGGGAGCATTTTTTGTCGCTGCTGCCACTGCGCCAGCACGTCGGGGATGTCGTTCTGCTCCACCGACTCGCGTTTGTCGTCCAGGCTCAACCCATCCGCTGTCATGTGGTAGAACCAGACGAGATCCGTGCCGCCGCTATTCGTCTTGGTGAAAATCAGAATCGCCGTCGAGACACCCGCGTACGGCTTGAACACACCGCTGGGCATGTCGATCACCGCTTCCAGCTTTTGACCATCCACCAGTTCCTCGCGAATCTGCCGGTGCGCTTTCGACGATCCGAACAACACGCCGTCCGGCACAATCGCCGCGCACCTGCCGCCCGTTTTTAACTGAGCCAGAAACAGGGCCAGGAACAGCAGCTCGGTCTTCTTGGTCTTGCACATCTGCAGCAAGTCCTTGGCTGTTTCATCGTAATTCAAACTCCCTTTGAACGGCGGATTGGCCAGGATCAGCGTGTAACAATCACGAACTGCACCATCGTCATCGGACAGCGAGTCTCCACCGGTCAGGTTGGGCGACTCGATCCCGTGCTGCATCATATTCATCGCGCCGATCCGCAGCATCGTGCCGTCGAAGTCGTCGCCGTGGAACATGCCTTTTTGAAAGTGGGCCAATTGTCTTTTGTTGTGAAACAGCTTCTTGTGTTTTGGATGTTCGCGCAGGTATTCACCCGCCGCGACCAGAAACCCGCACGTTCCACACGCCGGATCGCCAATGATGTCTTGGGGGTGGGTTCCATCAAGTCGACCATCATCCGAATGATGTGCCGGGGCGTGCGAAACTGGCCGTTCTGTCCCGAAATACCTCATACATCCACTCGGCTTCAAAATCCTTGAAGCGGGACCAGCGGAGGTTGTCTTGCCCCTTACCAAATATCGGCTTCTCGATCTTGGTCTTCAGCAGGTTCGCCTGTTTTTCCCGGGCCGTATGCAAGTCGTCCAGCCGTTTGGCGAAAAGCAGGTAGGTAATCTGCTCGATGACCGTCAGCGGATTGGAAACGCCGCCCGACCAAAACGCATTCCAAACACGGTCGACCTGTGAACGAATAGCGCCAGTAATCATATTTGAGAATTTTCCGAGTGGTAGCAAGCAAATAGAGACATCCGACTGCCGTGCGATACCTATAAAAACAGGGGGCGTTAAATCCTGACCAGCCTGCAGAACGTTGATTGGGTGGCAGGGTCCTACAACTGGTGCCCAATAGTCTCATCCGCGGCCAGTGCAAATAACGGGGGCCGGCATTATATCAACTTACTGCACAAAGTGGTACGTAGCACCCACAAGCAGCACCTATGTGCAGTCAGCGACCACCGGCAGAGCCGGTGGCTTGAGGAAAGCCCCTAAAAGGGGCTAGAGAATAAATATCGTACTCGTACTCAGCCCAGCGGTACTCGTACTCGAATCCAAGTCATAGGTAAGG
>JAJRWS010000300.1 GCA_024276705.1 Planctomycetota bacterium | reverse complement strand
CCCGTACAGGAGCGTCTCCTGCAATGACTGCATGTCAGGATCCTTGCCGCAGACTCCGGTATCGATACAGGCGGTCCCATGGGCGGTCTGTTCACATTGGTTACAGTACATCAACACGACTCCTTCTTCACGCCAGCAGCCACTGGCGACAACACTCGGGATGGTAATGGAATCTGGCAAGTCCAGCCAAAAAATTAAATAGACCCGCAATTCTAATATCGAGCCGTCGTCAGGGGAAGCGGCCCCGGATACTCACCACGTGGATTGCAGGCAAATCTTTTTCCGGCTAGAATTAGTCGGTTCTGGACTGGGGATTGAATAGGGGACTTTTGGGTTCGCCGTAAATCACTACCAGGAAGAGACTTAACCCAAATACTCCAGGAGCGTCTTAGCGCGGACGGCGCATGGACTATTTGGGGAAAAACTTGCCAGCGTAGCTTCAATTGGCAGAGCACCGCATTCGTAATGCGGGGGTTGCGAGTTCGACTCTCGCCGCTGGCTTACAGTATCTGGTCAAGCCGAACTGGATCGACGACCGCGGGCGGACTCCTCCCCAAGAGGAATACCGAGACGCGGACGGCGATCAAGATTCGTTTGACGAACCGAGTATCTGGTCAAGCCGAAGCCGAAGCCGAACCACAATAACGCAGGAGTTGTTTCATGATGCCCCAGGCCCTCACGCCAGATTCCATCCAGGAAGTCGATCTCCGCCAAATCGTCATTTCCAATAGCACTTTTGGCCCTAACGAAATTACCCAAATCGTCAGGGCAATTTCTGCGGATTACAACAATTTCCGCCTGCTGCGTGACGCGGTAGGCGAAATCTTGCAACAAGAGGCGCGGACCCCCGCGACCTCGGCGCGACTGGGTGTCTGCCAATACCTGCTGGGGCGTTACCAGGACGCAGTGCAAACCCTCAGCAACGCGGATGGCGGAGCGTTGACGCATTTCTACCTTGGCAAAGCCCACCTCGATCGAGACGAGTATAGCCAGGCGCTTGCCGCCTACGAGTCGTCCGAAAAAGCAGGTTACCCACTTGATGAAGTCGCACTCGCGAAGGCCGAAGCGATGCTCTACATGGGACAGGCCGAGGATGCACTCCGACTGCTGGACAATCTCTCCGGCGCAGTGGAGCAGACGGCCGAGTATCTCTACCAGCGTTCCGCCGCCGTATCCGCCCTGGGTGGCAACCAGTCCGAAGTGGTTGCCCTGCTGGAACGGGCCGTCGAAGCGGAAGGCTGCCATGCGGGAGCCTTGTTCGGACTGGCCCTGGAAAATGATCGCCATGGCAATGATGACTATGCACGTACCCTGTATGAGCGGGCCGCCTCGCAATTTCCGACCCATATCGGCACCCTGATCAACCTTGGGCTCCTCTACGAAGACCAGGAATATTTTGATCGAGCCAAGCAATGCTACCAGCGGGTTCTGGACATCTACCCGGCCCATGAGCGGGCGCGGCTCTACTTCAAGGATGCTGATGCGTCACGCGACATGTACTACGATGAGGACGCACGCCGGAGACTGGAACGGCTCGAACAGATACTCAGCGTACCGGTCACCGACTTTGAATTATCCGTCCGCAGCCGTAATTGTCTGCAAAAGATGGGCATCATGACACTGGGCGACCTGACGAAGACTTCCGAACAGGAGCTTCTGGCAAGTAAGAATTTCGGCGAAACGTCGCTGGTTGAAATCAGCGACATGCTCTATTCCAAAGGCTTGGAACTGGGCCAGTTCGCCACCCAATGGAAAGAAGAAGAGCCGGTCTACGACTCCAGCGACCTGAGCGAAGATGAGCGGGCCATGCTGGATCGGCCCATTTCTGAACTGAATCTGTCGGTCCGCGCACGCAAATGCATGGTCCGACTCGGCCTTTCCACCGTCGGGGAGTTGCTTCGCCGTACCGGTGACGACCTGCTGGAATGCAAGAATTTTGGCGTCACGAGCCTCAACGAAGTCCGGGAAAAGCTGACGATCCAAGGACTGAAGTTGCGTGGAGACTGACTCTATCTGGCCAAGCCGAGCTTTTCGCGGCAACTTGCTTGGGAAAACGGTGCGGATGGCTGCGTGATGGCTTACGGTCGGGCGAAAAGATTCGTTTGGCAAGTTGGGGTTTTTCTGGCCAAGCCGAACTTTTCGCGGGAACTGAGCTTTGGTACGGGAAATAACGAAATCCGATTCTTGCACTTCCATGCCAACCCCTTCGTTTTCCTTTCAGTTGCACCACCAGGACGCGCATTGCGCGGCGCGGCGAGGTACGTTCCACACACCACATGGCCCAGTAGAACTGCCCGCTTTCATGCCGGTGGGAACTCAAGGGACGGTCAAAGGGGTCGACATCGGCCGCCTGGGCGAGACCGGCGCCCAGATGTTGCTGGCCAACACCTACCACCTGGCACTCCGGCCGGGCGCGGAGGCGGTCGCCCTCCTGGGCGACCTGCACCAATTCACAGGCTGGTCGGGCCCCATCCTGACCGATAGTGGCGGTTTTCAAATCTTCAGCCTCTCCCAACAAGCTAAGGTCAGCGAACAAGGGGTCGAGTTTCGCTCACACATCGATGGGTCGCTCGTTCAGCTCTCCCCGGAAAAGGCCATGGAAATCCAGCAGCACCTGGGAAGTGACGTGGCAATGGTACTCGATCACGTGGTGGGACTCCCCTGCAAACCGGAACGGGTTGCCGAGGCGACCTGGCGCAGTGTCCGTTGGGCCGAACGCTGCCTGCTAGTCACACCTCGGGCGGATCAGCAGGTCTGGGCGATTGTCCAGGGAGGCCTCGATGGCCAACTGCGGCGGCAATCGGCCCAAGCCTCAGTCGCATTGGGATTTCGCGGCTATGCGGTGGGAGGACTGAGCGTGGGTGAAACACCGGAGCAAATGTATGCAATGCTCGACGTAACCGTACCGGAATTACCGGTCGACTCTCCTCGGTACCTGATGGGGGTCGGTCGACCGGAAGACTTGCTCGAGGCCATTTCGCGTGGAATCGATCTGTTCGACTGCGTGATGCCCACTCGAAATGGCCGTAATGCATTTGCTTTCACCCATTCCGGGCCTGTACGACTTCGTAACGCCCGCTATCGCCACGATACGCAACCACTGGAAAAAGAGTGTCCATGCCTTGCCTGTCGCCATAGTCTGGGGTATCTGCGGCATCTTTTCCAGGCCCGGGAGATGCTCGGCCCGATCCTGCTTTCGATCCACAATCTGACCTATTATCAGCGTTTGCTGGCCGAGGCACGCACAGCAATCGTGGCAGACCGGTTTACTCAATTTCACCAGGACCGGCGGGCCGGATGGGATCTGGGGACTGGGGGCTAGAGACTGGGGGCTGGAGGTTTGTAGTGGCTGGAGGTTAAGTAACACTCTCTCAGGCCCGCCCTTGTTCCTTGTGCCGCTTCGATTTATGATACTCCGTTCAAGACAAGGCAACGGACACGACACACCCAAGGGTTGCCAACGCCGGACCGTTGCCCAGGATGCGACAGTCGTGGCGGACGATACGTGCAACGCAGTTGGCAACCGAGGAAGAAATCGACGTGAGCGCAGGACTATTTGGCTTCGGGGGGGTATTTGATTTCGGGATCAATACTGCGGGAATGGCGAACCGTGAGGGACTCCTCAATGGTCTGTTGTTGGCCGAAGACGCCAAACCTGCAGCGGATGGACTGATGGGCATGATGCCCGCGCTGGTCATCATCATGGGCCTGTTTTACTTTCTCATCCTGCGTCCGCAGAAGAATAAAGAGCAGACTTTCCGCTCGATGATAGACAATCTCAAGGAAAAAGACCGTGTCGTGACCATCGGTGGCATTCATGGCGTGGTCACAAACGTACAGCGAGAATCGGAGATCGTCACCGTGCGCATCGACGAGTCGTCCGGCACAAAAATACGCATTGGCACTTCCGCCATTGCCCGCGTCGTAACCGACGAAGTTACCACAAAATAACAATCCACGACATTTCAGTAGCAAGGTTTCAGCCCATGGTAGGTGACCCGAGCATGGCCAGGATGGTTCATCGCAGTCCGCTTTCGCATCACACAATGATCGCCGGCATGTCGGCCCGGAACGCACTTGCAGCCCCCAACCAGAATCAGAGGCCCCCTCTTAACTGGAAACTCCGGCGGGCAGCATGGAAATTGCTGCCACCATTGGCAATCCTGGTTCTGTTGACCGCCGCGACCCTGGCTGTCCCGACCGTTTTCTCGACCGGGGTCTGGGCACAGGAACCGGACGCCGGCGCAAAGAGCGGATCGGTTGCGGAAGCCACCTCAAACCAGACAGCGACCGAGGCGGAAGTGTCAGCGGAAACCGCGGACACTCCGAAGGTGACCGCCGCGCCTCCGGAGAACGCGAGCCCAGCGCAATCTCCCGAGACACCCTCCTCACCACTGCAGGAAATCATCGCGCCGAAAACACCCGCCACGGCCTCAGGCTCTTCTCCGCTCTCAGACGCGTCTTCTCCCCAAGAACCCGATTCCTCCCAAGAGGAACCTTCCTCGCTCATGGGCTGGGGCGCCCTGTTGATTGTCATTGCCCTGTTTGCCATACCCCTGTTCCTGGGCAATACCCTGGCCAGGCGTTTGCGCATGCCGGACTACGGCTGGAAATTCAGCCTGGCCATCGGCACGCTCGCCGCGGCCGTGGTGATCGTCTCGCTGGGTGAAATCAAATTCGGTCCCGACCTGAGCGGGGGTATCACGCTCATCTACGAGTTGCAAGACACGTCGGCGGGACCCGCAGAGAACCAGCCGGCAGCCGCGGCCACTGAAACGCCAGAGGATTCCGGCAGCGCCGACGGAACTGCCGACGGGACTGCCGACGGGGGGGCCGACGCCAAGGAGCCGTCTGAGGGTGAGAAAACAACCACGGACGATTCCTCTTCCGAAACCGAAGACTCTCAAGGAGCCTATCGCCGCAACACGGGCAACCTGGTTGACCAATTGATCGCCGCCCTGGGCGAACGGGTCGACCCTAGCGGCACCAAGGAGGTGACCATCCGGAAATATGGGGAT
>JAJRWS010000299.1 GCA_024276705.1 Planctomycetota bacterium | reverse complement strand
CTGGGGCTTGTGCATCGTAGCGAGTATTTCGCTTGAAAACCGGAATTCTTGCTTTTGATGGGCCAAATCCCGACGTTAATGGTGAGTCATGCCTGAAGGGTCCGAGGCACAGGGTTTAATGCTTTGATTTGCTCAATGGCCGACTCCGGCCCTCGATTTTGTACTTATTCAGCAGGCCTGTCATGCCCGCCACAATTTCGGGTTCCTGAGCATATCGGTTGTTTTTCTCTTCCGGATCTGTTGCCAGGTTGTAGAGCTGGCCGGCCGGATCGCTGTTGCTGGATTTTACCCGGGTCCAGCCTCCAGAGCCTTTGCCGGCGATCAGTTTCCAGTTGCCCAGGCGCAACGCAAGCATGCCGCCTCCCGAGTGGTGGATCAGGTCGTTGCGGGCGATCTCCGCTGGGTTTCGCAGCGTGGGTAGGAGATTGAAGGAGTCTTCGGCGGCCGTGTCGGGCAGTTCCTGGCCGACAATCGCGGCCACCGTTGCCAACCAATCAACCAGGCAGACCAGTTGCGAATTGGCTTTACCGGCGGGGACAACACCGGGCCAGCGAACGATCAGGGGGACGCGGTGCCCCCCTTCAAAGATGTCTGCTTTCATGCCGCGCCAAGGGGCGTTGGGGTGATGATCGAACATGCGCTCGACGGCACCCGTTTCCGCCCATTGCTTGTCGCGCAGGTGCGAATCGCCGGCCCGCGCGGGTGAGCCGTTGTCGCTGGTGAAAACCACCAGTGTGTTCTCCGCCAGGCCAGCGCGATTTAGCGTTTTGGTTACCGCGCCGACGATGCCGTCGACTTCCGCGACCAGATCGCCGTAGTCGCCGGCTGTACTCCTGCCGGCATACTCCTGATTAGGTACGATCGGTGTGTGGGGCGCGGTGAGGGGCAGATAAAGGAGGAATGGTTTATCACTACCGGCTTGCTGCTGGATGAATTGCACGGCGCGATTTTTCAAACCGGGCAGAATGCGGTGCAGGTCCCAGCCTTCCTGCATCAGGCCGGGATTGCCGTGCATGTTGTCAGGTTTGGGCCGATCGGGTATTTTCCCCAACACATGATCGTTCTCAATAAAGCAATAGGGCGGAAAGTTGGGAACGGCGGTACCGAAATACGAATCGAAGCCGACCGTCAGCGGCCCGGCGAGGATGGGCAGGGAAAGATCGATCTTCGCCTGATCGAATTGGCGATCCCACAGTGGCGGCAATGGTGTGCCCGGCACCATGGTTCCCCATTGCATTCCCAAGTGCCATTTGCCGATGCATGCGGTAGTGTAGCCATGCTGTTGAAGCATGCTGGCTAGCGTCAAGCGTTTCGGCTCGATCAACGGCCTGCTGTAGGGGCCAAGCACACCCCGTTTCAGACGGGTGCGCCATGCGTAACGGCCAGTCAGCAAGGCGTAACGAGTTGGCGAGCAGACTGCCGTGGGTGTGTGCGCGTCGGTGAATCGCATCCCTTGTTCGGCCAGGCGATCGATATTCGGAGTCGGGATCTTGGACTCCGCCCGATAGCAGCGCGGGTCCCCATAGCCCAGGTCATCCGCGAGGATGATCACCAGATTGGGCCGGTTTGGCGTTGGGGCTGCCCGTCCGGGGGCCACCGCCAGGAGAAGCGAAGGAAAAGTAAGCAGCAGCGCAAGTTTTCGTATTGCTCGAGGATAAGTGGCATTGCCATGGCGGAGCATATTCTGGCGCATGGGTTGACCCCCTTCTTCTTGTGACAATTAGCCAGAGGTATCGAACGATGTACAGGGCTACTGTATTCCGAAGGAAACGCTTTATCATCGCTTGCGCGCGCGAGCCAAGCGTTGCTTGTGAAGCTTTCGCTTACGCTTGGTGAGCGGACGCCCCGAATTCATGCGAGATTTGTGTTTGGTCGAATGCTGTCGACCTTTCCTCTCCGCGGTCTGCCCGATTTCGGTCCGGATCTCCCCATAATGACGTTGTATCCGCGATGCGTATACTTTATCACGCTCGATCATCGCGGTCCAGAAATCAAGCAATTCGGGTGCGTAGGAGGCTTGCCGATGGAAAGGATCCAGAAACGGATTAGCTACCTCCGAATTGACCATCGACCATATTTCGTCGCTGTTCGGATTCCAGCTATAGCTGATCGTAGCAACTTCCTCCGCGCGAGCATCCTCCGACTCCACGCGAAATACCTTCACGAGGACTCGCTGGCAATCGCATTTCGGATCCGTGCAAAAAAATTCAGTGAAAATAAACGTTCCGCCTGGCAGCGGGTCATCCGCGTTGCTGTTCTCAAAGGTCGCTGTCCGCAGTTCGGTCCCCGCCTTGTCGGGGAAAACGTCGAAGTATCCTAGCATGGTCACGGTAAACTCCTTTTCGTTAGGTTGACAAGTTTCTAATCCCACAGCAATCGACTCAGGCCGCGACTGTTAGACGCGGTGTTGATGCGGCGACGAAGTGTGGCAACTTTGGGATCGTCTTCGCCAGCGAGCTGAATCAATAATGCTAACGTTTGTATTTGAATTTTTCGTGCCACGCCAGTTGTCATATCGTGACAAGCCGCTATTTTATTACAAGCTGGTTTCATCCACTAGGGTACTGAAATCAGCTTCAATTGAAACACGTTCTTCTTTCCTGCAACAACGTCAACCTCTCCGGGCAGTTCCCGAAATCGTACTTGGACGAGTTCTGGAACACGACCTTTCTGTGGGTCTTCGATCATCCGCCCCGTTTTTTTCATGGCTAGGATGGTCACCCGGTAGGTTCCTGGCATGAGACCTTTCTCGGCAGAAACTCGAAAGCCTCCTGCCTGAACGGGGCCACCCGAACTATGACCACTCGTGCCCGAAGCGGGTTGGAAATTGATAGCAGCACCATCCAACGGCTCGCCATCGACCGTTACCAACCCCGAGATGGCCAGCCGACCATCACCCGGTCCGCATCCGCTGAAACCGGTCAAAACAACCAACAGTAAAGAGACTCCAATGGCCCAGCAACGGCACACTGGCCACGTACTCTGCCCAACATGGATAACGGCCCTGCTCTTTTGTGCCATCTGTTTTTTTCCTTCAGGTTATTACTCTATTCCGTTAGATTTAGCATCAGTTATCCACTTCTACTTGGGGGAGAGCCAGGCAAAATTTTCGAACACCTTCCTTGGTCACTTTCGTTGCGCCGATGTAAAGCCGGCGTAGGTTGTCGAGGCTTTGCAAATGAGCCAACCCTTTGTCAGTAATCCGGGTTTCTAGTAGATTCAGTTCGCGGATATTTTTGAGGTTTTTGAGATGAATCACACCAGCATCCGTGATTGTCGGCCCTCGTAATTGCAATGTCTGTAGCTTTGTCATGCCTTCCAGGTAGGCAAGTCCATCGTCGGTGACTTGGGTTTCGAGTAGAATCAGCTCCTCTAAATTGACTAGATTTGCCAGATGAGCAAGGCCGGCGTCCGTCGTATGTGTCAACCATAGGTTAAGTGATCGAAGATTGGTAAGGCTTTCCAGATGAATAAGGCCCTCGTCGGTGATCCCAGATTCCCGTAGATTGAGATTTCTCAGGAGAGGCAGTTCGCTTAGATATGCAAGACCTGCGTTGCCAATTTGCCGACCGTTGAGCTCTACTGTTTTGAGCTTAGGGAGCTCCCTGAGATGGAACAATGCGGCATCGGTAATTTGAGAGCTTACCAGTTGGATAGTTTCCAGGCGAGTCAAGCTCTGGATAGATTCCAAGCCGGTATCGGTCACCTGAGTATCGTAGAGGGAAAGATTTTTCAGATGGAGAAGATTTGCCATGGACTCCATGTCATGATCGGACATGGGAGTGCTTACCACGGCGAGGTCCTCCAGATCTGAAAGTGCTGCAAACTGCGCGAACTCCTTCGCTGAAAGTGTGGCTCGATACAGCCGTATTTGGCGTACACGGCCCTGGCTATCGACACGCACCGTAACCCCTGCGCCAGTCAAGTGAGTGGCGGCTTCGAGCTGCGATGGCAATATGTCGAGACTACACGATTCGTTCCACACTCGCCATGGACCGCAATGAATTCCTGCTAGTGGCATCGAAGCTCGTAGCGCCTTGAGGTGCTGGTCGGTAATCTCGGTCTGGCAAACGTTTAACAACCTGAGTTGGTTAAGACTGTGAAGCGTCTTCAAACCCGATTCGGTAATCTTTGTCCCGGCAAGGCTGAGTTGGGAAATATTTTTCAGACCGATGAGTTGGACAAGCCCTGCATCCGTAATCAGCGTGTCGTCGAGTTCAAGTGAACGCAATGTGTTCAATTCACGTAGATGCACAAGTCCTTCATCGGTAATTTTTGTACCGCTCAATGTCAGCCGATCAATCGCATCCAACTGCCTGAGAATAGCCAAATCGGCGTTCGTCAGCTTGTGGTTCTTAAAAAAACTAACCACCGTCCGTAAGCCGCCCAGAGCGTCGTTTTCCACAATGAAAGTACCACCCAAAGACTCAATCTGGGTGACAGCCTGCAAGGCTGCGCGGTCCGATTCACTCTGACATCCTCCAAGCATTATCAGAGACATCAGCATTGGCAACACGAATTGGCGTGAGGGTACACTCCATGGTAGTGACAAGGCTGGCTGTTTCATTGTGCGTAACGCCCTCACGTCTACCTGATCGACTCGCCTGAGAAGTGGCGTTACGGAAACGCGACGGGTTCTCCCTCGTTGTACGATGCCAGGGCTCGCCATAATTGCAGGTCGATCGAATCTCCCACAAAGGCAACACTGCCGTCACAGCGGGCAAGATTCACGCCTCCAGTGTGATAACTGCGTGACGTGTGGACTTCCATGTTTTGCCGAGAGATTTTTACACATGAGCCGCTTAACTGATCCTCCTTACCACACCAGCGTGCCTGATCGGGAGTCGGATCGTTCGGCGTGAAATCATGCATGTAAACGGGGCCTTCATCGTAGCTGTGCGTACCTCGAATCGTACACCCGGTCCCGACAATGAGTTCACTCATTAACGCCGTGTTGGAGGTGCCGTCGGTAATCTCGGCTATGCGAGCTCCCCGATTGTGCCCCAACACACCACGTATGCGGGGTGGGACTGGCGATTCCATAGGACCAATGCCTAAGTTGGCCGCATAGGATATTCGGCCATAAGTCCACTCGGGAACACTACTGATACATTCTGCGGATTCGTTCCATGGATGCTGTCCTCCGGGATCGGATGGGCACAGGAACCCGGAAATATGTGCTCCCAAAACAGGCCAAAGCACTTCGTATCCACCTCCAGGATTGAGATCCCAATCGATCTGATCATTCAAAGCGGTCTCTTCGATATCGGCTAGCAGTCGCATGCACCAAGGCCACTCAACTCCCGAACTTGTGCCCGAACCGTAGGTCCCAGGCCGTAGTTCGCCGTAGCCCCAGGGGAAATGGTTTTGACGTGAGTGGTAGTTTTGGAAAGCCAGCCCCAATTGCTTCAAGTTGTTGGTGCACTGACTACGACGCGCCGACTCTCGAGCTGCCTGGACGGCAGGCAACAGCAATGCTACGAGTATACCAATGATGGCAATAACAACGAGAAGCTCTACCAAGGTAAAGCCTGATCGATAACGTTGCATGACGAACCCCTCTTTCTGTGGGTTGTTTAGAATCTGCCTTTTGATTGTTATGTATCTGCAAGCCATAATCAAGCTTATTCCCCCGAGAATCCCCTGGCTTTGCCACGACTGCCAAAGGACGTTCCTCCCAGCTAGAAAGAAAAGTATGATTCCGAATAGCCTACTCAGCGCTACGTAACCTTCGTTTTAGTTGTGCTCGGTGGATGTTTTTGGGATGTGTCGTTGATGGTGCGTTGTGATCGAACCAGCGGCCATCGTAATCGGTCGTGGGGGTTGAATCCATCTGCACGCCGACAAAGTTCATGGACCATGGGCCGAATCCGGAAGCAGGTGGCGCAAAGGTCTCGTCCGCGCGGATATTCCAAAAAGTGCCACGCCCAGCACAGTGAGCGCCAAGGGCTTTCCCACCGCCAGAACTCCACACACGGGAACCACGGCCCACGTCAATATTGGTGAACAGGTTTTCATACGGTGCATGACAGTGGTGGTCGAGTGCGAGGTCCACACCGCGTCCATTGGAAAAAACATTCCCCGAAGAACCACTCACCGTCAAGTCATGAATGAACTTCGTTTGAAAATCAAAATTGGTAAACAGATTATCGTGGCCACCTAAAATCACGCCATGATGGCCTGTGGACTTCCTGTGACGGTCTGATGTACGTTCCGAAGTGTAGGTTACGCCATCGAGAGTATTAAATGTTCCGGAGATGAACCCGCCGCTATCAGCATTATGGATGCGAACGTTACGAATCCAGCAATGGACCGCTCCTTGGAAAGCAAATGCATTGTAGCCCAGTTCGCTGAAATGGCCGATGTAGGGGGTATTGGGAAAGGCAATGCGCATCGCTTCGATACCGGAGTCCGTCACCGTTGGCTCGAATCGGTTTATCGTTGGCTTCCACGCCTTGCGCACATCGAATCGCAGCGGACGGTCTAGCGAAACCACATTCCCCCGGATGCCTGTGATGCGAGTTACCAACGATGCCGAAACGCGTCCATTCAACTTTGCCAGACTGGTCCGCGGGTCGCCGGAATAAAGATAATGTGCGAGCCTGTTGTCCTGATTGTCCTGCATACGGATCTCAATTTCCTGGCCGGCCGACAGCTCCGAAGTATTGTCCACCGTTACCATTTTGGCGCCCCGCCTGGCTGGCTCCGTAATCCTCGTCAATGGGGAGCTCTGGTAATTTCCCCGAATCGTCAGGAAACCGCCCGACCAGGAATAGTTGGAAGTGCGACGGCCACTCGTCGTGGCTCCCCAGTTTGGCTTTATTTTGTTCAGCGGTACGGGAAAATAGAGCTCCGTTCTATCCACCCCCGCGCCTAGAAAAACCACATTGGGCTTGTTGATAACGAGCATCTTGGTAATGACATAACGGCCTTCGGGAATTAGTATTACCCCCTCCGAAATCTCCAACAGGGCTCTTAGAAACGCATCGCTATCATCATGCTTTCCATCCCCAATCGCGCCGAAGTCGCGTACATTGTGGGTGGCAGGTGGCGTCGGCAAGGGCGCTTCTCCTCGCCGATATCCGGCAAAGGAAAAATCCGGCAGTCGACTTTGAGGCGTCCAACGTTCACCTTCTTCACCCCATAGTGCGGAGTAAGTCTCCGCGGATAGACAGCTAGCCGGCAGCATGGCTAACGCTACCATTGTCACAAGCATGCTTCGCATTGTCGGTGCACCCCTTTCACATATTTAAATATGCCAAGATCCTATCACAATACTTGAGGAACGTGAGGTAGAATTCCTGGCGGACACCGGGTAAATCTCAAATCAGAAGAGTTCGTAATGTTCCTCGGAGTTTACCGGTAGAAAATAGATCGGCATGCCCGCAGGCCCGTAAATGAAAATGCAGCAGGAAGACAATCGATGAACAACAACACATCGCGCACTCTTTTATGGTTCCTTCTCATCCACCTTCTTTTAGCGGCTGGTACGACCTCGGCTGTCGAACCCAGCGATTGGGGCCTCGTCGATTATCCACATGCTGCGCGTGATGAGATTGCCAAACAGGCTAGCGTTCTGCTTCGACTGGCTTCGCGTGTACGCGAAAAAGTGAGCCACTCTCAGACCGCTGCCATGAAGCCGCTCGTCCGTGTCGTCGATCTGGACATGGGTGAAGAGCAGACGGTCACACTGGCCGACGGAACCGAGGCCACAGTTAAGCTGCTTACCCTGAAAGAAACGCGTGACCCGATTCGGCAGGCGATTCGCCGGGCGGAGGTTGCGTTGCTGGTCGATGGTCATCCGATTACGATTCAAGTGGGGATGTACAATCTGCCGCAAACAGTCGGCAGCGTGCAGATCGATTGTTCAGTTACGAGTGGGTACAATACCCACGGCACTCCGGCGTTTTGGGGCCTGGACAAAGCCGCTCGCATCCGACTTTGGCCGAAAGATTCCCCATGGGTCAAACCGGGATCACTTGTTTATCCGGTTCGTCAACGATGGTTTGCCTCGTTCACCGCCTTCGATAATCTGCCGGTCGATGGTGGCCCCAAGATCCTTCGTGAGATCTACTATCACAGTGGCATGGATATCGGCGCGAGTGAGCATCTCACCGAAGTGGTCGCCGCGGCAGATGCGCTCGTTGTAGCTGCTGGCGATGGCGTGCTGAATGACCACAAGGAGGTCCCACCCGTCAAGGAACGGTACGATCGAGTTTATCTGCTTGACGCTCGTGGCTGGTACTACCGCTACAGCCACCTTGCCACGATCGACAAGGTGATTAGGCCGGGACGGTTTGTGAAAGCCGGGCAGCGGCTTGGCAGGGTAGGCAAAGAAGGAACAAGTGGCGGTTGGACGCATTTGCATTTTGAAATCAAATCGAAACAACCGTCCGGAAAATGGGGAACACAAGCCGCCTATGCATTTCTGTGGCAATCTTATCGCCAGCAGTATGGGCCAACGATTGTGGCTCATGCACGTCAGACGCAGCTTATTCGTGCAGGAGAACAAGCAACACTTGATGCTACGAGGTCGTGGTCCGCTAAGGGCAAAATTGCCAGGTACGAGTGGTTATTGGCTGACGGCACCATCAAATTGGGCCCGATCGTCCGGCACCTCTACGCGAAGCCCGGTTCCTACCACGAGATTCTGAAAGTGACGGATGCTGACAGAAACGTGGATTACGACTTCCAACGCATCAAAGTCATCGACCCCAAGTTTCCGGACCAGTACGGACCACGGTTGCATCCGACCTACTGGCCCACATTTGGCATCAAGGCGGGAGATCCAGTGATCTTCAAAGTCCGTTCATTTCAGATTCCTGATGGCGAAAAGGTGCCGGAAGAATGGGAATTTGGCGATGGTACATTACCGGTGAAGGTGCAATCGGATGGTAATCGTGTCGCCCTAGCGAAGGATGGTTATGCCGTGACCGAACACCGTTTCGCCAACCCCGGCCAGTACATCGTTACTGTTCGGAGGGCGTCGAAAACCGGAAATCCAAACGTGGCGCACCTGCACGTACGCGTTGAATGATGCGAAAAGGAGGGCCGAAGAATAAACCTTGCTGGCCCAGTAGTTGGCGTTGGGCAAGTTGGTGCCGACGACAGAGAATATGAAAACCAATACGAGGAGTGGCAATAGGCGACGAGTTATTGCCTGACCAGATTGTACCTTTCCTGCTTCTAACCGGTAAATCCAATGCGTTTTAGGCGAATGCTTCTAACTGTGGTGGGTGTGACACGCCCACTTCAGTTGGTTTTATCCTTTTTGGAGCTGTGTGGGTCGATGTGACCGACCGCACGAAGCACACCGCATCAACTGCAGTCATGATGAGTTCGTCTGGATTGTCAATTACCTCTTTTTTCGCCATGTTTCGATAAAGGTAAACTCGTGACTAAGGTAAAAAAACGCCTATTCACAATACGGATTTAGGCTTCGGCGCGGAGGGGGCAGCCGAACGCACGAAGTCTGGTTCACCAAGTGCGTTCGGTGACGCTCGTCCAGTGGGTGATTTCACCGACAGACATTACCACTTGGACTGAGCGCCATGGTGGAGTGAGCGGTGAAAGGTGTTGATGGACTTGGTGTTCAGGCGGGGCATCCCCCTGGCAGCCCATTGAAAAGCAAAATGCCAAGCCTCTCTCTATTTCCTTCCGAGGCAAGATTTTCAATACCAGACCGGACAGCTACCACAGAGCGAATGCGGGTTTGCCTGGAGTGTGAGTATGTTTGACGTTAGGTGAGCAGGTTGCCCGATACTCGCCCAGACCTCCCTGTTGTGCTATAATGAGAGAGGTGCTATCGAAAAGGAGATAGGCGATGTCTATTACGTTTGAAATCCCTGCCGAACTTGAATCGGAACTTACGGCCGAACTCGGCAACCTGAACCAAGTTGCCAAGGAAGCGTTTGCTATCCAGGGCTACAGGTCTGGCAAGGTCAGTATTGGGGTTCTCACACAACTTCTAGGTCTCGAAAGCCGTTGGGATGCAGAACGGTGGCTCAAAGACCGTGACATTCCAATGCCATTGACACACGAGGATCTTGAAGCCGAGAGGGTGGCCCTCGACCAGATTCTGGGACCAGTCCATTGAGCCTCGTCGTCGCCGACACTTCACCGCTCAACTATCTCATCCAGCTCGGCCAGGACGAACTTCTGCCGCGTCTGTTCGACCGCATTGTCATCCCAGAGTGCGTTGCCAATGAATTGCGTCATCGCAAAGCTCCTTCCGCTGTAAAATCTTTCATCGGAAAATCGTTTGTCTGGATCGAGGGCGAGTCCCGTCATGAGGCAATCGTCGAGTCGTTTGAGTGCCTGGGTGGGAACACTTTTTTGCTTGGCCGACAATAGTGACGAGGCGATGCAAGCGACCGGAACTGACAATCGAGCCATTCTCACGCTCATCGAACTTGACATCTCTCGTGACGATGGGCCGGATATACGGCCACCGAATCCATCCTAAGCAACTTACATCATCCCGCAAAAAGCAAATGAACGCCATCCGTGTTATTTACAGGTATCACTTCACTGGAATTCACAATATTTTTGAAAATCATTCTGCCCTCATAATTCTGCCAGCTCCAAACAAGCAAAATCCTGTGTAATACAAATAATGCGTAGCAGAATCATGGGGGCAGAATCATAAAGATCATGTGCTGTAGGGGTTACAGTATTTTTCTGGATTCGAGTGAAATATTACGAAAAATGAAAACGAACGGCGGCCGATCACGCCTGATCCACATG
>JAJRWS010000298.1 GCA_024276705.1 Planctomycetota bacterium | reverse complement strand
TTTCGAGTACGAGTACCGGCTGGCGCCTGAGTACGAGTACGATTCAAGGCCTGAACTTTCAATCCATGGCGGATGTAAAGAAGTCGTTTAAGGAGATGACCTTGAAAAACTCTCGCCGGACCGCACGAAGCCTGTCAGGGTCGCACGGCCAGAGGCCGTGGATTTAGGGAGGATTAAACCAAACGCCATAAAATTTTGAACAGGAGCTAACAGAGAACTTACCCTCTGTTTCCTCCTGTTCAAAATATTTCAGGGATGGGCCATTTTACAATTGGCAGCTATCCCGCCCCCCCCATCGCTACACTTTACCCCATCTCTGCCAACCGCCTTTCAACCTGGCAGATCTGGCCCCGCTGGCTAAAACGCCTCAACCCTGTCATGTGGCCGTTCCGAAGCTGATAGGGGCGGGGCGCGCGCAATGACAGGCAGCAGCGATTCGGCCCACATGGCCACTCGAGGATCAACATGCTCCATCCAGCGCAAAAAATCGTATTCGCCACTTTGGTGCTGGCTATCGGTTGGGGACTTTCTTGGCCTTTTCGGAAGGCGTCTCACCCCGTCATAGAACCCAGCGCCAACGTGCACCACCAGCCCACCTGGAATACTCTTACGACAGATCGAAATACTCTCGTCGCACCAACGGCTCTGGCGCGCAACCCGGAAGAGTCGCAAATTCCTGGCACCTTAATCCACGCAACTCGCACGGCCAGACAGGCAACCCCGAGCATGAATTCCCTGTCGGCAACAGCAGCTACCTCCAAAATGGTTCCACCACCCCGTGGACTCGATCGACCGCAAGTTCGGCAAGTGGCAAAGCCTGTCACTCTGATACCCATCAGCCAACATTCCAAACCTCCAGAGGCAACGCAACAAGGTCATCCACCGAAGGGGGCACTGGCAATTTCGAGGCGGGCAATTTCGAGGCGGGCAATTTCGAGGCGGGCAATTTCGAGGCGGGCAATTTCGAGGCGGGCAGCCAACGGACTGCCAACAAGCATGCCCAACCATTACGAACCCGGATACTCATTTCCCCCAAAAAATGGGCCGCACGGCCCAGGCATCTCGTCTGAAGAATATCGGCCGCATCCAGCCTACGCGACAGTCACGGATCGCCTGGCCGCGGCAGGCAACACCGCCTCGCAGTGGCCAAACGAAATCCTCCATGAAATCCAAAACAGCGACACTCTGGAAAAATTGGCCCAGCATTATCTGGGCGATTCCGCCCGGGCGTTGGAAATATTCGATCTCAATCGCGACAGGCTGAAGAATCCCGAAATACTCCCCATTGGGGCAGAACTGCGAATCCCGGCGACCGGTCGCCGGACGGGTGACTGACTAGTCGCTCCGGCGCCGGCTCCACTCGTATTCTTTCTGCACAATACGTGCATCGATGAACCCCAACAACCTGGGCAGCATGCGAAACTGGGGTGTCGTGAGCAACTTGGTCCCCTGCAGACTGGTTGGCAATCCAATGAAGAACAAATCCTTTTTTTCTTCTCGCTGATCCCGCGGTGGTTCGGGGTGATAACGGGCGAGAATCTTATAAATATTCTTCGCATCACGGGCGGCCTTCCCATCTTCGTCACCAAAGGCAATCAGGGTGGATATCGACGTCCGAACGGCTGGATGCTTCAAGGGCTCGACCAGTTTCAATCCTCGATAGTTCCATCTAGGTGAAACCAGCACCAGTCCCTTCACATCCTGGCCTTGTTTGCCCACGGCCAAAGGCGGCGCACTCCAATCCTTGGCGGCCCAGTAAACAGCCACGTTCGCGCCCATACCGACACCCACCAGACACAGCTTATTCAGATTCAATTCGCCCGCGTCGTTTTTATCGACTAGAAATTTGCGTACCGCTTCCATATCAAACTGAACCATGGCCAGGTAATCGCCTGTCCGCAACCTGGCCGCGTCGAATTTTCGTATTCGGCCGCCGGGCCCCATCGCCGTTGTGCTTTCACCATGGCCACGGAAATCGAAGGTTATGACCGCCAGGGAAGGACTAGGGCTATCTGGATCATCTGGTGGGTTCTGCAACGCAATCGCCAGAGGGTTGAAGACGACCCGGCTCTCCTTGTAATCATGCAAAAGCACCACCGGCACGGCCTCTTGCCCCTTATCGCTGGCATAATAGGTAATACCCAACCGGATACCATCCTTGGTGGTCAAAACAGAATTTTTAGGGGGTGTCCTGTTGCCTCGATCTGGATTTACTCGAGCTGAATCACCTCGAGTCGAATCACGCTGGCCGAGGGCCACCGGCGTCCAGCAGGACCAACAGACCAGTAATACCAGGATAATCCGGATCATAAATCGAGACATTGCAAACCCTCGCGTCTGACTGGATGAATCGTACATTTCAATAGGTGCCTTGAAACCTGCCCGAAAACCGATAAGTCCCACTGCAAATGGGCATTTCTCCCATCGTCTCAGGATCGTTTCTTCTATAATCATACCGCACGACGAGCCCTGAGGCACGCCATGATTTTACCCAGGATACGTCTTGAGCGACTCCGTCCTCGTCCCAGACCTGATCGTCTCCCGCGATTCCTGCCCTGCTAGCCCAACTCCCCAGCCTCAAAACCCCAATCTCCTCGATTCCTTGCCTTGTTGATTTCTATTGGCGAGAATAGAGAAATGGGCTCCGTGGAATCGGAAGGCGGAATGTCAGTAGTTCCAATCGCGGTTTTTTCCTTTGTTCCTTGTCAGATTTACCCAAAGCTGCCTCCGGCCGAGAGCAGGAGAAGGGAGAAAGTAGAGAGGGGGGCCAATCATGATAGCCTTCATGCGGTCTACTCTCTACTTACTACTCTCTTCTGTCCCCGACACCCGACACCTGACACCCGACACCCGACACCTGAACCCTGAACCTGTCAACCCTCAACCCTTTTTACTAGCACCATAAAACTATCGGGATCGGGATCGGGATCCCGAGTCCGAGTCCGACCCCCGACACCTTTTTTCCTGTACCTGGGCGTGTGGGAGCAACCTGGCACGTCGGCCCATTGTACCAATTGAAAATTGACAATTGACAATTGACAATTGACAATTTCCAGGTGCTAGACCCCGCCTTTTTTCCCCCGAAAACCCGAAGCCCTCAACACCCGATGATGCGTTTCCTCCCGCGACCATTTGACTCCGCGAAAAAAGTATTTCGCAGCGCGAGCCAAACGCAGGAGGACCATCCCGATCAGTCTCGTCAGGGCCTTGAGAGGCCGAATTCGCGCTTGCTCCGTGTGCGTGAATGGTTCACAGGGGATGGAACCGCCTGGATGGCCAGCCTGACACTCCATCTTTTCTTATTGCTCCCCTTGGCCGTGGCGACTCTCGCGTTGCCGAGACCCACACAAATCATCTCGCTAAAGTACGATCCGGTGGACCTGGTCGAAGAGGAGCTGCTTCCCCAAGAATTTGTCTCGGCGCAAAAGCCGGAGGAAAACATCGGCGCATTGAGCCAGGATGGCCATGACATGGCCCGTGAGGCAGCCCCCCTGCTGGAGGAACGTTCACTGGTCATTTTTGAGTCGGCCCCCATCACCGACGAAGGGCCGCTCCTGGCGATCGAGCTTGAGCCACCAACCTTCGAGGGCCCGACCTTTTCCGAAGACCTGCCGGTACAAGGCGCCGGTACCGTTGGCACCACGGGCGCCTTGGGGGCAATCGATCGAATTACCCACGAAATCCTCATTTCACTGGAACAAAAGCCGACACTTGTAGTTTGGCTGTTCGATCAATCGGGTAGCATGCGGACCGAACGAACAGCCATCCTAAAACGGTTCGATCGCATTTATCAGGAATTGGGGCTCATCGAAGCCGCTAAGAATCCGGCGTTTGCCAAACATCATGACAAACCACTCTTGACCGCCGTGATAGGGTTCGCCGCCGAACCTCAGATACTCACGCCCAAACCGACCGATCAGCTTGACGAAATCACAGCGGCCATTGCCTCGATTCAGGACGCCACTTCCAGTGAAGAAAATGTCTTTCATGCCATTGCAATGGTTGCGGCCAAATATCGTTCCTACCGAACTCCAAAACATGGACGCCGCAATGTCATGATGATTGTGTTCACCGATGAGGCGGGCGACGACATCGATCAACTCGACCAAACCGTCGATCTTTGCCGGCGCCTGACGATGCCTGTTTACGTCGTCGGACGTCCAGCCCCGTTTGGTCGCCGCACGGCCCATGTCAAATGGGTCGATCCGGACCCCAACTTCGATCAGCGCCCCCAATGGGTTCCTGTCCGATTAGGCCCCGAATCACTACTGCCCGAACGCTTAAAGCTCTATTTCAATGGTTCCGACGATCCGTTACTCGATTCGGGGTTTGGGCCCTTCGGTCTCACCCGACTCTGCCATGAAACGGGTGGGCTCTATTTTTCGGCCCACCCGAACCGGGTCGTCGGCCGGCATGTAAGTGGTTTTGAAACAGACAACCTGGCAGCCCATTTCGAAGCTTTCTTTGAATCCGACAAGATGCGTCCCTATCGACCCGACTACGTACCCATTCAGGAGTACATGCATTTGGCCTCTTCCAACCGGGCCCGGCGAGCACTCCTCGAAGCGGCCCGCCTGTCATGGACCACGCCGATGAAGAATGTTCGTCTGCGCTTTCCCAAGCGCGACCAGGCGGCCCTGGCGGCCAACCTGTCGCGAGCACAACGGGCCGCCGCATTACTGCAGCCCAAAATCGACCGCCTTTGTCAGATTCTGCTGGCTGGCGAAGCCGACCGATCCAAACTGCGCAAACCACGCTGGCAAGCAGGCTACGACCTGGCTCTAGGCCGCGCCCTGGCTACCCAGGTCCGCACGGCCGGTTACAATGTTATGCTTGCCAAGGCGAAGCAAGGCATGCGTTTTGCGAACGAAAAGAATAACACCTGGGTACTGAAAGCCGACGAAAATCAGGCCAGCAGCCCCCTGGAAAAAATCGCGAAGAAATCTCGCAGCTACCTGCAGCGGGTCGAACAGCAACATGCCGGTACTCCCTGGGCCCTGCTGGCCAGGCGCGAACTGGCGACCCCTCTTGGTTGGCGCTGGGAGGAAGATTTCACCCAACTCGAACCTCAACGGGCCGTCAACAACAACCGGCCCCCGCGTCCCCCACGCCAGCGAAAAACCCCGCGCCGCCCCCCACGCCGCAACCCGCCACCGTTGTGACAGGGGGTCAGGGTTCAGGGAAAGAAAGCAGTAGTAACTGCAAGTGAAAAGTGCAACCACGAAAAAAACGAAATCTACGAAAATTCAGTAGCGTAAATAGGAGCTGCAAGCCTGAACGGAAATCCGTAAATGCTACCAGAATACACCTTTCTTTCGTGTCCTTTCGTCTGTTTCGTGGTTCTCAATGTTTTCAGTTTGAGTAGTAAGTAGAGAGTAGACCGCATGAGAATGGAGAAAGAATAAGAACAAAGAAAAAACCGCGAATGGACACGAATGGACGCTAATTCTGAATCTCATGAGCGCAGATTAGCGTGGATTAGTGTTTTCAACCTTTTTATTTACGTTCCGGTTCCCGTCGGTTCTGGTGTAAGCTGCCAGGCAAAACAGAACACTAATGCGTATTCTTGTTAATTATCTCTACCCTATTAGCGTTTATTCGCGGTTCCTTTTGCGACTTGCCTTAGCGCAGTCGTACTAAGCGGCTGAGCCTGGCGACTATACGGTCCCATTCCGTTTTTGGTTGTTGACTTTCTGCTTCATCGAGAGGCGGTAAACATCCAGTTTTTC
>JAJRWS010000297.1 GCA_024276705.1 Planctomycetota bacterium | reverse complement strand
GGGGCCGGGGAGTTCGCTAAGGATCGTTCGAGAAATAACTGTCCGATGTCCGCTCGCCTAAAAGACCATGCCGCCCGGGAAACTAGTGCCGCCTCGCCCGTAGATAGATCACCTGGAACGTGGCGTGAACATTCCCTTGAGTATCACCGTGGCGTTGCTGATACAATCGATGCAACCGCTCCAGTTCAGACCGGACCAGGGGCCGGCTCGAGGAAGCTGCAAAGGGACCGCCCGTGAAACTCGAGCACCGCAACGTGCGGAACAAGTCCCGAGCGGAGCGAAAAGTCTGCCGACAAGTGACCTGTTCCCATTGGCATAACTCCAACTCGGCTTCCGCCAAAGCCACTCGCAACTGCCGTGCGGATGGCAACCGCCGTTCGGGCACTTTGTCTGGCGCCACCTCCAGACGCAACTGCCGCAACTCCGTAAGCGTGTCGGCAGCCATGATCGCCGCGACCAGATTGCCCTCCCGCACCAGGTACCGTTGGATACGCCGAAACTGCATGCTGAGCGAATCGGCCCAGTGCAGCGCCGTACTGCTGGCCACCAATTCGTAAGGTTGCGAAGCGCGCCAGCGGTTCATGTCGGCAACTTGCCAACGGACCGGGTGGGAAGGCATGGCCTCTCGGGCCACCTGGATCATCTCAGGCGATAAATCCATCGCCTCGATCGTCGCCCGCGGGAACCGATCGCCCAGCTCCCGGGTAAGAAAACCGGTTCCACAACCGAGCTCCAGAATCGAATCGGGTTGCACAGCCGCCAGGAAGCGGGCCGCCAGATTTTCGGCAATCTGGCGCTGGAACGTAGCATACTCATGGTAGCGCCGGGCGCCGCGAGAGAAATAACGTTCCACGGGATGCCGCTGGTCCGTTTGCGGAACCTCAGCCATGAGCCGCGTCGTCCGCCTGGCCTTTGGCCTCTGCCGGTGATATCTTTGGTTCGACTTCGGTACCGGGAACAATCAACGGGCTGGGAGAGTTTTCCTCGATGATCCGAGCCAACTCCTCGGCGTCGATCACTTCCTGCTGTATCAGTTCACGCGCCGTCGCTTCGAGCGCCTTGCGCCGTTTGGCCAGGATATGGCGCACTCGGTCGAGGCCCTCCTCGATGATCCGTTTGACTTCCTCGTCGATTTCACGGGCGGTCTGCTCGCTATGCGACTGTGCCCGTGGAATCTCGCCACTGGCCGCCAGGAAGGGGCTGCGTCCCGTTTCGCGATAGTTCACTCGACCCAGCCGGCTCATGCCAAAGTCCATCACCATGCTACGGGCAATTTCCGTGGCCCGTTCCAGATCGTTCTGGGCCCCGGAGGAGATGTCTTCAAAGACAATCTCTTCGGCCACCGTGCCGGCGAGCAGCACCTGGATGCGGCTCTCCAGCTCGCCTTGCGTCATCAAGTACCGATCCTGCTCGGGCCGCTGCATCGTGTAGCCCAACGCGGCCAACCCGCGGGGAATGATCGAAACCTTGTGGACCGGGTCGGTGTTGGGCAGGGAACTGGCAACCAGGGCATGGCCACCTTCATGGTAGGCCACCCGCAACTTCTCCTCCTCGTGCATGATCCGCTTTTTCTTCTCCAAGCCCGCACTGGTCCGCTCGACCGCTTCGTTGAGTTCTTCCATGCCGACCGACTTCTTGCCATTGCGGGCCGCCAACAGAGCCGCTTCGTTAACCAGATTGGCCAGATCGGCACCGACAAACCCACTGGTAATCCCGGCCACTTTCTTCACTTCCACATCTTCGCCCATGCGGATGTTTTTCAGGTGGACATTGAGAATTTCTTCGCGACCCGCCACATCGGGCCGGTCGACCAGCACATGGCGGTCAAACCGTCCGGGTCGCAACAAGGCCGGATCGAGAGTTTCAGGCCGGTTCGTCGCGCCCAGGACGATTACCCCACTGTTGGAGCCAAAACCGTCCATCTCCACCAAGAGCGCGTTGAGTGTTTGCTCACGTTCGTCATGACCACCTATCTGGCCGCTGCCACGAGTCTTCCCCAACGCGTCGAGCTCGTCGATGAAAATGATGCCAGGAGCACGCTGCTCGGCTTGCTGGAACATGTCCCGCACTCGCGCGGCTCCCACCCCCACGAACATCTCGACAAAGTCCGAACCGCTCAAGCTGAAAAAAGGCACACTCGCCTCGCCGGCAATCGCCTTCGCCAGCAAAGTTTTTCCCGTGCCGGGGGGGCCAACCAGCAACACGCCCTTGGGGATGCGTCCCCCCAACCGCTGATAGCGTTGCGGGTTCGCCAAGAAGTCGACCACTTCGCGGAGCTCATCAACCGCTTCGTCGATTCCGGCCGCATCATCAAACGTGACATCGATATCTTCCTGGGCGTAGAGCTTCGCCCGACTGCGGCCAAATGCCATGGGAGAACCTGCCCCCCCCATTCGGCGGATCATCACAAGAAACAACAGCACAAACATGCCGGTGAGCAGCAACATGGGCACATAGGCTAAAAGCGGATTGGGCTCGTCTGCCACCCGGTAAGGGACGTGATTGTCCGCCAGCAACTGATCGAGCCTTTGCTCGGTCGGCAACCGTGAGGTTTTGAAACGGACTCGCTTCGGCTCGCTGAATTGGGCATCTGCAATCGAGACCGTACCTGAGTCCTCCTCGCCTTGAGAAGAGCCGGCAGCGGACAATGCCAAACCGGTGGGCAAGGGTGCTTTGCGAAGATTGACGGTCCCGACCACCTCGGTCAAGCTGATTTCGATTTTTTCGGGACTGCTCAATCGCAATCGGTAAGGCTTGCCATTAATCTCACCGTCAATCTCGATATAGTCGGGCCCCTCGGCATTCTCGGGATTACTGACCTCGATCAACTGTTCCAGGTCACTCCAGTCGATGCGTTGCTGATCTTGCCCGGTCCACGCCGTGGCCAGCAAAAGCAATAACACCCCCAGACCCAGCAGGTACCACACCAGATTACTGGACTGCGGCCCCGCTTTCTTGTCCGGTTTTTTCCCCGGTTTGTTGTCGGCAGATTGCTTCTCATGCTCGTTCGTATTGTCCATCGATTCTCAATTTGTCCTGATGTGGAGACACATTCCTTCTACAGACGGCTAAAAATAAACTCCGGTATTTCCATGATACGTCGCGGAGCCGGCTCGATAGTGTATAAGCCAACGGCGTCATCCAAGGCCCTCCTTCCCCCATCCCAGGCCCTTGCTTCCCCCATCCTAAGCCCTTGCTCCCCCCATCCTAGGTTAGCATGGAGAAAAACTCAATAAACCGAGACACCCCATCTCGGAATGCAACATCGCTTGCCGCTGCCAGGCGGGCGCCCTAGAATAGCACGTTTGCCCACTCTGGAATCCCTGCAATCGTTACCATTATGGCAAGCAGACCCTGCTATCTGCTAGCCTTACGTAACCAGAACCCAATGGTTCGATACCCTCGGAAAGCAACGCCACTCGCAACTTATTGGCACTGGTTGGGGGTATAGGGACCATTTTCTTACTGCCCACTGCCCACTGCCCACTACCTACTGCCCACTGCCTACTGCCCACTGCCTACTGCCCACTTTCCTAGTTCATGACCGATCAGCCTAAACAGATCGCCGTACTCGGCTCGACCGGTAGCATCGGTACCCGTGCGTTGGAAGTCATCGCTGCTAGCGAAGGACGACTCCAGGCGACAGCCCTCTCCGCGCATCAGCAGCTGGACCGGCTGTTGGCACAGACGCTCGAGCACCGGCCACGGTGGGTCGTGGCAACCGACCAGGCTGCGGCTGAAGCGTTCGACTGGTCTCAGTTGCCCAGCGGCTGCGAGTTGCTGCTAGGCACCGACGCCCTGGAAGAAGTGGTCGCCCTGGAACCCATCGACCTTGTACTGGCAGCCATAGTCGGCAGCGTTGGTCTTGCCAGCACCTGGCACGCTTTGGAATGTGGCAAACCGGTAGCCCTGGCAAATAAGGAAACTTTGGTCATGGCCGGCTCGCTGATGACCGAGCTGGCTCACGATCGGGGCGTCCACTTGCTACCCGTTGACAGCGAACATAGCGCCATCTTCCAGGCACTCCAAGCGGGCCAACCCGGCGAAGTCGACCGGTTGCTATTGACCTCCAGTGGCGGACCATTTCGAGATCATTCAATCGAAGCGATGAAACAGGTGACCTTGGCCGAAGCGCTGGAACATCCCACTTGGACCATGGGCCCCAAAATTACCGTCGACTCCGCCACGATGATGAACAAAGCACTGGAGATCATCGAGGCGCGTTGGCTGTTTGGCGTCACCGCCGACCAGATCGAAGTGGTGATCCATCCACAAGCAATCGTCCATTCGCTGGTAGAATTCATCGATGGGTCGGTCGTCGCCCAGCTCAGCCCACCCGACATGCGACTGCCAATCCAATACGCGCTCCATTATCCCGAACGTGTCGCTGGAGTGGCCCAACGGCTCGACTGGTCCCAAGGCATGACCCTTGATTTCGAAGCGCCAGATCCCGCCCGTTTTCCTGCCCTGGAGCTGGGGCACCAGGCGGCTCGTGCCGGTGGTAGCAGTGGCGCAGTACTCAATGCGGCCAATGAAGCCGCGGTCGCCTTGTTTTTACAAGGTGAGCTACACTTTACCGAGATCGTCCCGGCCTGCCGAAGCGTTCTCGATTCGCACCATTTTCAAACGAACCCTTCGCTTCAGCAGCTTGTTGCACTGGATCGCTGGGCTCGAGAGGAGGTAGCACGTTGGATCTGTGCTTGATAGGAATTACCAAGATAACATCCTTGGCCGTGGTCACCGATATAAACCTGATGGCGGATGTCGGTTCGGCCCAGTGGCTGCTGGTCATTTTGCAAGTAGCGATTGGTCTGGGCACGGTGATCTTCGTGCACGAATTGGGGCACTTCGCGGTCGCCAAAATGTGCGGTGTGAAGTGCGAAAAGTTCTTCATCGGCTTTGATATCGGCGGCTATAAAATCAGTCGAAAGTGGGGCGAAACGGAATATGGCATTGGCATCCTCCCTTTGGGTGGTTATGTGAAGATGCTGGGTCAGGACGACAATCCTGCCAATATCGCCGAACAGGTGCGCCTCTCTCAAATTGAAAGTGACGGGCAAGTTGACGGTGGTGGGCAAATTTCGACTGAAGGAAATGCCACCCGCGACGAAAAGCCGATCGACGCTACGGAAATCGTCGGGCCAGGCGGCGAACGCTACATGGTCGACAGCCGCAGCTATCTGGCTAAAAGCGTGCCACAGCGAATGGCAATTATTTCCGCCGGCGTGATCATGAACGTCATTTTCGCGGTCCTATTTGCCAGCGTGGCCTATCGGCTGGGTGTTTCCTACACCCCTTGCCTGGTTTCGCAAACCGCACCAGGGGCACCCGCCTGGCAAGCCGGTATCCGTACGGGCGATGAAGTGGTCCAGGTCAATACCATCGAAAATCCTTCGTTTGCCGAGTTGATGAGTGGTGTCACTCTCGGCGACTTGGAAAACGGCGTTCCGTTTGTTATTCGCCGGGCTGAGACTGGCACGGACGAAACCATCACGATCACACCACACCAGGGCAAAGGCCTGGCCAAGGTCGGCATCTATGGCCCCCTGTCGTTGCAGTTGGATAAGGATAAACCGGCGTTCCCCGGTACTCCAGCAGACCAGACGGACAAACCCTTTGCAGGGGGTGACCAGATTGTTGCCGTGGCAGGCCAGGCGGTCAATGATTTTCGCCAGTTCATCGCCCAGTTGGTCAAACACCAGTCGCAGCAGCTTGAGATTACCGTGCGACGAGGAGGCAAACCACCCGCCGACAATCCTTACGGGGCACTGACCGGAGGTGAGGAAGTCACCATCGCCATCGCCCCTCGGCCCCTGAAACGACTCGGGCTGGTCATGGAAATCGGCCAGATCACCGCCGTCCAGCAAGACTCACCCGCCGCCCGGGCTGGCATTCAAGCGGGTGACTTTATCGACCAGATCGACCAACGTAAAATCGGCGGACTGCCCAGCCAAGACCAACCCATCTGGGATCCGGTCACACTCCCTGAACAATTGCGCCACCTGGCCGACCAAGGCCGCAACATCCAGTTGACCGTCCGCCACGCGACCGTTGCCAACGAAGGCCATCAGAAAACGGAAACTTTGGAGGCGACTTTACGGCCCGTCGACTGGCTGGAAACCACGCGGGCTCCAGGCGATCCACTCGCAGCCCCCGCCTTGGGAATTGCCTACCAGGTGTTAAACCGAATCGACACGGTCCTGCCAGGCAGCCCGGCCGAACTGGCCGGTTTGCGGGGCGAAGATGTCATTTCAAAAATCGAATTCATTCTCCCCAAGAAGACCACCGATTCTTCTCCGCCGGAACCCTTGGAACCGATCCTGCTGGGCCAGCAGGCCCAGCATAACTGGCCAGCATTTTTCCATGCCATGCAATGGCTGGAACCTGGCACAAAACTCCGGCTGACCTACCAGCGAGGGGAGGACACCTCCGAGGTAGAACTGGAACCGGTCGTCACTTCGGGTTATTTCCTGACCGAGCGGGGATTCCGTTTTCAAGCGGTTCGGCGTCAGCGCGTTGCCCATACGCTGGGTGAACAGTTGCAATGGGGTTTACGGGAAACAACCAACTCGCTAGGTATGGTTTTTCGTTTCCTGCGCAAGCTCGGTACCCAGGTCCCTCTCACTTCACTCGGTGGGCCGGTGACCATTGCCAAAGCGGCCGGCTACTCCGCCTTTGAAGGGGTCGGTAAGTTGCTGCTGTTTCTGACGATGCTCAGCGCGAATCTGGCAGTGATCAACTTCCTGCCGATTCCACTTCTCGACGGAGGCCACATGGTCTTCCTGGCCTGGGAAGGCTTGCGGGGCCGGCCGGCAAGCGAACGCTTCGTCGTTGCGCTGCACACGATCGGTTTCGTTTTCATTATCACCCTGATGCTGTTCGTGCTCGCCCTCGACCTGGAAATTATCCCACGCAATCTGTAAGGAGCGGCTCACAGAGGCAAGACGTCGACCTTTTGGCCTGCTTCGAGCTGGTAATTGCCCGCTGGCAAGAGGGCCAGCCCATCCGCGCGGGCCAGGGTCGCCAGATCGGCCGAACTCTGCCAGGCAAGCGGTTCGACCGCCAGTTTTTCTCCCCCTTCCCTTTTTCGCTCTCTGCTCTCCGCTCTCCGCTCTCCGCTTACCCTGCATGGGTGGTAGCTGGGCCGTTTACCTCGATGCTCCACCGGCCCCAACAACTGGCCAACCCTAGGCGTCGGGGCTGCAAATGGCGCTCCCGCCAAGGTACCCAGCGCCGGCCTGACGAATAAATGGAACGCGACAAACGTGCTGACCGGATTGCCCGGCAAGCCAAAAACGAGTACCCGCCTTGGGCCCGAATCCCGCACCCCAAACCAGAGTGGCTTACCTGGTTTCATCTTCACTTTGTGCAATACCTGTCGAACTCCAAGCGATTCAAGCACGTCGGGAACCAGATCAAGCACTCCCGCGGAGACACCGCCGGAAATCAGCAGCACATCCGCATCGAGTCCCATCTCGATCCGCGTGCGTAAATCTTCAAGATTGTCGCGACCGATACCGAGGTCGATCGTGATCATCCCCAGTTGACGCAGCGCCGCCAGGAGCATGGGCCCGTTGCTATTACGAATCTGCCCTGCCGCCAAGGGCCCTTCTCCCTCGACCAACTCGTTCCCGGTAGGGAGCACGGCGACTCGTGGACGAGGAATCACCGGCACTTGAAACCGGCCTATTTCCGCCAGTAAGCCGATGTCAACCGGGCGCAGATGCCTGCCAGAACTCAAAACCTGCTGTCCCGTCTGAAAGGCAGCGCCGCGCGGCAACACGCAATACCCCGATTCGATGGGAACGCCTGATTCGTTCCGCCTGGCCGTGGCATGCTCCGTTGCGATCACTTGCGGTGAACGAATTGTCGCATCATCCAGCCGTTGTGCATCTTCCCACTTCACCACCGCATCGGCCCCATCGGGCAGTGGGGCGCCAGTCATCACTCGAATCGTCGTGCCCGGTTCGACCGCATGGTGGGGAACCTGGCCGGCGGTCACCTGTTCGATCACCCGCAGTGTGGGGGCCGTATCGTGGGTCGAGAATGCGTATCCGTCGACCATCGATTTGTCGAATGGAGGAGAATCGTCCTGGCTACAAATCGCACGGGCCAACTGCAAGCCACACGCACCCTCCAATGCCACCTCTTCCACGGGCAATGGCCGGACATGTTCTCGCAAACAGGCAAACGCTTCGTCCACGGATAACATGCTCGGCCCCTCTCAACTCAATTGTAAAAAACGCTGTAGGATCGTCGACCCGACATGGGTCAGGAAACTCTCCGGATGAAATTGCAAGCCAACCAGTGGAAATTGTCGATGACGGACAGCCATGATTTCCCGAGGCCCTTCGGGAGGCTCACTCCAGGCGGCAACCTCCAACTCATCCGGCAAGGAATCGGGCTGAATGACGAGGCTGTGGTAGCGCGTGGCCTGGAAAGGATTGTCCAGGTTTTCAAACAAGCCCCGGCCGTCATGGTGAATCAAATCGGTCTTGCCATGCATCAAGCGGTCGGCCCGCACAATTTTGGCTCCCAGCGCCTGGCCGATCGATTGATGCCCCAGGCAAACTCCCAACAAGGGCAATTGACCTGCCAGTTGGCGTACACATTCGACCGAGATGCCTGCTTCGAGAGGCGTGCAGGGTCCCGGCGAGATAATGAGCCGATCCGGTCTCCGGGCGAGAATCTCCGCAACCGTAATTTGGTCATTCCGATCAACGCGAATCTGGAGATCCCTATCCAATTCCCCCAGCCGCTGCACCAGGTTGTAAGTGAAAGAATCGTAATTGTCGACAATCTGGATCATCATGGGCCAATCGTTCGCAAGTGGGCTTCTATTCTTTGGTTCCTATCACCGAATTTCAAAGCTACCTATTTTCATTCTCCAACAACAAGAACCACGAAATGCGCGAAAAGGAAAGGCCGCGTATCCAAATTCAGTACTTCCACATTTCCTCGTAGCCCTACGCGGGGCAGGGCGATAAGCCGCCCGGGAACCGACGTTTTTATCTGCTCGCACGCCCGCCGGGTCGGCTTCATCGGCCATTCTTGGAATTAACTGAATTTGATTATAAGGTCCCTGGCAGGCTCGCGCGAAGCGCCCAGCTTGTGAATTCAGCTCCAATCCGTTCCAATGGGAGCAGCGGTTGAAAATTCGCCTCGCGGATGCGGAGACTCCCCACACCATGCGTTCATGAAGCCATGAATACCGAACAAACCGTGTATATCGTCGACGACGAACGCCAATCGCGCGAATCCGTACGTGCCCTGGTTCTCTCCATGGGCATGCAGGCGGCCGTTTTTAATTCGGCCGAACAATTCCTGGAGCTATACCAAGATGAGCCAGGTTGCGTCATCACGGACTACCGGATGGCGGGCCTCAACGGCATCGAACTGCAGGAGGAACTGAGCCGCCGGGGTTGCCACATACCGGTCATCGTAGTGACTGCCTATGCAAGTACCCCCATGACCGTACGAGCCATTCAAAATGGCGCGGTTACCTTGCTGGACAAACCGTACGACGACGACGATTTGTGGCAGGCGGTCCGCAACGCGCTGGCCACGGATTCCGAGCGTCGCAGCCAACTCCAGTCGAAGGCCCAGCTCCAACAGCGCATGGAAAGCCTGACCAACAAGGAACGCGAAGTGCTGGAGCTGATGATTCAGGGAAAAGCCAACAAATCGATGGCTAGCATCCTGGATGTGAGTTTACGCACCATTGAAAATCGCCGACGCAGCATCTTCACCAAATTTGAGGCCAATTCGGTTGCCGAACTGGTTGCCTTGGTACTGCAGATCAAAGGATCTTGAATGGCCTGAGACGCGGGTTGCGAGTTGCGAGACGCTAGTTAAAAAGAGGGAAATCGGGTAACGGCGGCCGCCGTTCAGTCGTCGTCCGGCTTCTAACCATTACCCTCGTGGGTGCTAGCAATCCCAAGGATTGTGATGGGAAGGCTCGACTTGTGGTGTTTTCGGTTCTTTGGTAAATGCCTGCACTCTTCCCCGGTTCTCTGCCGAAGCTAAGGTAGAGGACATCCTGGCAGATCGAGGCCCCCCATGGCAAGCAAGAATAATCTTCCGATTCCACCACAATCCGAACCGGACGATCAGCGACGACGACTGGTTGCGGAATTGCCCACGGATGAATCTACCGATGACTCGATGCTGGAAATAGCGGAAAAGTTAATCTGGGCATTGCTGGATGACCAGATCTCCGCTACCGAGTGCAGCCAATTGAAACGGTTGATTCTCGATCAGGAGCAGGTTCGCAGGCGATACCTGGAATGCACCCAACTTCACCTTGACTTGCACGCGGTGCATGGCCAAGAAGCAACAGATCCTCTCGATCCACCCAAATCACCCGTCCTTGGCACGCTTGGCACCAACTTCCCGGTGATTTCTCCAAGCCTGGAAACCGGCCCCCCGCTCGAGGGACCACTCTGCGAACCAGGAGGATTGTAAGTCCTTTTTCGTGGAAAACATATGCTACTGCTCCGCGGTTGACCCTATAATTACGGTAGCTTCAAATAGTGGTCGATGGAGCCGACCTGGGCAAAACGCTGGCTATCAAAAACGCCGGTTCCCGGGCGGCTTATCACCCTGGTCCACGTCCCGGCTGCGTGGCAATTTGGCAGTACTGCGATTTGACAGACCACTGCTTACCAATTACTGGAGATCGAGCCACGTCCAAGCAGCATCCCAAGCAGGCCTCTTCCAAGCAGGCCGACAAGAACGAGCGGCCGATCGCCAAGAATCGCAAGGCACGGCACAATTACCATGTACTCGATACCATCGAGTGCGGAATTGTGTTGGTGGGAAGCGAAGTGAAGAGCTTACGCAATGGCCTCTTATCGCTGGAGGAAGCATACGGGCGCGTGATCCAAGGCGAAGTCTGGCTCGTTGGCTGTGACATTCAGGAGTACGGCCACGCCCATCGGCTGAATCACCAACCACGACGCCAACGCAAGTTGTTGCTGCATCGTCGGGAAATACAAAAATTTGCCGGTCAGGCCTATGAAAACAAACTGACGCTGGTGCCGTTGAAGATGTATTTCAAACGGGGGCGGGCAAAGGTGCTGCTGGGGCTCTGTCGCGGAAAGCGGCAATACGACAAGCGCGAGTCCCTTAAAAAGCGTGACATGCAACGCGACATCGACCGGGCGATGCGGAAGTGAAAAAGGAGTCAGGAAGTGAAAAAGGGGTCGGGAGCAGAGATTACCATTGACGAAAAGGCTCCCGACCCCTTTTTCACTCTGCCCTTACCAGCAGGGCCGCTGCCTGACCGGTAAGCTTGTGATTGAGTGCCAACACCACGGGGGAACGAGCCGGCTGCAGTTGCGCTACGACATTTACCGGACACTCCGGGTCGGGCTGTTGGTAATTGAGCGTCGGCGGCACCAGATTATGCTCCAGGCCGAGCAGACTGATGGCCAGTTCCGTCGCCCCACTCCCCGCCCCCGAATTGCCCAGATAGCTTTTAGGAGCGGTGACCGGCACTTCGCCCAAGACTCGCCGTATCGCCTGGGCTTCGAGGATATCATCCTCGCGCGTGCTGAGCCCGTGCGCGTTGACATGCCCCACTTCCTCTGGTCTGATCCGCCCACTTACCAAAGCTGCCTCAACCGCCAATCGCACAGCCAGACCCGTAGGACTTTGAGTGTCGGCACACGGTTCACACCGCCGGCCATGTCCCAGAATCGTTGCCTCAATACGGGCCCCACGAGCCTCGGCATGCCGACGGCTCTCCAGCACAAACAGAGTGGCGCCTTCACTGGCTACCGCACCGTCTCGGGATGCGTCAAAAGGCCGAGAAGCCTCCTCCGGAGAATCCTTGCAAGTCGAAAGCCTCGCCCCCGCAAACCAAGTCTGAGCCAGAATGGTCACGGTGGAACTCGTACCACCAGCCAGCATCACATCGGCAGTTCCTCGAGCCACCAGGTCCGCCGCTTCGATGATCGCCAGTAGGGCCGACGTATCTCCTTGCACCATGGTATTGACCGGCCCACGCGCATCGAGGGCTATGCTGATATGGCAAGCGGTCATGTTGGGCAGGTACTTGAGCAGCCACAGGGGATACATCTGGCGCATGCCTTCGGAGCCCCACCGGTTGAAATCGAACCGTCCCCGCCCGTCGTCTCCGCTGCGGTCCGCGCAACGCCCGAAGGCCATACTGACCTCTGCCATCTCACAACTGAACATATTGGCCGCACAGACAACGCCAAGCCTCTCGGGATCGAATTTGAAATCATTCAATCCCGCGTCGGACCAGGCTAATTGGGCTGCCGAAAACCCCAGTTGCGTCTCACGCGACATCACTTTGAGCGATTTACGAGGCCGGACATACTGCTTGGGTTCAAAACCGGTAACCTCGCCGCCAAAGGGGATCGGCATATTTCCAGCAACCTGCTCGGCTATGGTGTGAATGCCACTGCGACCAGCGGCAACCGAGGACCAGACCGCCTCACGGCCTATACCGACCGGGCAGAAAATCCCCATACCTGTAATAACAACATCTTGCACGAGGTGATCGCTTGCCAGTGGTTGAGCGGGAGAGGCTACCCCAATGGCGCCCTCCGCGATAGTTTATCTCTGTCAACGACGGCCAACAAGCTACCCCTGGGGCCGTGCCGCCCTGGGGACAAGCACCCTTGGAATGTCTCTTCTCCGCCCAATCTGGGCAGAAGTTCGTTATCGGGTGTAGCTGGATTACGATTTCTTGCGAATCCCGCGACGATTAGCCGAGACTTTGCATCCACCTGTCGCTGGGGCCGTAAAATCGGCATGACTCGACCTGCCCTTTGCTCCTTTTGCTTGACATAAGTAATACCCCGTTGGTAGGGTGGATTCTGGGGGGGTGGAGACCGTATTCTTAATACACCGTGATTTCTTGAGTATCGGAGTATCCGTAACGCAAGGGGCACCGTGCGGAGTGCATCGTGCTGAATATATTGTGCCGGCGGGGCGCCGTCGCCTGGCAAGTAACAATTGCGGACTTTTCTGAGTGAACCCAATTTCTGAGAACACGGAGTTTCCGATCATACGGGATTTCCGAAAACACCGGGAGAAAAGGTCATGTTGCCACGTTGGGGCGCTATTGCGTTGATACTCGTACTGTCCAGCTTGGAATGGTCGACAACCCGCCTCGCTACTGCCCAGCAGTACGACACCCTCAAGCCAACGGTTAGCGCCAAGGCGGCTAAGGCGTTGCGCACCAAGGTAATGCAAGCCCTGCGCAACCCGAGCGCATTGGCGGCAAATCGTGGGGCAATCGACGACTATTTTAAGAAGTATTATTTCCGAATCATGACCGACACCAGCCCCCAAGGCCTGGGCCGATTGGCCAAGTCGCGAGAGGATCTCTTCAAACGAATTTTACGCAGTTCCACCTCCAAGCCGACGCAAGACTACATCACCGGCCTGACTCTGAAGGCCATGCGCGTAGTTGCCACGGGCCGGTACCACCCGGCCGTCCGCTACAATGCTGTCTTGATCCTGGGAGAGTTGGATCAAAAGTATGCCACCAAGGGAGCTCCACCTATCCCGCTTCCAGCAGGCACGGACGCCCTGTTGGACCTGCTGGAAAAGGACGAGATTAAAAAGGTCAAAATCCCCCCCATGTTGAAAGTGGGAGCCCTGGTCGGACTGGAACGCCATGCACGATTTGGCATCGATCCACAGTATCAATCTCGAGTGACACAAAGGGCCATTCAGCTCATCGAGCAGCAGGAGACACCGGCCGAGATGACGCCCGAGGTGCACCATTGGCTGAAATGCCTGGCAGGGCAGGTATTGGCTCGACAATTTGCCTCATCCGGCCCCGACGAAGCGGTCAATAAAGCCCTGCTCAGCATGATCGGGGACCAGAAGATGAGCCTGGAAGACCGTTGCCGCGTGGCAGCCCTTCTCAAGGAGATGGACTACTCAGCCGCCCAGGGGCTGGACAGGACCACAACGGTGGTAACCCTGGGCAACCTGGCACAAGCAGTCACCAGCGACGAGGCCGGTCGTGCCCGCGACTTCAAAGAGGAAATGCTCCGAGGCAGCGCCGGCCAGTTCCAGCGTGGCGCCTACCAGGCAGGCAGAGCAGCGGGAGGGCTGGATTCAGGGCCACACTACCAGCGACGTCGACTACTGGACCGCCTGGTAGCACTCACGCAAGGGATCGACGCCGTTTCGGCGGGCGCGAACCCTGAAGTCAAAGGCCAATTGCAAGGGTTGGCAGATGCTCTTCGGCCAGTCATTGCAACTGCGAGTGAAAAAGGTACCACCGATGTCGATATCACGGATCCAGTCATTGAATTGGCCAGCAATATCGACCAGGTAATTCGTAGTTGGAAATCGGCCGATCAGCCGGCTGAGGACGAAGCCAAGACCGTGGATGAGTTCACCTAAGGAGCGAACGAGGAATAACTTCCCCATTTCAAGTTGGGTATTTTGGCTTCTCTTCGT
>JAJRWS010000296.1 GCA_024276705.1 Planctomycetota bacterium | reverse complement strand
CGGGTTTTTCCGCACACCGGCCGCTTGGGCGATTCGCCGGATGGTCTCTCCCCGGAGTGCCCGTTCTAGCAGGATAAGTCCCGATCGGTTCAATTCGAACACGTCGGTTGGCATCCGGATCAGAACGCCATCTTCGGGTCGTACGCGCACATAAGGGCGAATTCCGGCAACAAACGGATCAATCCAGGCAAGATGCTCAAGCTCCGAGCCAAACGTTGGGTCGTCTGAATCGTGCTGTACAGCGGACTCCGATCCGGCCATTTTTCTCTCTATCCAAGGTGCCGCGTCGGCACCCTCTCGAGGTCCCTGCAGCAAACGGTCATTCGCGACTTCAGCCGGCTCTAGCACGGTGAGTTGCCCTGTCTGTATCGTTTCGTTCTGCACCATCAGTGGGCCCCTCCGCTGACGCAGGCGGAATGGCAGGCGGAATGGCAGGCCGAATGACAAGCCGAATGGCAGGCACTGTGGCAGGCGGAATGGCAGGCGCTATGGCATGCGCTGTGGCAGGCCGATGCGGCGTATTCGGCGCCGGCTTCAAAGCCACCTGACAGAAAGTAGGAATAGCTATGCTGAATCAGGCCGTCGGGATCGGCCAGCGCCTGGCCAAGCTGCTCCACGCGCCCTTGCCGTGCGGGCCGTACTTCTGGCTGATGCAAGTAACGGTGGTAGAAGGCATAATAGTTGGAGCGGCGACGATCGACCGACAAGCCGTCCCGCGGCTCAGCAGGTATTTCTGTCCCTTCCCAGAACGCTTCCGCCGCGGGCGCCGCCTGGCGGAACTGTCGTGAGAACTCTTTCTGATACTGCTTTCGAGTTGCTTCCAGGTCGCAATCCCACGCCTTTTCCTGGATGCCTCCGGTGATCGCCCGGACTAGGTCGGCCGGGGTGCTCGCGGCGAACTGGCCGTCCGGCCCCACGGCATCCAGCAACCGCTGATGGTAGTGGGTAAAACCGGCCGGCAAAGGGCCCAGAATACGGAGTTGCAGCGGATCGCGCCCGAGTACCTCCACCACTTGGAAACGTTCCATCTCCAGGATCATCAGGCCGACGAGTGTCTTGAGAGGTACGTCGCATAGATAGCCTGCTTCGATGGCGTTGAGTTTGGCCACCTTGCCATTGTGGCGGAAGCTCTTGAGCTCGATCGAGGGAACGATCCAGTCGTCACGGTCCCAGCGGACTTCGCCCAGTTTCTCGGCTGCCTGGAGGAGCGTGCGGTGTTTCACCAGAACGATCAGGAAGCCGGCGGCGGCAAGCCCGCCGAGGAGGGCAAACAGGACCAGCGGACGACGCCGTGCGTCACGCTCGGGACGGAGGCCGTCGACGCGCGGCATCGCAGGCAGCACCAGTCCCGACCCCCCGTCCGGCTTGACATTCTCCCTGGGCGGAACCCGCTGCGGCAGGACCGTCTCCGCAAACACTTGGGCCGGCACGTAATAGGTCAGCAGGAACTTTTCGCGTGCACGCAGGTGTTCCTTGTGCGCACGAACCACCAGTTGGCGTTCGGCATGCTGGGGCTCCACCGGCGCGGAAACTGCCGTACCGGTTCGGCCCAGGTAGTCGAGCTTATAACGCTGGTTGACGAACTTCTCCGTGCGGAATCCGAGTTTCGTTACCTCCTGGAGCGACAGTTTCGGCTGTTCGACCTGGATGGGCCAGCGAACCAGGACCGTCTCATGCGCCAACGGTGCGTCCCACTGGACTGGGGCCCAATTGAAGACAACCAGCTTATCCTGTTCGGGCGAGGTGGTTCTGGCCAGATTGCCGGTCGCCGCGACATCGGTGAAATAGGTCAGTACGAACGTGATCTCCCCCGGCCCGAACCGTTCCCCCCGGGCAAGGAGCACATCCCAGCGGTTACCGAGATCCTTCAATTCCAGCTCAAAACGGCGCTGGCCCTCGACGACCGCGCCGCAGCCAGGCCGGTGCCAGTCGATTCGGCCCTGCTCGCCCTGAAAATAAAATCCGCCCATCGTCCCCCGCTGGACTTGCCAGCGGATCTTGTATTGGACCATGGCCTTTTTGTTCGGCGCGAGGGCCACTTCGACTTCCACCCATTGCATGCGGGCATCCAGGGCGTGGGCTGGAGTGGCGAAGCAGCAGATGATGGCCAGCAGAGCCAGAAGCCCGGCCAAAGCCTGCCGTAACGCCCGTGCGTGGGGAGTGAAAATTTCCACCGAACATGCCTCGGAATGAGATCACGCAAACCGCTGGAGATTGTAATGGCCCAGCCCACCGATTGCAACATTCATGGCCATAATAGTCAGGTACCACCTGCAGAGCAGGTGGCCTGAGAAAAGCCCCTGAAAGGGGGCGGAAACTACTATCGTACTCGTACTCAGGCGTCAGCCGGTACTCGTACTCGAATCGCATGGCGGGTATCACACGGTCGTTGAGTACGAGTACCGCTTCGCTGAGTACGAAGGGAAGCCGAAATATCCTACTTGAAATCGGCAAGTTATTTATCTGCCGCCTCTAAATGGCGGTAAACACGCCAGGTTTGTCATTATTCAACAATCGGGCGGCCAGCCGCCCACAGGCAGCCCCGCACGAGAAGTTTCTTGAACATGGACTGGTTGGTGGCTTTCGGATCGTGCCCACCGGAATTGTAGAATACACGACCTTTTCCATAAGGCTTGACCCAAAGCGCCGGCATCAATTCGCCCTTGTACAGACCGTTGCCCAGCACGGTTACTTTGTCCTTCTCGTAGTCGAGAATATACTGCTCATCCGTTGTCATGTACTCGCCGATGCCCTTGCTGATCGGGTGTTTTACCGTGGTCATGCTGACCTGGTATTGGCGGTAGTGTGGGTGATTGGTGAAGTGCCCACCCACGAAGTCATTCCAATCGCTATCACCGCGGAAGGAGTCCGCCCCGGAGTGGAACGTGACGAATCCGTTGCCTTGGGAGATATGCCCGAGGATTCCCGCTTTTTGCTCTGCCGTCAGTTCACCAAGAGTCCAGTAGAACACGACCAGTTTGTACGGCTTGATCCTCTCGGCCAGCAGCGCGTCGAGATCGTTGTTGACTCGGGTCACGTCGAACCTGCCCGACTCCCTCAAGGTCTTCTCGACGGTATCGCCGATACCGTTCCAGTCGTGGATGCTGCCTCCGACCAACAATAGCGTCTTGACCTTCGCCTCGTCGGCAAGGACGCGACCCGTCGACAACGACAGTACCATGTTTCCCACAACGAATCCCAGCACGATAGTAGTCCGCACAAAACTCATGTTATTCTCCTTACTGCTGTTTATTGCTGCAAATGTGAGCCCTCTTTAGCTTTTGGGGAAACCGGGGATGGGCGCCGGGTAGATGCCATCGGGCCCCGGTTGGACCGGCGGCTTCGTGTCCCATGTAATCTGTTCGGGTCCAATCGCTTCCGCCGATTTCATGGCGTCTTCCCAGGTCATCTTCTCGCCCGTGTAGGAAACCATACGGCCCAGGATCGCCAGCATCGTGCTGCGGATCATGTACTGCCCATTGTTGATCGGCTTGCCTGCTCGAATCGAAGCGAACAGCTCCTGGTGTTCCACGTCGTACATATTGGCTTTTTTCTGGCGACGGTCCCATTGCCAAACTGTTTTCCCACCCACGACGATCTTGCAGCGACTCGGCATGTGAGCCTGGCCCTTGGTCCCCAGGATCACATCGGTCGTCTGATTGAACACGCCAGTCTGGGCCCGGCTGAAACCATAGAGCCGCACGCCATTGGCATATTCATAGCCGATCGAGGCATGGTCAAATTGGTCGCCGTCGGTAGGCTTGACGATCGAGGACCGCCCGCCCAAGCCAAACGCCGCGACAGGCGGCTGATCGCCCATGGCCCATCCCGCCTTGTCCAAACTGTGGAGTAACGACTGCAAAATGTCATCGCCCGAAAGCCAGCAGAAGTGATACCAATTACGGAATTGATACTCCAGTTCCGTCCATTCCGACTTGCGCTCGGTCCTATGGTAGGGCGTGCGCATGTAAGATTCCTCGATGGATACGATGTCGCCAATGGCTCCGTCCTGGACTCGCCGCATCGTTTCACGAACTGCCGGGTCGTACCGCCAACAAAGGCCGGAGACGACAGCAAGATCTTTCTTTTTGGCTTCCGCACAAGCGGCCTCGACAGTACTCAATCCCGACACATCCACCGAGTGCGGCTTCTCGACGAAGACATGCTTGCCGGCAGCGATGGCGGCCTGCAGGAACTGTGGATGGAAACGCGACGTACAGGCGATCAGCACTACGTCCACATCGCTGCTTATTACCTTCTGGTAAGCGTCGAAACCGTCGAACGTGTGGTCGTCGTCCACTTTCACCTGCTCGGGCCTGAGCTTGGCGAGCCGGTCACGGGACGACCGGGCTTTGTCGGCGAAAAGATCGCCCATGGCCACCAGCCGGATATCCTTGCCGGCATTCATCGCGTTGACCGCGGCACCGGACCCCCGACCGCCACAGCCAATCAACCCGACTTTGATCACACCGCTGCCGGCGGCGTGTGCCGCCCGGTGGAGCGCCAACGGAGCCACGGTGGCACCCGCAGCTACGGTGGCGGAACGTTTGAGAAAATCGCGCCGTGTGCTCGGTTGTGGAATCGGCTGATCATTCTTCATGGTGGTATTCTCCATGGGTAGGATAGGGGGCTTAGAGCGGCTTAAAAAGCAGCTACAGTAAATGATAGGGTTCAGGGTTCGGGTTCAGGTGTCGGGGGTCGGGGGTCGGGTGTCGGGTGTCAGGTGTCAGGTGTCAGGTGTCAGGTGTCAGGTGTTAGGGGTTAGGTGTTAGGTGTTAGGTGTTAGGTGTTAGGGGTTAGGGGTTAGGGGTTAGGGGCAATGCCGTTTAATTAAGCAGTGCTATCGGTGCTATTCCTGTCATCCTGATGGAGCGGGCACCGAAACTTGTTTTGGTCGACGACTGAAGGATCTCTCGTTGAGGCTAGTTGCTGCGTACTACAAGCAGGAGATCCTTCGCTGCGCTCAGGATGACAAGTGGAACAAAAATCGATTAATTCCTAGAAGTTGTTTCTCCG
>JAJRWS010000295.1 GCA_024276705.1 Planctomycetota bacterium | reverse complement strand
TCAGGTGTCAGGTGTCAGGTGTCAGGTGTCAGGGCCAGGTGTCGGGGCCAGTGTTTCGGTGTTCAGTGAGGAACGGCATGCCAACAGGAGGGCGGGGTCTGGTACGATTTTCGGCCAACCGCCGGAGTTGAGCCGCCCGCGAGTGACACGACGTCACGAGAGGGCGTGGCCGGGTCGGCTCCAACGGAGGTTCGACGGAGCCGGCCAAGCAACTCCGGCGTTCGGCCGACACGGGTGGACCGGGTCGGCCAACCAGCTTATTAAGCAGATGGACGTGCAAGCCGAAAACTTGTCCCTGACCCCTTCCCAGCTTCCGCATTCCGAATTGGATTCATCCTTTCGTGATCGTTTCACTCAGATTCAGGATCAGACTGGCTACGTTGGTCCAGGCTGCGTGTTCGGCCGGGTCGAACTGGAGACCACGATCCGATTCACCAACTCGAAGAGTGGCCAGGGCCCGATCCGGATACTTGCGGTACTGTTTGAGGTTCCGCAGGTAAGTCTGTTTGAGGATGCCGATTTCTTGTGGCGTGGGCACTCGAGCCGTGGCCAGCTCAAACGCAAAACGGATTTTCACTTCGATATCCTTGCGGTCCTTTCCGGGACCTTCGTTGAGGATCCGCTCGGCGAAGGCTCGACTGGCCTCGACAAATTGAGGATCATTCAACAGGACCAGGGCCTGCAAAGGCGTGTTGGTGGTCTGTCGATGGAGGGTGCAAAGTTCCCGGTTTGGGGCATCGAAACTGATCATCGATGGGGGCGGAACCGTTCGTTTCCAGAACGTATACATACTGCGCCGATAGAGCTTACCGCCATGATCCTGGACAAAGGCCTGAGCGGTGGCTGGAGTGCTGCCGAAGTGACTGATTTCCTTCCAAAGTCCAGGCGGTTGATACGGTTTGACACTAGGACCACCAATTTGCTCCACCAGCAAGCCGCTCACCTTGAGCGCCGCATCCCGGATAAACTCACCCTGGAGACGAAACCGGGGGCCGTGGGACAACAGGCGATTGGTCGGATCGTTTTGCAGGCTGGCAGGCGTCACGTAGGAGGCTTGCTGATAAGTGGCCGATAGGACCATTTTATGAATCAGCCGTTTCATATCCCAACCGCTTTCGACAAAATCGACTGCCAGCCAGTCCAGCAACTCGGGGTGACTGGGGGGGCTGCCCTGGGAGCCGAAGTCGGCGGAAGTTGACACCAGGCCCGTGCCAAAGAGCATCTGCCAGAGACGGTTGACCGCCACCCGGGCGGTCAGCGGGTGATCGGGACGGACCAGCCATTTTGCCAGGTCCAACCGGTTGGCTTCGCCGCCGGCGGGCACTTCCGCGAGCGGTGGCAAGCAGGCAGGCACACCCGGATGGACCCGTTCGCCGGGCTGGTCGTACTGGCCTCGGCGGAGAATGTGGGTTTGCCGCGGCCTGGCCGCGGTATTCATCACCATCACCCTATGGAGCTGAGTCAAGACATCGAGCCGCTCAATCAAGTTGGCAATTTCATAATGCAAATTTTTCAGTTCGGGAGCCACGCTTGCGTAGTAGGTACGCAGTTGTTGCTGTTCGGATATCGATCGGTTATCGGCCCCCTTTTGCAGGATTGCTTGAATGTTCGCGGGCAGGTTGGTTCCGTCGTCGGCACCGGTGATGGCATAGACGCGATATTGACCGGCGACCAGTTGGGCCGCGCCGCCAAATTCGCCCCCTCCCCAGACCAAGAGCGCCGTCAGGTAAGGCGATTGGGAAGCGTTGACCGGTTGTTCGAACGTGAAAGTGATATGTTGTCGGGTTTGATTGTACGGGTGCGGAGACCAGCCATACCGGTCGCGCGGGTCCAGGCAGCTTCGAGCTGGGTAATCGGGATGGCTGCTACTTGCCGTGACTTCGTGAATGGGTAGCGTCTTGTACAAATCGACTTGGGCCGCCGGCAGCACATCGGCGGATGCGGAGAAACTGGTGAGAATAAAACTACCCGGGAAGCCTGGTTTTCTGCCGTGGCCCAGGCCTCCGGCCGGCAACGACCCGTGCGGCAGGAATTCAAGCCGCAAACCGGTGATCGGCTGCTGGCTGTTGCTCAGGGTGTCGGGGACGCGCATCATGATCGATGGCGAGCGGGCCTGTTGGGCCAATGCCAGGATGGTTCCATCCTCCTTCACCTCGGCGGCGGAACCCCGATTGGGCGAACTGACCTTGAGAATTTGCATGGGATGGAGCTGCATATCCTGGCCCCGTTTGCGCAGTTGGTCGAGCGTTTCTTTTTCCCAGCCTGGCTGACTCGAGAGTGGCTGCTGCAACTGCTGCCGAAGTTTTATCAATCGGGCTTGGAGGGGGCCTATTTCCTCTTGTCCCAGCACGGTCCGAGCCTGGATGCTGGGACTGGCATTCCGGCCCTGGTCGCCATCCAGACCTCGGTCTTCGAGGGTGTTGAAAAAGGCCAGGAAACGATAGAAATCGGCTTGAGTCAGCGGGTCGTACTTGTGGTTGTGGCACTGGGCGCAACCGAGCGTCAGGCCTAAGAATACCTCCGCGGTCGTTTTGACCCGATCGACCGCATAGTTGGTCAGATTTTCCTCCGGGATGGTACCTCCTTCGTGGGTAATCATGTGGTTGCGGTTAAAACCGGTGGCCACACGCTGGCTGGTCGTGGCCTCGGGGAGCAGGTCGCCGGCCAGTTGTTCGGTCGCGAACTGGTCGAAGGGCATATTCTGGTTGTATGCGGTAATGACCCAGTCGCGCCACAGCCACATGTGCCGGCCACCGTCGATGGAATAGCCGTTGGTGTCGGCATAGCGGGCCTGGTCGAGCCAGGCGACCGCCATCCGTTCGCCGTAGTGGGGCGATGCCAGCAAACGTTCCACCAATCGAGGGTAGGCGTCGGGGCTGTGGTCCGCCAGGAAGTCGTGGATTTCCTGGCGCGTGGGTGGCAGTCCGATCAGATCGAATGAAAGACGACGAATGAGGGTGCGCCGGTCAGCTCGAGGTGACGGTTTGAGTTCCTCAGTGGCCAGTCTTGCCAGAATGAAATGATCGATTTCGTTTCTGGCCCAGGCCGATTTTCCCGGCCTGTTCTCAATTGCCGGCAACAGTGCTTTTTGAGGTGGTTCCAGCGACCAGTGCCGGGACCACTCGGCCCCCTGGTTGATCCATTGGCGGACCCGTTCAACCTGCTCGGGCCGCAACTGTTTGCCCGAATCGGGTGGCGGCATTTTTAGATCGGCATCGCTGGAGAGCATCCGGGTCAGCATTTCGCTTTGCCTCGCATTGCCAGGGACGAGGGCTGCGTACCCGCCCAGATCGGTCAATGCGCCTGCCCGAGTATCAAGCCTCAAATCGGCTTCCCGGTTCTTGGCATCAGGGCCATGGCAGTGGTAGCAATTGTCCGAAAGAATGGGCCGGATATCACGCTGGTAGTCGACCGGTGGTGCGGTAGGTTCAGTAGCTCCAATTGGGCCATGGAGCAATAGCTGTCCGGGAACCAGGAACAGACAGAAAATCAAACGTTTGATAGTCGCTCGGTCCATAGCTTCTTTCGAAGTAGTCGGGAACAGGGCAGGAACGGCTGCTGGAAGAAAGGAGGATCCGCATGACTGGAAAGCGGGTACTTCGTCGGGCACGCCGAGAATACCACGGATTTTCACAGTCCCAAGTATAGCTGGCCGGATAATGATTGTCTTGGCCTCGGCCAGGTCCATGAACCCCTCCACAGGGCAGGTTGCGACAGGGCCTGCGAAAATGCGCATCCGTTTTAGTGCGGGTTTCTCCGCAACTCAAAACGTTTTACCTCGTACGTCCTCGTCCTTCTGAGAAATCGTTGGCTTTGCCGGGGGACTGGCAGAATTTGATAGTTCCGTAGTCAATTTATCGGGATCGGAATCGGGATCGCTATCGAAACGGACTGGAATTTGGACGTACTGATTTTCGATCCCGATAGCGATCCCCCTCCTGATGATTGTAGTGGAATCCAGGGCTGATACCGGGCCTCCTTTTCGGAGTTGTTCCAAACTACAGATCCCGGCGGTTAACAATAGAAGTCTCACTTGCAGGACATGTCTTCGGGGCAAGCAGGCCAGCGAGCAGGAGCAAAACCCAGGAGGCCGGTTCGGGGATGGCCATCTGAGCCGCCACGGTCGTCACCTGGCTGCCCAATTGCCGCTGCCAGGCGAGGAAATCGTTGCCGTCTGAATCGCCATCGAAGTCGGCGTCGGAGCCGGCGCTCTGGCCAGCGTCGTTCTTCCATTGGGCCAGATCGAGGCTACCGACCGTACCGTCGCGGTTGAAATCAGCGGTGAAGAAAAATTGTCCGACGGTGAATTGTGAGGCATGGTCGAGCACGGCCCAGGCATGATTGTTGGCGGTGTCGACGCCATACGCACTCAGGTCGCTCGTATCAAGCACGCCTCCCCCCAGTGTATCCAGGTAATCCGCATAACCGCCTGCGAACATTGCCCCACCGGCGCCTCCGTCGCTGTTGCCGCGGATGGCCAGCGTCCAATCACCCGGTACGGGGTCGAAATAGAGCAACTGTAAATCGCTTTCGTCCAGGTCCGCGGGCAGATTGGCATCGGTGTAGGTAAATTGCAGTACGTACAGGTCGCCAGGGCTGTCGAAAGAGAGGTCGACGGTTGAAGTCGCCACCGAAGCAACGGTCTGATTACCCGATGGAGGCGCGCCGGTGATCTGCAGCGAGACGTCTTGGCTGCTCGAAGAGACGCCGTCAATCAGCGCGATAGCGGTGGTCGGGTTGTTGACGCCAGGCAGATTGGCGAAACTTTCGTCTGCTGCGATCGGGGCCGTGCCGGCAAGCATATCAGTCAAGGTGTGCTGCAGGTTCCAGACGATTGAAGTTTGGGGCGTCGCGCCTGCCAGGTAAAAACCGGTATCGGAAACATGCTGATGTTCGACCGTGATCGTTCCCTGGTGGATGCCGCTAAGCAGGCCATTGCTTTGGAATGAGATATTCGCGGTTGCGGTGGAACTCGCGGTGACAAATTCGTTTCCCAGAAATCCGGTCGTCAGCCCCGTGAATTCGCTCAGGGTGAAGGGGCCGATGACCTGGATGCTGGATATTTCATCCGCGGCCCGAAGGGCCCCGGCATGCGGTTCGACATTTGCGTTGGTGATCGTTACCTGGTCGCCTCCGCCTAGCGGTGTGGAGTTATTGACCGTCAGCACGACCGGGTCGTGGAGCCTAACCTCCCTGGTCACCTGATTATCCGGATCGGCCGGATTCAAGTTGTTTGTAACAACCAGGTCCGATGCATACGTGCCGGAAGGCAAATTGCTGTCGAGGGTCGCAATGACGGGGGTAAGCATCGACTGGCCGGAATCGATCGGGGCGCCGTTCACCTGGCCCGGGTCGGCAAGGTTTCCGCCTGGGGCCAACGAAGTGGAGTAGGTGGTCGAGTCGGTGCCGTTATTGGTAATTTCCTGGTTGATGCGGACCATGCCGGTACCGACAAGCTGGTTTCTGGAAATGATTGCGCCGCTGATATCGGTGCCTCCATTGACTGAGGGAAATACATTCGAGCCAGGTACTCCTCCACCTCCGGCATTGATGCTCAAGTTGTCGATGGCGAACTCGCCGGTGCCTCCGAGGGTGGCCACCGGAGAGACATCGATCATCATGCTTTCGATACCACTGAGTGGTTCGCCGAGATCGTCGAGCAGCAGCGAGGCATCGATGTCGATCGTTCCGGCCGCCCCATCGAAGCCGCCAAAGGCGCCACCGGCCGGAAAGATATCATCCAGATCGTACGATTCATAGGCTTCGCCCCCATCGGGATCGAAAAAGGTGATTTCGAGGAACGGGTCGGCATTCTGTCCGGCGAGGGCCCAGGCAAAGTCAAACTGGATGGTATCGGCAAAGCCGTTGGTCGTGTTGGAAAATGAGATACTGACTTCGTTGCCGCCAGTTAGAGGATTTCCCCACCAGGCTTCGGCATCGATATGGGTCGAATTGCCAGCAGCCTGGTATTGGGTATCGAAGAAAGTGACATTCCCTGAAAAATTTTCGATGTTGATGACATCGCCATTATCAGTGGGGGCAAAAAATGTTTCTCCGTCGGGCAAGTCATTCAGTCCGAAGGGAGGCTGATCGAAATCCCAGACGAAGCCATCCCCCGTGGGGCCGGAGGTGAAGGTGTAAAATGCCTGTTGGGCCCGTGCTGGGTGCCCGGCTGAGACAACCAGGAATAGAAAAGCTACGACCGACCATCCGTAACGCGTCACGGACCTGGCGATGTGAATTCCCATGGTCATTCCCCCATTTGTCGCTGAACGATATGGTTCAGTGCGTCTGCTGGCGAAACCGCCAGGCAGGCAATGAAACGCTTGGGAATCGACATGCATGAGGGCGGGATACCGCCAGCGACTCAGAGTCGCGCCCGTCGCCCAATAGGGAGATCAAGACAGGATACCCAGCCGACGATGGCCGATGGCCAGCGCGGGTACCATACTAACACCCCCGCCGACGACAGTCCAGAAAATTCTGGAATCGTCCTGGAATGGCACGCTGTAAGATTGGCGTAAAAAGTGTCAATTCCCAGCCAGACGGTTTCTCGGTCCGAAAAAAGTCGCTGGGGAACAAACCGAGAGCCCCCGGAATGGATGAACTCCGGGGGCTCGATAGAATTTGGCCGGCAGAATCAAAAGAAGTCGAAGGGCGATGTCCCGGGACACTTGCGTCGGAGTCCAGCGCGCCGACCACGTCCTTCACCAGGGGTTTAAGCCGGTTCGCCTTCCCATCATCTCTTGCCCTGGCTCCAGGGCGCGGCAGACACGAGGCCTTTGCCGTTCGATCTTACTCGTGGCAAACGCGCCAAGTCCGTTCCCGCACCCATCTCAATCCTTTTCTATTGGTTGGGACGGTTGGCGATCAGGTCCTCCACCACGGCCGGGTCGGCCAGCGTGCTGGTGTCGCCCACCTTATCCGGCTCGTTCTCGGCAATTTTCCGCAGGATCCGCCGCATGATCTTGCCGCTGCGGGTCTTGGGCAACCCGGGGGCCCATTGCAGCACATCGGGTGTTGCGATCGGGCCGATTTCAGCCCGGACATGCTTGATCAACACCGTCCGGAGATCGTCGCTCGGATCGACGCCCAGTCTCAAGGTCACGTAGGCGTGAATGCCTTGGCCCTTGATCTCGTGCGGGCAACCGACCACGGCCGCTTCGGAGACGTCGGGATGGCTGACCAGAGCGCTTTCCACCTCGGCCGTTCCCAGGCGATGGCCCGACACGTTGATCACGTCGTCCACGCGCCCGAGCAACCAGTAGTCGCCGTCCTTGTCAATCCGGCAGCCGTCACCAGAAAAGTAGAGACCCGGGAATGTGCTGAAGTAGGTTTGCACGAACCGTTCGTGGTCGCCCCACATCGATCGCATCATTCCTGGCCACGATTTCTTCATGCAGAGCTTGCCGGACTCAGCCGTAGGTACCTGTTGCCCCTGGTCGTCTACAATGACCGGCTCGACGCCGAAGAACGGACGGCTGGCACTACCAGGCTTTAAAGTATGCGCGCCAGGCAAGGGAGTGATTAGGATGCCGCCGGTTTCCGTTTGCCACCAGGTGTCGACGATCGGACATTTCTCATGGCCCACGGCCCGCCAATACCACAGCCAGACATCAGGATTGATCGGCTCACCCACGGACCCCAACAATTTCAGACTGCCCAGATCGCGCTTATCCATCGGTTCCGTGCCATGCCGCATCAGGGCGCGAATGGCGGTCGGAGCGGTGTAGAACTGGGTGACTTTGTATTTGTCGACGACATCCCAAAACCGTCCCGCATCGGGGTAGGTCGGTACGCCTTCAAACATCACGCTCGTTGCGCCTTGGCAGAGAGGACCGTAAACAATGTAGGAATGCCCCGTGATCCAACCGATGTCGGCGGTACACCACCAGACATCACCCTCCTGGTAGTCGAAGATATACTTAAAGGTAGTCGTGGCATAAACCATGTAGCCACCGGTCGTGTGGAGTACGCCTTTCGGCTTGCCGGTCGAACCGGAAGTGTAGAGGATGAAAAGAGGATCTTCCGCATCCAGCCATACCGGTTCGCACTCGGCCGACGCCGATTTCATGACTTCGTGCCACCAGACGTCGCGACCTTCTTGCATGGGGACGTCGAGCCCCGTTCGCTGGACGACCACCACCTTCTGGATGCTTGGGCACTGGGCTACCGCCTTGTCCGCCTTGGTTTTCATGGCGATATCGTTCTTCTTGCCACGCAAGGCCGTGTCTTGAGTCACCAGGATTTTGCACTCGGAGTCCTGGATGCGGTCCCGCAGAGCATCTTCACTGAATGCACCAAAGACAATGGAGTGGACCGCACCGATGCGGCTGCAAGCCAGCATGGCGACGGCCAGTTGAGGTACCATCTGCAGGTAGAGGCAGACGCGGTCGCCCTTTTCGACTCCCATGGACTTCAGCACATTGGCAAACTGGCAGACTTCCGCGTGCAATTCCTTGTACGTCAGTTGGCTCTGCTCTCCCGGTTCGTTTCCTTCCCAGAGGATGGCGACCTGATCGCCTCGTTTTTCCAGATGCCGATCCAATGCGTTGACCGACATGTTCGTCTTGCCACCGACGAACCAGTTGATCTGCACATCTCCCTCGAAACTTGAATCGCAGACCTTGGACCATTTTTTGTCCCAGACAAACGTTTCCGCGATCTCCCCCCAGAATCCCTCGGGATCGTCGATGGAACGCTGGTACATTTGCTCGTAGGCTTCGAGCGAAGGGCAGTGCGCCTTGCCGGCAAAGGTTGCGGTGGGCTGAATCAGGACCGCACCCGACTCCGTGATCCCTGATTTGCCCTTGGTTCCTGAATTGGTCGATGACGTACTTGACATTCAATTAGACTCCTTCAATGGACAGACGTTTGTTGTGGACAAACGCCTTGAGGTGGACAGTACCGCCCCTTTATGGACAGAACACCGTATGGACAGAACCCCCTTCGTATGGACAGCTCCCCCTTTGAGTGGGCAGTCAAATACACCACACGGCTGGAAAATTGTCCGGGAGATAGAGCGGCAAGGGTCGGCTGGCCCGAGCAGGCAGGTTTCTCATAGACTAGCGGTATCTGCCGGTTTCGGCAACGGGGGTAACGATGGAATACAGAGCCTTGCCCGCTAGCTCGCGTGGATCTTGGTAAGCCCTCGATGGGTTGAGCACCTTGCATTCCGCCGAGATGCGGTGCTGTGGACACGGGTGCCGGTACCGCTTACCGCTCTCTGCCTGTTATGCGAGCCGTTGATCGATATAAGAAAACACCCGACGTGGACTGATCATGCCGACGACGCGTCCATTGATGGCCAGGACCGGGACATGTCGATAGCCGGCTACTGCGATGGCGCTCAAAGCGGCTGCGGGCGGGTCTGTTTCGTGCACCACAACCGGATCGGCCGTCATGACTTCGCGTACTGGCAGGTCCTTGATCTGGTGGTAACGTTCAGCGACCTTTTCCAAAGCGTCGCGTTCGGTAAATACGCCGACCAAAACCCCTTTGTCAACGACCAGCAGACTTGCCACTTTCAGTCCGGTCAGAACTTGCAGTGCCCGAAATACCGAGACTTCCGGCTCGATTTCGACGTACGGTTTCGATTCGATATCGGTTACCTTGCCCTCGGCCAATGCCTTTTCGAGCGGATCATCGTAGACTTTGGGATCGTAGTTTTCCAAAGGATCTCGAAATTCGCCACTGCCAGTCGGTTCAACCTTCGTCATCGCTACGCTCCTTCACGCTGCTGGAGTCCAGGCTTGCCACCGATACGCTGCACCATGACCTGCTGAGGGCAGTGTTCGGCGATGTACTCGGAAATGCCCTTTTGACCCGTCAAGCCAATGAGCTTGCCTTGGTCATCGACGACTCCGATAAATCGGTGCCCCAGGTTTTGAATGGCATCCCAGACCTGGTGAATCGGATCGGATTGGTTCACAAAAACCGCACTGGTATAGACATGTTCGCCCACCGTGTGCTCCATGAACTCCTGCGGGAACCGGAGCATGACGTCGATCATCGTTCGCTCGGTGAAGGTTCCCAGGGGCTTGCCGTGTGGATCGACGACGATAACGCAGCCGAGTTGTTTGGATCGCATCAGGGCAATGGCCTCGCGAACGGGCGAGTCCGCGGTGACCACGATTGCATCTCGAATGGCCAGGTCTCGGACCAATTCCTGCTGCATATTTTCTTTCAGTCCCATATTCATTCCTCCCCAGGGAATCTTCGCAACGGCTATTTCCATTATGGCCGAACTATTACCGCATGAAAAGGCATCGTTTAGCTTTGGCTCAGCCGCTTTTCAGGCGTTTCATAAAGCCGCTCGTGGGTCTCCCGCAGCCAGGTGGGGATTTGCTCGGCGAAGGGCGAATCTTTTAAGGCCGTGCTCAAATCAAGTTGGTCGACCTGCGCTGCATTGAGACCCGGGAACCAGTGGCCCCCATTACCCAGCAGATTGTAGCGAAATTTGCTATATCGAGTCATGTCGTAAGCGAGCATGAGATTGCGCAGCCTGAGGATGGTTGGCACGTTCATGTGACCTGGGGTATCTTCCCAGCAGGGCAGGCCCGTGGTGTACCGATTGGCATAATCTTCTCCGACGGCCGCTTCCAGGGCGGTGTGTAACCGGTCGAGAATGGGGGGCAGGAGCTGGGCTGATTTTTCAAGCAGTGGCAACGTGGTGAGCTGCAAGTCAAAATCGCCGGGGCGGGCGGCCCCTATGCTGAGCGTGTGGATTTCCGGTCGGGTGAGACAAAACAGGCAATTGAAGACAAGCGGGTGCAGCGGCTGGCAAAGCTCGGCCAGTTTGACAGGAGGTTTGAACAGCATGCCTCCCTTTTCGGCGGGGCTGATGATGAAAACGCCCATATCACGCTCGGCAGCCGCTTTGAGAGCCGCTTCATTCCGTTGAAAGATCCAATACCAATGCAGGTTGATGTAATCGAAGCCGCCGTCCCCATCATGCTCGATCGCAGCCAGGATTGTCTCGAGCGGGCCATGCGTTGAGAAGCCAATATGCCGGACCAGCCCTTCGGCTTGCAACCGGCGGGCGGCCGCCAGGCAGCCGCCTGGCCGGACCGAATACCAGAGCGACTGGTAGGTATTGATGCCGTGCAGACCGAGCAGGTCGACGTAGTCGAGTTGCAGCCGTTCGAGGGACTGGCGGAATTGCCGGACAAACTCCTGCGGATCGGCATGCGGCGAGACTTTCGTCTGTACGATCAGACGCTCGCGTGGAAATCGCGGCAGTACCAGGCCCAATTGGCGTTCCGAAGAACCGTAGCCATGGGCCGTCTCGATGTGATGGATGCCCAGTTCCAAGGCCCGCTCAATCGTGGCTTCCAGATTGGCCTGGTTGGCGGCTGGCACTTCGGTTTGCGGAACGTCCTGCCATTTGTGCTGATAACGCATTCCGCCACAACTGAAAACGGGTATTTCTAATTCGGTACGGCCGAATCGTCGGTAAATCATGCTAATATTTCGGCGACAGGGTTCTGATCCAGCACGCCTGTCAGCCGTACGTCGAGCCCCTGGTACTTGAAGCTCAGGCGGCGATGGTCGATGCCCAGGCATTGCAGGATGGTGGCATTCAGGTCGTGGATATGAACCGGGTTTTCGGTAATGTTGTAGCTGAACTCGTCGGTCTGGCCGTAGACGACGCCGGGCCGGATACCGCCTCCGGCGAGCCAGACCGTAAAGCACTTGGGATGGTGGTCTCGGCCATAGTTTTCGCGAGTCAGTCCTCCCTGGCAATAGATGGTCCGGCCAAATTCCCCACCCCAGATGACCAGGGTATCGTCCAGCATGCCCCGCTGTTTCAAATCCTGAATCAGTGCCCAGCTTGGCTGATCAATGTCGCGGCACTGATTGGGCAAGTCGCCAGCAATGTTTGCATGCTGGTCCCAGCCACGGTGAAAGATCTGTACGAAACGTACATCGCGCTCGGCCATTCGGCGTGCTAACAGGCAACTGGCGGCAAAAGTTCCCGGTTTGTGCACATCGGGCCCGTACATGTCCAGGACATGTTGGGGTTCGCTGGAGATGTCGGTCAACTCGGGTACCGAACGCTGCATCCGGAAAGCCATTTCGTACTGGGCGATGCGGGCCTGTGTTTCGGGGTCGCCATACTGGTGATAGGTTTGCTCGTTGATGCGAGCCAGGGAATCGAGCATCCGCCGCCGCAGGGAACGATCGATACCCTCCGGGTTGGATAAATAGAGTACCGGGTCGCCCTGGCTCCGCATGGCAACCCCCTGGTACTTGCTGGCCAGAAAGCCCGAACCCCATAGGCGGTTGTAGAGGGCTTGAGCCTCCTTGCGGCCGGTCCAGGTAGCGGTCATGACCACAAACGAGGGCAGATTGTCATTGAGCGATCCCAAGCCATAGCTGAGCCATGCACCGAGGCTGGCTCTGCCTGGAAGTTGGTGGCCTGTGCAGATGTAGGTAATGGCAGGGTCATGGTTGATCGCTTCGGTATAGACCGATTTTACGATGGCCAGATCGTCGACCATGCGGCCATGGTAGGGAACTAATTCACTGATCCAGGTCCCACTGTTTCCATGCTGCGAAAATTTGAATTTCGATGGGGCGAGGGGGAACCGCTTTTGACCGCTGGTCATCGTCGTGAGCCGTTGACCCATGCGGACCGATTCAGGCAAGTCCTTGTCAAACCAGTCGGCCATGGTCGGTTTGTAATCGAACAGGTCGATTTGCGAAGGAGCTCCCGCCATGAAAAGGTAAATGGCCCGTTTGGCACGTGGGGCGAAATGGGGCAGTGTGGGAAGACCACCGGTTGCCACCGAGATGCCCGTAGCCCCGGTTGAACCGGTTGCGCCGATGGCCTTTGTGGCCTGCAGGCTGCCGGGCAACAGGGAGGATAAGGCGGCGGTGCCTAATCCCATGGCGCCATGTTGAAAAAAATGACGTCGAGTGACGGCCTGCTGGCGTTGTTGGAGTGGATCCATGGTGGAATTCTCGTTCAGTTCTTTGTCACGACTTCGTCCAGGTTCAAGACCAGATTGGCCACCAGGGTCCAGGCGGCCCACTCGCGTCGGTCGAGGGGATGCCCTTCGGGGGAGTGCCCGGCAGATGAATCGACGGTGGAATTAACGGTTGCAGTAGTGCTGGCTTGGACTAGCGCGTCGGCCTCCTGTTCATGCTCCCTGAATCGAGCGCGAATGTCCCGGTACAAAACGAGCAACTCGTCGGTGGCCTCCTGGTTGGCCCGCTGCCCGGTGCAGAGGCGAAGCATGGTCCGTGCCCGTGCGGTGGGGTTGCCGCCGGCCTGCAGCATAACTCGCTCGGCCAGTGCCGCGGCCGCTTCAACGTATTGGGGGTCGTTCAACAGCAGCAACGCTTGCAGCGGAGTGTTGGTCCGCTCGCGACGGACGCTACACGATTCCCGGGAAGGGCCGTCGAAGGTACTCATCTGGGGTGGGGGCGAGGTGCGTTTGATGAAGGTGTAGAGGGTGCGCCGATGAATTTTTTCCGGTTCTTGGTCGGCGACAAACCGCACGGTGTTCGAACCGCTGTATCCCACTGAATGCCACAAGCCGGCCGGTTGGGGCGGCTTCACACTGGGGCCACCCAGTTTGGGGATAAGCAGCCCACTGACGGCCAAAGCCTGGTCGCGGAGCATTTCCGCATCGAGCCGAAAGCGAGGGCCTCGGGCCAGGAGCCGGTTGGCCGGGTCGTGTTCCAGGAGCTCGGAAGAGATACGGGACGATTGACGGTACGTGTGTGAAAGGACGATCGATTTCATCATTTCCTGAATATCCCAACCACTTTCGATCAGTTGTAGGGCAAGCCAGTCGAGCAACTTGGGATGGCTGGGGACTTCGCCCTGAGAGCCGAAATTTTCTGTTGTTTTTACAAGTCCCGTACCAAAGCATTGAGCCCAGAATCGGTTCACGGCCACCCGTGCGGTCAGCGGATTCCGTGGCGATACGAGCCATTGGGCGAGCCCTAAACGGTTGCGAGGCAGACAATTCGCCATGGCGGGAAGAAAAGCGGGCGTATTGCGGTCGACCGTTTCACCCCGCTGGTCGTACTCGCCCCGTTTAAGAACATAAGCCTGGCGTGGTTTTTCCCGTTCCCGAAAGACCAGCGTGGTGGGAAAAGTGCTTTTCAGTTCCACTTCCCGCAGGTGGCACTGGTCCTCCTGATTCTCGATAGCTAAATATTCCGGATTGTAACGGTTGAAATAGTAGGTGCGTAATTCATCCACCTGTTCCTCGGTGCGGGCGTCGGCCGCTAACGCGAGAAGCTTGCCAATGCCATCGGCGAGCATCACGTCGATCACCTCCGGGCTGGAGAGCCGCCGGTTGTAGATTCGCAGCTCATCGATTTGGCCACCGGCCAGATTTTCGCCCTGGTCCTGCCGCCCTTTGCCGAAGCGGCCGATCAGCAGGTGTGCATCGCCGCTGCCAATCGACAAGATTTTGCCCTTCGCGGTGAGCGAATCGAGTTTCACTTGAAGCTGCTGGCGGTGTCCATCGACATACAGCACGACTCCTGCCGCCTTGCCCGACCCATCGTAAGCGACCAGCAAATGGTGCCAACCGGCCAAGGCCAGTGGCCGCGTTTCGCTGGCCACTTGAATCCCATAACCGTCGGCTCGATTGATCAGGTCGAGGGCGACACGGCCACGATCGACCTTCAAGGTGTAGCCTTTACGGTCGCCTTGGGCCTTGGCCAGGATGGTTCCGGTCAAGGAGTTTGGAATCTGCAGCCAGGCAGCCAGACTGAAGGGCTGATCCTGTTTCAAATCATAGCGTTCGCCCAGGTCGACGTAGGCATCCCCGGTAAGCTGAAGGCCGTTCCCATAACGGCCAGGGACCGCCTTGACCTTCCCATGCAGGTGTCCCGGCTTCTCGCTGGAGACCTGGTTGGCGGTCGTCTTCTCCTTGGTTACTTCACCCGGGTAGTGCCCGAGCAGGCCCGCGCTGGGAGCCTCGGGCAGGATGCCCTCCGCGATGCCGTCAGGTTGACGCTGCTGGCTGCACCATTGCTGGAATTCCGCTTCTTGTTCGCTGCGTAGTCTTTCTTTTCGAGTTGCCAGTTGCTTGATTTCTTTTTGCAATCTGGCCAGCGTTTCCGCCTGCTGTTTGCTGGGAGCCAGCACGGTCGGTTTGGTATCCTTGACGTTGCCATCCATCGCCGGACCATCGATGCTGTTAAAAAACGCGAACATCGAATAGAAATCGCGCATCGTCAGAGGATCGTATTTATGATCGTGACACCGGGTGCATTCCATGGTGAGTCCCAGGAAAACCGTACCGGTGGTGACGACCCGATCGACCACGTTACGAACGTAGACCTCCTCCTCAATCGAGCCGCCCTCATTGGTGGAAACATTGCAGCGATTCATGCCAGTGGCAATCTTGTCGTCCAGCGTGGCGTCGGGAATGAGGTCGCCGGCCAATTGCTTGATGGTAAACTGGTCATACGGCATGTTCTGGTTGAACGCGCGCACGACCCAATCGCGATAAGGCCAGATCTCGCGATAGTTGTCCAGGTGCAAGCCGTGGGTGTCGCCATAACGGGCCGCATCGAGCCAAAATCGGGCCATGTGTTCGCCATAATGGGGCGACTGTAGCAGTCGGTTCACCACCCGCGGATAAGCGTCAGGCCGGTGATCCGCCAAAAATGCGTCCATCTCCGCCAGGGTTGGAGGGAGGCCGGTCAGGTCGAAGGTGACTCGTCTCAGCAAGGTTTCCTTGTCGGCATCGACCGATGGTTTGAAGGATTCCTGGTCGAGCCGGGCCAGGATGAACGAGTCGATCGGGTTGGTCGGCCAGGTGGGATCGCTGACGGTGGGGATTTTCGGCTGAACGGGCGCCGTGAATGCCCAATGAGTCTGCCACGGGGCGCCTTGGTCGATCCATTGCCTGAGCCGCTCGATCTGCTCGGCATCGAGCGGTTTGTTGGTATCGGCCGGTGGCATTTGCAAATCGGGGTCGTGGCTGGAGATTCTGCCAATCAGCTCACTGTTGGCCGGATCGCCAGGCACAATGGCGTGCGCACCCGAGTCCGCTTCGCCAAATGCGGAATCGCGGTCGTCCAACCGCAAGTCCGCTTCGCGATTTTCCGCGTCGGGGCCGTGGCACGCATAGCAATGATCCGAGAGAATGGGGCGAATGTCGCGCAGGTAGTTGACCGGAGGACTCGCGGCCGATTCCCCGGCGCTGGGATTGGGGGAGTTTGATCTTTCCGCCTGGTTCGCTTCTGCGGATGGTTCGGATGCTTCCGTTTGCCCCGCTTTTGCCGATGAGTCCGTTCCTTCCGGCTCGTCTACCACTTCCGCGGCAGCCACCACCGCTGGTTCCGAAACGCTGGAAGGAACCACCCCCAAGAGCGTCAGCAGCAGGAAGCCAAAGCCCAAAACGGACGATTTTACTTGTCCCATAGGTATTTCCTTGAGCGTCTTGAATCCTAACAAACGTCCTGAAAAGGCACATCGATCAGGCAGGTGGATAAGGCAGGTGAGGGTCTTGCATTCGCGGTTGTTCCAAATTTTTAATGCAGCGAAGCAGGGAGTACCTGCGGATAAGCCGCCTGCCAAGGACGCAACCACTAGGAAAAAGTTGACCAGGTCGGCTTCATCCGCTGAATTCAGAACCACACACCTATTCTATCATCCACCTCCGGCGGGAACAACAGACTCCACCTGGCCTTTAGTCGGACATTCCGAACATCCAGAAGAATTGTTGAAGCAGCTCCACGCGTTTCACCGATGTCGCAAGCAAGGGGGGACGCATACGAGGGATGCCTTGGTTGTAACCGTCCTGCTTCCATGGATAGCATGTCCTGAGGCATGAAAGGCCGTGAGATCGCGGTGAGCATGATTCGGCCAGGCCCATCGTTCAATCCAGGGACGCGGATACGCCCTCTTGGAAATAATTAGCTTTGACCGACTCACACCCTATATCGGGAGATCATCCAATGCGCTACGCGACCCTATCGATTCTGTTTCTCACGAGTTTCTTGTTGACGGTGCCCGAGACGGTTCACGCACAGCGTCGGCAGGGGCGCCGTGCCGGCACGTCCGCCAGGCAGCCGGTTGCCGAATATCCGGCCGCGGTCGCGGGCGAGCAAGTCGGCAACGATGAGCAGCAAGTCCTGGCTCGAGTTCGCGGCTACCAGTCACAGTTGGAACGCGAGGAAAAATCACTTTCGCAACGCATGGCCTATGCCGCCCGGCTTCGCCAGCAAGGTCTGGAGAAGAAAGATCAGAGTTTGCTTGACCAGGCCGAGCAATACGAACGCAAGGCGTTGGCGGCGTATCAAGCACGCGTCAAGCAGTTTGAACGCGCCAGCTTGAACCCAGGGTCCAACGGTCGCCCGGTGAATCCGACGTTGGCCCCCAAGTCCAGCCAGAGGGTACCCACCTCGGCCAGGCCCCAGACACGCCGGCGATCGTCCCGCGGCCGATCGTCGCGCTCCGCCAAGAAAGCCTGGGGCTGGCTGCGCTAAGGGCCTGCTATTTCAGTTCGCCCGAATCGACGATGATGATCGGCTTGCGGGTTTGGCCCCCACGTGAGCCTTGCGCTTCGACCGCCTTGACCACTTCCATACCCTGAAGGACCCGGCCAAAGACGACATGTTTGCCGTTGAGGAAAGGGGTACCAACGGTCGTGATGAAAAACTGGGACCCGTTGGTATTGGGACCGGCGTTCGCCATGCTGAGGACGCCGGGTCCATCATGGGTGAAGGTGAAATTTTCATCGTCGAAGCGCTCGCCATAAATACTCTCGCCGCCGCGGCCATCGCCACGGGTAAAATCACCTCCCTGGAGCATGAATCCCGGGATCACGCGGTGAAATTGGCTCCCTTTGAAGTGCAGCGCTTTGCCGGAGTGGCCTTTTCCTTTTTCGCCCGTGCAGAGTGCCCGAAAGTTCTCC
>JAJRWS010000294.1 GCA_024276705.1 Planctomycetota bacterium | reverse complement strand
TTGGTACGAATCGTACAATGCGTAGGCGACCGCCTCCATCATAGCTCGGACCAGGTGCCCCTTGCCATGATTGAGTGAAAGACCAAAAATGACTCCCCGTGCGGCGGTGTCCCAAATGGGGGTGCGTTCGCCCATGAGGTACGGAAGAATAATGAGACCTTCGCTGCCGGCGGGGACTTTTTCGGCTTGCAGATTGAGCAGATCGTAGGCGCTGATCCCGAGCGCTCGCTCTGCTTCAATTTCAAGTTGCGAAAAATTGTCGCGCAAATAACGAATAGACTGGCCCCCTGTCATGGTCGAAGGGATCGTCACATAGGTGTTGGCCGAGTCGATTGTAAACGCAAGGTTGATCATCGACAGACCGATGGGCGAAAAGTTGAACTTCTTGTCGGTGTGAATAACACCAAAGTTCCCCACGGTCCCAAGGTTGCTCATGATATCGCCCGCTTCGGTGATACCCGCTGCAATGCAACTGGCATTGAAGTCGGCCTGCCCGGCCACGACCGGAATCCCCGCCACGAGTCCGGTTTCGGCGGCGGCTTGGGACGTCACTTCGCCGATGATTTCTTCGCAGCGATGCAGGCTGGGGAGCAGCTCGGCGGGAATCCCGATCTCCTCCAGCAAGGATTTGTCGAAAGTTTCACCCACGAGGTCGTAGGCGACTCCGTAAAGGGAGGCAGCCCCGTGCGTCAACACCGTCTCGCCCGTGAGCCGGAAGGTGATGAACCCGTCGATCGTCAGCGCCTGGTGAATTTGCTTGAAAGTATCGGGGCGATGGTTCTTTTCCCACACCAAATTGACAAGGGAAGGATGGTCTTCGAGCCGGTTGCCGGTCAGTTTTGGATCCGCTCTTCGCCGATATGTTCCTTGAGCCACTCGACCTCCCGCGTGGCCCGCCGATCCATCAGATTGTAGGCCCGGTGGATGGGCTTACCTTCCCGGTCGACCATGACCATCGAGGGCAAGGCCGAGGAGACGGCAAGGCCGCGTATGGCACTGGGGTCGATCCGAGCTTGCTCGACGCATTGCCGAATCAGCCGGCAAGCGACGGCCCAATACCGCTCGGCATCATGCTCGGACCAACCCGGCTTTTCGTGATAAAATGGATATTCTTCGAAGGCGAACCCTAGCACTTCGCCCTGGGGGTTGATCAGACAGGCTTTGGCACCACCGGTGCCATAGTCGAGCCCCAATAAGCAGTCTTGCATAATTAACTCGCGTGTTACTCGTGATAATAAACATCCCAATCCAAATAGGTATCGATCGCCTCATGCAACACCTTGCCGTGGAGGCCACGGGCCATCGCGACGTGATGCTCGAAACCGTTTTTGCATAGGAATCCTAGCAACTTCCTCAGTTCGGGTATCTCGCAAACTGCCGAACCGCCCTGAATTGTGTTGGGATCCTCGGTAAAGGCTCCTTCACCCACGTAAGATTTGATTTTACCCGCTCGATCGTCGGTCGACATACGGAAGTAAGTCATGGGTCCTTCCTTGACCTGAGCCTTGATGCCGCCAAAGCAGTTCTCTTCCCCAAGTGCGGCGCCCAGCACGTCCAGATTGGAAATCTCGATATCCCCGCCCACGAAGCTTTTGGGGAAGTTACTGCAATGCGTGTTGATGCACTTGTTGCGGTCGGCGCCATAGTTGTTGTTCCAGTCGAGGAACCCTGGAGGGTTGCCCGACGCCAATAGGAGTCCGACCATCGAAACCACGCCTGGAATGTCCATCTCGCAAGCGCTGGGCATCATTCGCTCGCCCATCATGCTCATGGAGAGGCAGGTCGCACAGCCAAAATTTTCTTGCACCGAGGTCCAACACTGGATTGCGCTGGCGTCACAGTCGTTTTCCGTCATCCAATCGTCGAGTGCCACCGACCAGCAAGCTTGCTTGTGGACATTCTCATCTAGGATTTCGAGACCAATGGTGCCATAGCCACGGATGTCAGCCAGTTTTTGTTCGACCGCTTCCGATTTGGTTTCGAGCAATCCTTTCGCCCGCGCGATGATGTCGGACAAATCGACCGTCACCACGGTGATGCCCGTCCCTTGCAATAATTTTTCGCTGTAGCGACAGGTGTGGAAGGCGGCCGGCCTGGCTCCGATGGCTCCAACACGCAGATGGGTCAAGCCTTTGACGACTCGACAAATCCGCGAAAAATGGTCGAGATCGTTGGCGAAGTCCTCACTGTCGATTTTGCAGGTGTGCTGGGTGGTGTCGGTGAAGGGGATCCCGAACTGGTAAAGGTTGTTGCAGACCGAAATCTTACCGCAAAAAGCATCGCGGCGTTCCGCAAGCAACAATTTTTTGGGATCCTCGTCATCGCAGGCCTGGATCAATACCGGAACGTTCAATTGGGCCATGTCGAGAGTGTGCACGACCCCTAATTCATCACCAAAATTGGGTAAAACCACCACGATGCCATCTATTTCATCTTGGTGTTTTTTGAAATGCTCCGCGCAGATTTTTGCATCCGCGTAAGTCTCGATGGCGCCGTTGGGGGTGGCGTTCTCATCGGGAATGATGGTGCGGTATTTCAGGTAGTCCAATTTCGCCAACAAGTCCTTCCGACTTTGAATGGCCAATTCGGCGTTGAAAAAACCTCGGCTACCAACAATCAGACCAAAGGTAGAAGGTTTGTTCAGTATTTTCATGTCACTATCCGTCTCTGTTTACAGGGTTTCTTGGTTTACAGGGTTTCTGAGAACTACAAGGTTTTTGGGAATTGAAGCAAGCAACCGGTCTATTTCCAAAACAGATCCACGTTCTCCTTGGTAATGGTGTAGGACCCGGTGTCGTAGATTACGGGAATCGGATAGATGCCGGCTGCCCGGTCATCTTGCGAAAATTTGATGGGCGAATGATTGATTTCAAACAGCGCTTTGACTCCCAGGTAGGTGAACAGCTCGCGTTTCTGGCCCACGCACGTGTGCAGCACACCTTCTTTCAACAGTTGAAGGTGCTGCTCTTGATCGTCGACACAGGTGGCAACCAGCTTGCCTGCCTTGCCCGCCTCTTTGATCGCCTGCCCCATGCCCGGGCCACTTTCAGCATCGAAACCGGCAGCCCCAACCAGTTTGGGATGCGATTGAATGATCGAGGCCATGACGCGCGCCGCTTCGACCTGGCTGGCCTTGTCTTGCTGGGGTGGCAAGGGCGTCAGGCCAGCTGGTTCGACAATCGAGCGAAAACCGGAAAATGCGGCTTGCATGGTCGGCAGCTCGATCATCCCCAGCATGGCGATTTCCCCTTTCCGTCCTTGGAGTCCCGCAAGCATCCCCTTGGCCTGCTGCCTTCCCAAGTCAAACCAATCCGTGCCGATAAAGGAGATTCGATTGCTCGCGGGAACATCCGCGTCAACACAAACGACGGGGACCCCTGATTGCATCACTCGGTTAATGGGAGCGACCAAGGCGGAGGGGTCAAAGCCGACAACCATCATGCCCGCCGGCTTACGAGCCGCAGTCTGCTCAATCGTGGCCACGAGTGCGGGGATGTCGATGGTGTTGGGGCCTGCAATCGTTACCCGAACTCCCAGCTCTTTTCCAGCCAGGTGTAACGCCGGGTGGTCGCGTTGGGTGTAGAGGGGGAGATTCGCGAGGGCAGCAACCCAAACATACTCTTCGTGGGCGTACGATTGACCCTCTCGTGTGCCTTCCTGGTCCGATTGCAGGTGCGGCGCCTGTTCACAGCCGGCAAGCCCACCCAGCAGTCCTACTCCTGCAAATACTCCCGCGGTGCCGAGCAGGCTGCGTCGATTGAGTGTTTGATGATTCATGGGATTTACTCTTGGGAAGATTGTCATTCTTTTTGCCTCGACATGAAGGAATCAAGGGCGACAGCGAAGACCAACACGGCCCCGAGGACAATCCCCTGCCATTCGGAAGAAACCCTGGCGATGATCAGCGCGTTTTTGATCAGCGCCATAAAAAAGACGCCGATCAGCGCGCCCCAAATCGTGCCCTTGCCACCCGATAAGCTTGCGCCACCAAGAATCACCGCGGCAATGGCTTGCAATTCGGCCCCCACGCCGACGGTGGCGGTGGCGGTCCCGATTCGCGATGCATAGACGATCCCTGCCAATCCAGCGATCATCCCCATCATCGCAGACGCAAATATCTGCATGCGGTCGACATGGATGCCCGAAAGCCTTGCCGCTTTGGGATTGCTACCAACGTAATAGAGCTGGCGAAAAAAACGCGAATAGGCGAGGAAACCATGAAGTACTAAGGCCAAAGCTGCCAGCAGCCAGACCGGTAATTGCAAACCGAGCAACTCCGTTTGGCCGACGCGCGAAAACGACTCGGGAAGAAAGGTGATCCCAGGCCCACCGACCAAGAGGGCGATTCCTTGAAAGATGCCCATCGTTCCCAACGTGGCAATCAGCGCATTCACCCGAAATTTGGCGACAAAAACCCCATTCATCGCGCCAGCCAAGGCGCCCAGGGCGAGTCCCGTGGCCACGGCCATGGGAACGGGCCAACCCGCGACTTTCATCAACCAGGCCGTAATGACTCCGATCATCGAGGCCATGGCTCCAACCGAAAGATCGAACTCGCCAGAAACCAGCAAAACCATCATTCCGACCGCCAGGATGCCTTCAAAGGCCAGATTACGGAGGATTGCGTTGAAATTGTCCCAGGAACAAAACGAGTAAGGGTAGAGAATCGAAAACAGAGCCACGATGAACAACGTCAACCCAATCAGCGCAAGCTCTCGCGAGTAGGATGCTAGACGCAAATCTCCTTTCCGAAATCCCTTCATTGGAATCGCCGGCTTTTTATCATTGGAATCGGTCATGTATTTCTGGCGGATAAATCTCACAGCCACGTTGGTAAAAAGTCTCAGGCAGCCTCGATTTGAGAAGCCAAATGGATAATCCGTTCCTCGGTCGCTTCCTCGTGGGAAAGCTCTCCGGAAAGCCGGCCCTCCGCCATGACGAGGACGCGATCCGCCACGGCCAAAACCTCGGGCAAGTCGGACGAAATCACAATAACGCCAACACCTTGCCTGGACAATTCAAAAAGCAATCGGTGGATCTCCGCCTTCGCCCCAACATCGACCCCACGTGTTGGTTCGTCCACGATCAATACCTTGGGCTTTACGAGTAACCACTTGGCCAAGAGAACCTTCTGCTGGTTGCCTCCGCTCAGGCTGACGACGGGTTGCTCCGTTCCACGCGAGGCAATTTTGAGTGACTTGCGGTAGTCGTCGGCAACCTTCGCAATTTTGCCGTCCTGGGTCCAGACTCGACCAAACTGCTTCAGGCTCGCCGAGGCGATATTGCTGGCAATGCTTTTTTCGAGAAACAACCCGGCCTCTTTGCGATCTTCCGGAAGATAACCGATTCCGGCCGCGATCGAGTCCGCCACGCTCCGCCCACGGAAATTGCCTCGCTGAAGGCAATGGCCGCCAACAACAATCGTTCCATGAGTCCGCTCCCTCGCTCCAAACAGGGCTAGCGCCAACTCCGTTCGCCCCGATCCGGCCAATCCGGCCAGGGCAACTACTTCGCCCGCCCGGACGGAAAAGTCTATCTCCTTGAGTTGCACGCGGCGCGGAAAATTGCCCGAAGCATCGGACAATTTTTTCACCTCCAATAAGGGCGGTTGGTCACCGGGCAAGAGACTACGGTCGAAAGATACGGCCGCCAACTCGCGCCCCACCATCGCCGTTATCAACTCCCGGGGGGAAGTCTCCGAGACCGACAACGTCGCCTGATGCCGGCCGTCCTTCAACACGGTTACACGATTGGCCAACAAAAATATCTCTTCCAACCGATGCGAGATATAAACGACGGCAGCCTGTCGTTCTTTCAGCTTTTTTATGACGGCAAAGAGGTGATCGGTTTCTGTTTCGGTAAGGGCAGCCGTTGGCTCGTCGAAAACAATGAGGTGAGCATGGAGCGAGAGTGCCTTGGCGACTTCAACAAGCTGCTGTTGATGGGGAGAAAGTCTTTCCACCGGCAACCGAGGGTCGACATCGATGCCAACCTCGGCAAGCAGCTTGCGCGATTCCTCGAACATGGCGGTCCGATCCACCAAGCCCAGCCGACCTGTTGGCTGCCTGCCCGCAAATATGTTCTCAGCAATCGAGAGGGGTCCAAAAAGGCTTCTCTCCTGGAAAACGATGGCGATGCCGTGTCGCTGTGCTGCCTGTTCATCGGGGAAAACAACCTCATTTTCGCCGTTAAAGTCGATGCGACCACCGTCGGGCTGATAGACGCCACTGAGAATGTGCATCAACGTACTTTTGCCGGCCCCATTCTCACCGACCAGGGCGTGGACTTCGCCCGGCAATACCTCAAAATCAACTTCCTGGAGCGCTTGTACACCAACAAAATGTTTGCAAATCCCCCGCATTTTTAGCATCGGAGTCGAATTGCAAGTCATGACGCACTTCTTAGGGCTTGGAAAAAATTAACTCGTGCGTTTTCTTAAAATCCGAAGCACGAAATCCGCACTCTGTCATACCGGTTCGAGGATATAGGCCGTTGCATTCAAGAGCAAACCTTCAACGCGCTGCCGAAATGCAACCACGTGGGGAGCATTCAAATGCGATTCAAATGCCGAAGCGCTTTGCCATTTCTCGATGACCGACACAACTTCGGGGCCGGCCAGTTGCTGCATGTCGACCGAAGTCGACGTATCCACCGCAAGCAAGTATTCGACACAGCCTTCTTCTCGAAGAATCTGAGGAATCAGGGCTTGGTGAATTGGGAGATACTCGTCCACTCGACCTGGAGCAATTTCGAGTAGGGCATGAACGTGAATCATAGGGGCCTCGAGGGTATTGAAAGAAGTGTCTGGAACTCTGGGTATCGGCTTTCCAACACTCGCACCTCCAAAGTTATCATGTTAGTACAAACACCCTACTCTTTCAACATTCAGGCTAAGTCTTACTGCTTACAACAGTCCAACAGATGTAGCTGGCCTAATGTGGCAATTGGCTTTTATGTTTTTCGACTTGCGTTTTTAGTTTTTTCACCTCCGCGCCGCGACCGGTCTCTTATTCCCGGGGCCTGGCAAAGGTCACCACTATGAAATCAAGTCGAAAAATGGTCGAATGGTATCGGGCTGCGCAAGCCGTTTTGACGGACCCTTTCATACGGATGTCCTTTCGATCTCAAGAACGACGTAGGTGAAACGACCGATGCGGCCGAACAACACCCGAAGATCGTCGCCCCTCTCCAACGCTATGCCACCCGGGCCCGTGATGATTTAGGCGAACGCTAGTCATGGAATTTATTATGAACCGTCGAGCATCATTTCTTATCCGCGAACCGTTTGTCTGGTTGCTTGCACTGTTTGTGACCGCCTCTCCCTTTTTCCGCGCTGCCGCGGCTACGGCGTCTCAGGGTGGGCAAGACGGTCGGCCCAATATCCTCTTCATCCTCGCGGATGATCAAGGCTGGGCCGATGTTGGCTACCACGGGTCGGAAATTTCCACTCCATACATCGACCAACTTGCTACAACAGGCATTCGCTTCGAAAAGCACTATGTGCTCCCGACGTGCTCGCCGACTCGAGCCGCTTTCCTCTTTGGCCAATATCCAAGCCGTCTTGGCGTGTTGTATCCCATCCGGAGTGCCAACCACCTGCCGCGGAACATGATGACGCTTCCCAGGCTTCTACAGCACTGTGGGTACAGCACTCACATCAGCGGGAAATGGCACCTTGGCCAAACCCCCGAATATGGGCCATGTCACTACGGATTCGACACATCCTACGGATACTTGCACGGACAAATCGATCCTTACACTCACCGACATTGTTTTGGTGAGATCTCCTGGCACCGAAACGGCCGTTTTTTCGAGGAAGAGGGACATGCCACCGATTTGATTACCCAAGAAGCGATACGAGTCGTCGAATCATCGGGCGACAAGCCTTTTTTTCTCTATGTCGCGTACAGCGTTCCCCACTATCCACTCAACGAACCAGAAAAATGGACGTCGCTCTATGAGGGCAAGATCACCCAAAAATCGCGTAAGCTCTACGCGGCTAGCGTATCCCACATGGACGATGGTATCGGCCGCATCCTGGCCAGCCTTGACCGTACGGGCAAAAGGGAGCGAACCCTTGTTGTCTTTACCTCCGACAACGGAGCCCAACAATCGTGGCGTGCCCCCAAAACACACTACAACGGCCGCTACGAACCGAATCCCGTACTGGGAAGTAATTTTCCACTACGAGGTTGGAAAACGTACTTGACCGAAGGAGGTATTCGTGTGCCTGCGTTGGTCTCGTGGCCAGGAACGATCCAGCCGAGAGTCAGCAATGCTACTCTGCACGTCGTCGATTGGATGCCCACATTCGCTCACCTCGCTGGCGGAGACGAAATGCTCCCCGAAAACCTTGATGGCCAGAACTTCCTCGATTTAATCCAGGGAAAATTAGGCTCTCCGTCACGTGGGCCCCTCTATTGGAAAACCAATGGTGGCACTGCCATTCTCGCTGGTAGTTGGAAATTGATAATTCACAATAGCGAGAAAAAAGAACTGTTTAATCTTTCGGAGGATCCTTGCGAGAAGCACAATCTAGCGGCAGAACACTCAGAGCGTGTTTCGTCGCTTACTGAGGAGTTGCGTGCAATTGCTGAAAGCGATCGTGATTGGGCTCCGGAAGAATGATGTCAGTCGTTCCTAATTTGGTGGGATGATTTCCAAGAACCTTCCTCCACAGTATCGAAATCGCTATCGACCGTTGGCTAGATTCCTAGTGCCATCTTGTATCGCCTCAGCCAACAAACATAACGAACGTGGTGGAAATGCCGCTCGCTTGATAACCGGTCATGGACGGCTTTGTGGGTGTCCCTCGTTCGCCTTGCCTCTTCTGCCAATTCGGCTCCTGACCCCTTTTTCTCCCCTTTTTCTCAGGTACCTAGAAATTTTACCGCGCCGATGGTTTTCTTCAGCACTTCACGCATCAATTGGGCAGGCGCTTCTTGCTTGGTAAACAGGTAGAATTTCAGCATGGCCTGCCGCACGAACATTTCGACTCCCGTCACGACCGTGCAATTGCGCATCTGGGCGTCTTTGATCAGGAGGGTTAACTCCGGATTGTAGACCGTGTCGAACACCAGCATGGCCGGCTTCAGGAACGTCTTGTTCACTGGAGTCTCATCGACATTGGGATGCATGCCCACGGGAGTGCAATTGACCAAAATTTCGTACTGTCCCCGATGCCGCGATTCCCAATCCACCGCCTTGCAATCGAACGCCTTTGCCAGTCGATCGGCCCGGCTTCGCGTCCGGGCAGCAACGGTCACCTGGGCCCCGCGGGCAGATAAGCCATAGGTGATCGGGCGGGCCACTCCCCCGGCTCCCAGCACCAGCGCCCGCTTCCCTTTCACGGGACTTGGGGTCTTGCCAATCGTGCCCAAAGCATTTTCCAGGCAATCCATCGCCGCGTTGTAATCGGTATTGTAGCCGATCACTTCCCCCCCATCGAACACCACCGTGTTCACCGCGGCTATGCTTTTCACCGCCGGATCGACCTTGGTCAAATAGCGGGCGATCGCTTCCTTGTGAGGAATGGTCACGCTCAATCCCCGAATGCCAAGGCGGGGAATATCCCGCATGAACTGGTCGAGATTATCCGCCGGTACCCGAAAAGGGCAATAGACCGAATTGAAACCGGTCGCCGCAAATGCCGCGTTGTGCACATGAGGACTTAAGCTGTGGCCGATGGGATCGGCAATCACACCATACACGGCCGTGTCGGTGCCCAGCGATTCGTACCGATAGATTTCGGTCATCTGCTTGAAGCTTAACTGGCCCGGCGCCAAGGCGCGTTCGTGACTGAAGGTGGCATAGGTAAATGGCGCCCCGAACTTACTGGCCAAGATTCGCGACGGTATGCCGATGTCTCCCATGCACATACCGACCATGGGGATTTCGCTTTCCTGCATCACCTCCAACATCCGCAGATTGTCGTGCGGATCGTTGGCCATCGTGGCGATTTTAATGATATCCGGATCAAGCTGCGCCATCCGTTCATGCAGTTCGCGCAAGTTTTCCGGAGTCTTGCGGAAATTGTGATAGCTGATGATGCGCTTGGTTTTGCCGTAACGGGGTATCTTGTTGGCTATGTCTTCTTCCAGATCGACGTAATCGACCCCTTCGGCAATCGCTTCGCGCAATAACAACTGCCGCCCTTCTTCGGTACCATTCCACTTACCCCCATCCTCCATACGACGGCAGGTCACAATCACCTGACAGGGATGATCTTCTTCCTGGATCCCCAACAAACGCCGCATATTGACTCGACGCGAAAGGTAATCGAGCCGTAGCTCGACCATCTTGGCCCCTTGTTCGGCCAGGTGGCGATGCTCGGCCATCATGAGCTTGTGACGACTACGACCAATGGCTACGCAGATCATGTTACCTCCTATTGTCTTTTGAACTGACGGTCGAGTTGCTGCCGGGTGAAAACCAGTGTGGTGGGTCTGCCGTGCGGACAATGATGGTGGTCCTGGACCCAATGCCGGCGAGTGAGCAGGGCCGTAATTTCCTCACTTGTGAGCCGGTCGCCATATTTGACGGCCGCTTTGCAGGCCATCGTGTGCAGCAGCTCATCCAGTAGCGCATCGGGCTCGGGCGGCTGGCTGCTCGCCAATAGTTTTTCACTCAGCTTTTCGACCAGGCCATGCAGCAAGTCCACCGGATTGAAATGGGCCAACATGGCCGGGTACGCCGTAAGCAGTACCGTTTCGCCTCCAAAGGGCTCTATCTCTACCCCCAGCCGAGCCAACAGCTGACGATTTTCCAGAACTGCGGCAGCTTCACTCGCCGCCAGGTCGATCGGCTCGGGCACCAACATCCGCTGGCTTTCCATGGTTTCGGCAAGCACTTTTTCACGTAACTGCTGATAAAGGATCCGTTCGTGCAATGCGTGCTGATCGATGACTTCCAACCCTTCTTCCGTTTCCGTCACCAGGTAGCGGTTGTGTATTTGCAGAGCCCGGATTGGAAGGTCCTGAGCGTTGGAGGACGTTTCACTCGTGGTAACCTCAGCGGACAAGCCACCAGAACTTGCCCCGGCTGGTCCAGCATCCAAAGGCACTGCTGGCTGGTCCCGTGCAGGACTCGCCCCAGAGGCCGAATCTCGAAAAAATGGCGCCTGTTCGCGTATGGCTAGTGATGGGTCATGCGGTTTGAAGTCCGGTACTCGCGCGGGCAGATCGGTGCGCTGCCCCCCAATCCCGTGCAGCCCATTATCCTGTAGCCCAATCCCGTGTAGCCCGGCCCCTCCCAACGCACGCCCTCCTTCCGCCCCGGGATTCCAGTCAAACAGTCCACGGCTCGCGGGGAGACAAGAATCCGTTTTCCCTTGCCGGTTGCTGGTCGGTTTTTCGGCTGCCAGCGAATCTCCACGAGCCTCTGGCTCATCTTCTGGAGCCCCATTTCCACCAGGCAATACGGCGTGGGCAGTCAAGTCGGCAGCGAGAAATTTTGTCCTCAACGCCCCAAGCAATTGCCGGTAAATCTGGCCCGAATCCTGGAAACGAACTTCCTGTTTGGTCGGGTGAACATTCACGTCGACCATTTCCGGAGGTAAGTGCAGATGCAGGAAACAGATCGGTTGCCGGCCTGACAACAACAATCCGCGGTACGCTTCGCCCAGGGCATGCTGCAACGATCGATCTCGAATGAAACGGCCATTGAGCATCAGGTACTGCATTCGATTATTACTACGGCTCTGCATCGGATTGGCAACATAGCCATGCAAACGAATCCCATGATCCTCGCTTTCAACCGGAATGAGCTGCTCGGCCAACGGCGGGCCAAACAGGGCAGCGACCCGATCGCGCAAGTCCTCCACCGGGGCCAGATCGTGCAAGGTACGACTGCCATGAACGAGGGTAAAATGAACCTGTGGGCAGGCCAGCGCCAACCGCATGAAAGCCTCGGTAATATGCCCCATCTCGGTTTGTGTTGTCTTGAGAAATTTCTGCCGCACGGGCGTATTGAAAAAGAGCCGCCGCACCTCAACCGCGGTGCCCGGCGGACTACCGACCGGCCGGATCGGCTCGGCCTGACCTCCAACGATTTCAAGTTCGGCACCCGACTCGGCCGAGTGAGGCCGACTGCGGATCGTCAACCGGCTGACTTCGGCCATCGAGGCGAGCGCTTCCCCGCGAAACCCCAGCGAAGCAATTTTGAACAGATCGGCAGCCTCGCGGAGTTTGCTGGTTGCATGGGCGGCCACCGCCAATGGCAACTGCTCGGCGGGGATTCCCGCACCGTTGTCCGTCACGCGAATCCGCTCCCGCCCCCCCTTTTCGATCATCACGTCAATTCGAGTTGCCCGGGCATCGATGGAATTTTCCACCAATTCCTTGACAACACTTGCTGGCCGCTCGATCACCTCGCCAGCGGCAATCTTATTGACCACGCTCGTGGACAGCTGTTGGATAGAGGGCATCATTAAAATCGGAATTCGGAATTCGGATTGGTTACAGTTCGTATTCTTTAATTTTCCGGTACAGCGTCCGTTCGCCTATCCCCAACAGGCTGGCCGCTTCTTCGCGATTGCCGTTGGTAAATTTGAGCGTCTCGGCGATGTACAATCCTTCAATTTCAGCAAGTGGTTTGCCGACCAGCTCGCTCAATCCACGAGCCGGTACCACGGCCATCGCATGATCCTCGGGCAGCAATTCGCTGGGCAAATCATCCAAATCGAGCACCTCATCGTAGTCGACGACGACCATGCTTTCGATCGTGTTTTTGAGTTGACGAACATTCCCTGGCCAACTGTGAGCCAGTAATCGGCGTCGCGCGGCGGTGGTCATGGTCATGATTTTTTTATGGTGCCTGGCGCTGTGCATCTTGATGAAATGCTCGATCAGCAGCGGGATATCCGGACTCCTCTCGGCCAGTGTCGGCAATCGGAGCGTGATGACCTTGAGTCGGTGATACAAGTCTTCGCGGAAAATTCCCGCTTGAATCGCCTCGACCAAATCACGATTGGTGGCGGAGAGAATCCGCACATTGACCTGCAGCGGTTCGTTGGACCCCACCCGGGTAATTTCGCCACTTTCCAGTACTCGGAGCAACTTGATCTGAGTTGGCAACGGCATGTCGCCCACCTCATCAAGAAACAGCGTACCGCCGTTGGCATATTCGAATTTACCCACCCGATCGACACTGGCATCGGTAAAGGCACCCCGCACATGGCCAAACAGTTCGCTTTCCAGGATGTGCTCGCTCAGCGCGGCACAGTTGAGTCCCACGAAAGGCCGTTTTTTACGGGGGCTATTTTGATGAATCGCCTGTGCCACCAATTCCTTGCCAGTACCAGTAGCACCCTGAATGAGTACGGTGGCGTCGGTTGGAGCAATTCGCCGCATGCGATCGACCAGCTCATGCATCAGCGGACTGTTCCCAATGACTCCTTCGAAACCGAATTTCTCATCCAGCCTCCGGTTCAGCTCGGCATTGGCACGGCGCAGATGCTGATTCCGGGCGGCCGTGTCGACCACGGCTCGAAGTTGCTTCAAGTCCAATGGCTTCAGCAGGTAATTGAATGCCCCCAGTTGCATAGCTTCGACGGCCGACTGGATCGTGCCATGGCCCGTGACCAGGATGACCTCCGCGTCAGGTAAGACTTCTTTCGCTTTGGCCAGAATTTCCAGGCCATCCACGTCGTTCATCCGCAAATCGGTTATGACGATTTCATAGGCATCCCGCTCGAGCATGGCCGCCCCCTCGCACCCCGAGGTGGCCACCGTGCAGTCGTAACCCACACGGCGCAAGCTATCTCCCACGGTCTCGCCATGGGCTGCTTCATCGTCGATGATCAATGCCTTGATCGGTGGCCCCGTTTTGGCCAGCCCCGCTTTGGCAGTGGTAGGAATTTCAGTCACGCTGGTTCCTTTCCTTGTTGATCCAGCCGTGCGGG
>JAJRWS010000293.1 GCA_024276705.1 Planctomycetota bacterium | reverse complement strand
GTGAAGGCGGTCTGGTCTGCGTAAACACCGTTAGCTGCGGCTTCCCGGGCCATTTTTTCCAAGCGAGTGTTACGCAGCACACCACCGGCAAATTTGTCAAGAATCGACCATTGGGGGTAAATCGGCCACTGACCTACTTCGTGGGCGATGATCGGAACCGAAGCCTTACTGTAAATATTTTCGTAATCCCAGTCGGTGCCAAACTGCAGGTGCTGACGACACCCACCGATGCCAGGAATCGCATGAGTGGCGTTGTAGTCGCAACTCGGAGTGATCGTCCGGGCGGTCGAGGCGGCATACAGGCGGCGCGGATCGTCTTCCTTCAGTCTGGCAATCCATTCTCCAGTAACCTGGAAGTTCGATGTGCCAAGCTCGTTTCCGAAACAGAAGAGGATGAAGGAAGGATGATTGCCATAGGCTGCCAAAATGCGTTGGAATTCGGCCCGAGCGAAAGAATCGATCGTGCGGTCATTTCGGCCCAGGCCTTGCGGATGCCCCTCGGTGTCCATTTCCGGGCGGGGGTTGGGCTGTGCCATCCAATGGTCGATCCAGATAGGCCCTTCGGCCTGGATGTAGATGCCCATTGCATCTGCTGCTTCGAAAGCCGCCTCGGGCGGGCACCAGGAATGGAATCGCACATGGTTAAGATTGTACGCCTTGTATTTTTTGAAAATTTCAAGCCAGTCGTTCAAGTTGGGTGAAGGATACCCCGTTTTCAGAAAGTGCACACAGTCGACATTGCCGCGCAGAAAAATGGGGATCTTATTGACGAAAAGCCGGTTGCCAGCACGCTCCACCTGGCGGAAGCCGAAGCGGCATTGCCGCAGATCGATCACCTCATCCTCTTTGAGTAATTCCACCTTGGCGATGTAGGTTCTGGGACTGAATTCCGACCAATGGACAGCGTGAGGACAGGCGATTTTGATTTTCTGGGACGGGCTGGCAATTGTGCGACTTGCATGCGCGACAACGGCATTATTATGCGAGTCGATGATACTCACCCGAACTTGATCTCCATGGGCGGCCGGACTGACATGGATCTCCACTACGGCTTCCAGTTCGTCGGATGGGAACAGGCGAAGCCGCTCGATATGGCCCTGATGCAGGGCTCGTAACTGAATTCTACCAACGATACCGTTCCAACGCGTTTGTGTCTGTTCGCCGTAAGCGTGGTTTTTATTGCCGATGGGGTGAATCATTCGGTTATCGATGCGTATGATGAGTTGATGCCGGCCCGGCGCGAGCTCGCCCATGCGATGAAGGTGAGGAGTGCATAGCGAATCCTGTGCTTCTCCGATTTTTCTGCCATCGATCCAAATATCCGATTGCCACAGGACACGTTCCAGGAATAGCTCCACCACTTTTCCAGCCCAATGCTCCGGAATTTGGATCTCACGGCGATACCATACGACCCCGAGATATTCGTGACGGCGTGTCAGGACTCCGAGACGATCGAGCGTCTCGGGGCCAGGTTCGCCGTAACCAGCTTCATCCGTGGTGCCTGGCAGCCTGAGAGTGCGAGCAAACTGCATTTTTTCCAGTCCCAAGTCTTCGGGATCAGGACTGTAGCTCCAGTTCCCCGACAAGTCGTTCGTGTTTACTTCCAGAACCGCAAACAGGGCCTGAGTGCCGAGGGTTACGTGTAGCAGAGCGAGTACGATCGTGGTTTTCATAAAACCTCCGCTGGTTCGATTGTACGGCGAGCGACCATCGTGTCCTCCACGATTTTGTGGATCAGGGTTTTCATCGGTTCATGGCTAGTCCCTGGCATCCAGCAACCAGTCGAACGTACATGTTGCGAAGGCAATCCGTTTGTAGTCGTCCGCTTCGTACAGACAGCCGATACGCCCATCGGCCAGAACGACCAGGCACGAATAAGCACTACTGCCCGTATTGATTCGCCGAGTGATGGGCCAGGTCGCGCCCGCATCGACACTCGCCCGGAGGGTCATGTTCTTTCGTCCTTTCCTGCTGGCCGGGTTGGAAAACAGTATGACACCCGGTTCGTTCGCCTTGGGCCAGCGATACCTGCGCATGCTGGCCTGGCAGATTGGCTCGACGAGTGTTTCATCGTGCCGCTGATCATTCCACGTCAAACCGCCGTCGCCGCTGTAGGCGATCTGGCGAGTATATAGCGACCGGTCATAGTTGCGCATATTGAGCAGCAACCGGCCGTCGGCAAGCTCGACGACCTCGCATTCGTTCACCTTGCCGACCGGCGTGGTGCCACCAAGCCGCCAGGTCTTGCCGTGATCGTCGGAGTAGATCACATGTGAAAAATAGCCGTCTGGAACCTTAGCAGACGTTTTGTGGTCGCAGGGGATGACGAGTCGCCCGCGATATTTCCCACGTTCGAGCTGGATACCCGCTCCGGGCCCCGTGGCGTACCAGGACCAGTCTTTTTTCTTGACAGCGGCGGTGATTTCACCAGGTTCGGCCCATGTCACACCATCGTCGCTCGAGTAGGTCATGAAGACGCGTCTTGAATCGACACCATACCCAGGCTGGATTTCGTGTTCATGGGTTGTGCCGGAATTCCATGTGAGAGGGAGCCAAATGACACCCGACTCCCGATCGACCACGGGACAGGGATTGCCACAGGTGTTGCCGCTATCGTCCCAGACGACCATCGCTTCCGACCAGGTTTTGCCGTTGTCGGACGACCGGCGCAGCAGCAGATCGATGTCCCCCGCATCGGAACCACCATGCTTCCGTCCCTCGCAAAACGCTAACAAAGTCCCTCGTTGCGTGCGGACTATTGCCGGGATCCGGTAGGTGTGGTAGCCGCCCTGGCCGCTGACATAGATGTCTTTCTGGCCGAATTGGGCAAGGCGTTCTGCCGCTACGATGGAAACGCCATGCGGAGGGAAAATGATATAGGCAATCACAACCGGCAACCAGGGCACAACCGGCAACAAGGGCCAGGCCCTACTCGATAGAATCGATTTCATCATCCTTCTCATGGGGGGAGCAGAATGTGGCTTAATAACTCATACCGAAAACAATTTTAGTCGTAAAGCAGAGACGAAAGAAAGATGTTTTTAGAAAATCAGTTAGACAATCTGAGTGAATTCCTGTAAAGCACACTTTTCTGATTTACACTACATATCTTTCTCGTAGTGCGGCTCCTCCGCCAAAGCTAGGGGGTTTATCAGAAGAGTCATGTACCACCCGCATAGCGGGTGGCTTGAGGAAGGCTCCTCAAAGGAGCCGGGAAGAGAATATCGTACTCGTACTCAGCAAAGCGGTACTCGTACTCGAACCCGACTGGGAGGCAAGGTCGGTCATCATCAATATCC
>JAJRWS010000292.1 GCA_024276705.1 Planctomycetota bacterium | reverse complement strand
GGCCTCAATGGCAATTCCGACGCCGACGGCGATGGCGACTCCGATGGCGGCGACTTTCTCGCCTGGCAGCGGCAATACGGCAGCGGCGTGGGCCCCATATCGAACTCGACCGCGGTGCCCGAACCGACCGGCTTGGTGCTGGCGCTCATGGCGGCGTTCGGCCTGGGTGGATTCCGACACGCGGGGAGGAAGCAATCTCCGGCCGCTTGAAACTCCGACTGAATCACCTCGATCTCTTTGGCAAACATCGACCGCTCATACCGAGCGACGACCTGCACTTATCAGTCGGCCACGGCCGGGTAGATTCAATAACCAATTGACCTATTTCTTGGAGAGTAACATGAACAACATTCGGTGTGAGTCGATTCAAAGAGGTATGTGGTCCCGAAGATCGAGCCTCGGTGTTCTGCTGGTTTGCTTATTGGCTGGGATGGCGTGGTTCTCAGCGTCTTGCGAAGCGAAGACCTACTTCTTCACCAAAATAGCCGACGAAAGCACTTCTATCCCTGGACAAGGTGGCTTCATAGACACTTTTGTCGGTTTCGGAACGCCCGCACTCGACGGTGACCAAGTCGTCTTCGGTGGCATCGGCCTTGGCTTCCGGGGGATCATACAAAGCAAAGACAATGGGGTTGTACAGAACAGCGACAGGTCATTGGCAGTTTTGGCAAGCAATTCCACGCCCATTCCCAATTCACCGTCCAACCAGAACTTCGGCGACTTTTTGTTGCCAGACGTTGACGGGGACTACTACGTTTTCTACGGTGCCCCGGACTTGTTCCCTACCACGCTGGGTATCGGGCTTTACTTGCTCGAACGACGCACTTCTCCCGGCATCATCTCCACTTTCTCCGTGATCGCCGATTCACAGACCCCGATGCCCGGTAGCCCGAAGGAAACGTTCTATTTCATTCCCTCTCTACAGGCCTCGATCGTCCAGGGAACGGTAACTTACCCAGGCAAGAGCCGTACTCCAGATCTCAATCAGGTCGACCAGATGGGCATTTATCAATACCACACAGCCGCCGGCACGACCGGATACGTTGCCGACCGCGGCACGGTGATACCGAATACGGGCGGGCAAATATTTGAACATTTCAGTAGAGTGTCGAGTTATGGCGCGAATGCAGCTTTTGTCGGCTACGCCCCCAACCCAGCTCCCGGATCGAACCCAATGCGCGGCGTCTATATGGCAACATCATTTACCGCCCCCCAGGTGGTCGCCGATCGGACCACCACCATTCCTACGCCTCCGCCGGGCGAGAACGGCAAATTTTCGCTCTTCGGTTCAACGGCTATTTCAAGCACCACCGTAGCCTTCTCAGGTACGGGGGCAAAATCGGCGGGGATCTACGCAAAGGAGTTGAATGCCACTAACATTACCAAGATCGTGGATACGAACACCTTGGCGCCGGGCGCCGGAACCAATTTCAGTAATTTCCACACCATTGCCATGGATAATTCGCGTTCCTTGGCTTTCATCGGACACACGGTGCAGAATGCTGCCACTGTCGACGCACTCTATGTTCAATCACTCATCGACAACTCGCTAACTCGGGTGATTGGCCGAGGCGACAAGCTCGACGGAAAAGTGGTGGACCGGTTTGATTTTCGTCAAGAGGGCTTCGACGGTCCCAGCACCGCATTTCACGTAAAATATGCCGATGACACCGAGGCCGTCTATCTAGCTGAGCCGCCTGTGAATTTGCTGAGCGGTCCGGCGTACGTCCCTACGATATTGGACCCCACGCGGCATCTACGGATCGATCTTGCTTTTGGGAGTACCGGCGCAGGGATCACCGAAGCGCTCTACCTTGCCCTGACCGAGCCCCCGTCGTCCGACTACCAGGAAGACTATCGAGAGTTTGTCGTCGAAGGCCCTGCTTTCGCAAGCATCGTGCTGCCAGCACATCTGACTGCCGAGAACCCGGCCTCACTCTTTCTATATGATGAGGAAACAGGCAACTTCGCGGACCAGCCGATTTTCCTCGGCACAGGCGAGCCCTTTGACCTGCTGAGCGTCAACCCAAACGGCTTCCGAAAGTTTCGCCTCACCGGCTTGCCGATGGCTGTGCCCAACAATGATGAGCAGCCCGACCCGTTGGGCTTTGGTGCTGTGGGCGTCACCTTTCTCGAGGCAAGCGACACCATGGCCTCGCTTATGATTGTCGGGTCGCCCGTCCCAGAACCCTCAAGTATTCTCCTTGTGATGCTTGGAATTGGCATAACGATTGGCCGCTTTCGGAGGTTTTTCTAACACAATAGCTTACGATGGACACGACGATATAAGACATCCATGAAATGAACGACCAGGCGGCCCTGGCAACGTTCGATCAGTAGTTACGCCAAGGACGCCTCCAATTCTGCCGCCTTGGGGAAGAGGAAGTTGTTTTCCTTGTGGTCAGTGCCCGCACGCACGCTTCGGTCAATGTTTGCTTGCCACCGCAGCAGTAGTAGTAGTAGTAGTCGATGCCAAGTTCTTCAAACAGCCTCGACCGGGCCGGTTTCTCCAACACCAGGTCGGCGACCGAGCGATTCTGGATGAGATGGGATTGCTGACCTGAGCATCATGACCTATTTCCTGGTCGAACTCCTGAAAAAGAACGCGGAGCCGATCACTCTGAAGGAAGCACATTCTTATCTCTCGCAACGCGTTACCCGGTACGTGGAGGAAAACTTCCCCGGAACCACGCAATCTCCCCTGTTGATCAACGATCTCGACGGCCTGTTCTATCTGAGGCCGTGAGATGGCATGGCCACGCGAGGTCTGT
>JAJRWS010000291.1 GCA_024276705.1 Planctomycetota bacterium | reverse complement strand
CGCCGCGGCCTGGCCAGAGTCGACGCCGAACGATTACGGCTTCGGGCTAAGGTGGGGCTGGACCAGTTGCCGGTGCCGGCAGCGGATGCGGAAGAATGGTTGCCTGCCCAGCAAGCTCGGACGTTGGTGGAGAGCCTTCAGGATGACGTGGAACTCGGCGGTCTGGCCCGCGTGGCACAACGGTTGCTGGGGGCCGTTCATCTGCCTCACCAGGTTTCAGAGCATCAGGATTTGCCCTTGGGAGGTGTGTCCGATCTGACCAACCGGGGTGAGCTGGACCGATTGCTGCTGAGCGAACTGGCTTACGATGACCTGACCCTGGCGGTGCGTGTCGCCCTGAACGAAGCGCTCTACCTGCGACGGGAGTCGCCACCACGCACACCGCCCAGCGCCCGGGCCCTGCTAATCGATGTGGGGATTCGGATGTGGGGTATTCCACGCGTCTATGCCGCAGCCGTGGGTTTGGCATTGGTCGCAGCAAGTGGCAACCAGACACATATCGCGACGTTTCGTTCCCAGGACTCCCGGGTCGTACCGGCCAACCTGGCCACTCGGGCCGGCCTGATCGAGCATCTCGCGGCGCTCGAACCCGATCCGCATCCGGGAGCGGCCCTCGGACCATTTCTCGAGGCCGCGGCGGCCGCCCACGGGCCGGTCGATTGCGTGGTGATCACCGCCGAGGAGGTAGCCCGTGATGCTCAGTTTCAACGCGCACTGGCCGACCTGTCGACTCCCTCGTTCTACCTGGCGACCGTGTCGCGAACTGGTACGTTTCGGCTTGAGCTACGAGGACCGCATGGGACTCGTCTGGTTCGTGAGGCCAGGTTAGACCTGGAAAAACTGTTTGCGGCCCCGGCCCGGTCGCGTGCCGCGCTGGTCGATGCCGATCGCTCTCCAGATTTGCCACACATCTTTTCGGTAAAACCGTTTCCGTTGCGGCTTCCCGTGGTGCCAGGGCGCATAGCGCAGAGCTGGTCGGTTCCCGGCTATGGCAGCCTCGCCCTGACCTGGGATGGGCGCCTGCTTTTTTCGGATCGGGAAGATTGGGCCAACGTCCAGGTTGCCGAGCACCTGCCCCGTCTCGACAAGCTCTACTGGGCCGGTCCGACAGCGAGAAAGGGAAAATTGCAAGCGATCGTTGGCCATTCTTCCAGTTTCAGGGTTTATAAGATGACGGTCGATCTGAAAGAGCCGTCCTGTCAGATTTTCGAGCTGGTGGCGGATCGGAGGATGGAATATTTCTGTTCTGCCTGCGCACACCACGGCGCACTGCTGGTTCGCAACGGATCGGAGATGGCCATTTTCGAACGCTCGACGGGCCGCTGGATTGAAGAAAGGCGACTCCCGCCGTACTATCACTTCCAAATCACTGAAAGCTCGGTTTGTACCCGGTTCGCACGCCAGGCTCTAACGCACCAGTTTCTAACGCATGAGCATCAGCCAACCACGGATTGGATCACTCTCACCTGGGACGGCCATGAAAGCCGTTGGAAACCAGTCACCTGCGGCAGTGGAGAAGGGCTCCCGCCGCTGGTTTGCCTGTTCGACTGGCATGGGCACGATGGTCCGATCGGCGTAGGCCCGGGGGGCGATCTGTTCTGCACGGCAACGGGCAAGTGGACGCGTCTGCAAAGTCGCGTGGGAAAAATCCATGATGTTGCCAAAGTTTCCATTCATGGAGATTGCCTGGCGCTCTTGCCCCGCTCCACAGGCAGCGATCGATCGGCTCCCAAAAAGATCCCCATCATCGCCACGGAGACAGGAGAGGTGACATGGGTCAGTGAGAATATCGTCTCCATCGATACGGCATTAGCGCAAATGGACATCCCTCGCTTCAAACCGATCCCCGTCAACGGGGCCGCCCTCCGCACCAGCTTCAAATTGATTCTTGTTGACCTGCAGCATCTGGCCCTCGTATCGCGTAAAGGCCATCTTTGGAAGATCGTGCTGAACGAATGGACCGATTCGGGCGTCCGTTGCAATCGTCTGGAACTTCACCACGACACGTACGAAACGATCGATGGGACACGTTGCGATTGCGAGCGGTTCCGGTCGAGTGGTTTATTGCGGTCCTCCGACATAGTCCAGCAGCATCCCAAGAAAAGCTACTCGCTCCGGGTCGCCAGGTGGCGTGACGGCAGCCGCGCCTATTTCGATACTCGCGGCCTGTTGCACCTGGTCAGTTCCAATCCGAAAATCCCCCAGACGACCATCGTATTGTACGAGCAGGAGCTATCTGGCTGGTGCGCGGATGGGCGTATCTGGGGCGCCGAGTGTTTTACGAGTGGTCAGTCGAATACCTCGGCCTATGCGATCTTCACGGAAGTGTTGTTGCCCTTCGCCAGGGGAGTTGCCCCGGATGTATAACCTGCCGTTAAAAATACGCCGCGGCCTGTCGCCCACACGTCCCACGACGGCCTGGTTTCTCCCTGGGAGTGCGGCCCACCTCTGGCTCGAGGAGCTCATCCGCTGGGACATACTCCAGACCGAGCTGGTGTTAAGAGTCGTGCCGACCGGAACGAACGATCGCCGCCCGCGGGGCCTGCTGGTCACGACTTCGGGCAAGAATCAGGTCAACACGTCTCCCCGCTGCCACCCTTACGGACAACTCGGCGGCAGGCTCTATCTGCCGGTCGACGCTGGCATTGAGCCGGAAGTCACGGAGCAGGAAATCGAAGAATTGCTGGCCGGAACCGAGACCCTTTATTTGTGGCATCCAGCTACCGGCCTGGTTGGTTTTGAGCCGTCCGACTCATTCCGGCTGGAGGATCTGTTGATTTTGCCTGCTGCAGGCATGGCATCCTACGATGCGGCCCAACCGGGCCTGCATCTGAACAACCGGCTCCTATCGGTTACCCCGCTGGACCCGCAGCCCATCGACCAATTTTTGGCCGAGGCGGGCGGCGATATCGGCACCGACAGCCCGGAGCTTGACAAGCTGGCCGCGGCTACCGATCGACCGAAGCGACCGTTGCTCGATCGTATAAAACGAGCCACGCTAGCAGGGCTGGTGGGCGCTGCTTCCTGGATTGAGCGCAAGGAAAAAAAACAGGCGGAACGAGCGTTCCGGGCCGATAAGTCGGACGGTGGCAGTCTGGCAGGTTGGATCCAGCGTCGATTCCAACAGTCCGAAGTTCCAGGCCTGCAAGAAAAGCGTAACAAAGCCATCGACCGGCTCCTGGAGATGTTGCGGCAGACCCCGGATTTGGGGCTTCGGTATGCACTGCCGGTCTCTGGTGGTGACGGGCATCGGGGTCTGGCCCCTCCTGCATCCCAGTTGGGTAAGCAGAATGTCGACTTCAACCTTGGCGGACTCACCGCGAGTGGACCTGCCGACGCCTGGGACATTGACGAGAGGGCAAGGCAACGTCTCATCGAGCAATACCGTCAGCTTGCCAACCGTGAGATTGCAATGGGCCGGCATCGTCGCGCGGCCTATATTTTCGGGCATCTGCTGGGTGACCTCCATGGGGCCGCGTCGGCTCTCAAAGCAGGAGGCCACTGGCGTGAAGCTTCCCAAGTCTACCTGGAACTACTCAAGCGGCCCATGGCCGCGGCCGAGTGTCTCGAGGAAGGTGGGCTCTGGTCCGAAGCGGTTGGCCTTTACGAACAACTGGAGGAAATCGAACGGGCGGGCGATCTGTACCGGCGCATGGAGCAGCCGGTAAAGGCCGAGAGGGCTTTTCGTCGGGCCATCGATCTTCACCTCGCCAATACCAACTACTTGGCTGCCGCCAGTATCCAGAGTGAAAAACTTGCAGCTCCTCGGGAAGCGATTCGGATCCTGGCTCGCGGCTGGCCCCGTTCGGCCCAGGCTCGTGCCTGCATGGTGGAGTTCTTTCGTTTGCAAGGTAAGTTGGGCACGCATGAAATGGCCGCCAGCCAGATTGCCAGTCTCGCGGATCGGCATTGCGGTTCGACTCAGGCGGAAATGCTAGCCAAGGTGCTTGCCCAAGTGGCTGGAGATTACCCGGATGATGGAGTCCAGAGGCTGGCCAAAGACAAGGTCCGCCTTCTGGCCGGTGAATGCCTGCGTGATGCCAGGCCGGATACCGTGAAAGGGCTGCTCGAATTGGTGGCTCAGCTTGAGCCTGCCGATCGGCTTTTGGGGCGCGACTGCCGTCGATTTCAAACACAGTCCGAAAGGCGGAGCCAGAAACCTGCCCCACGGCCCTGTCACGTACCACGCATGTTGGGCGAGATTCAGCTTCCCCAGGGCGTCTCTTGGCAAGCCACTTTTTCCATGCGAGATGGCTTTTACGCGGCCGGTTTCCGAGATCGCCGACCGTTGGTGGTGCGGGCTGCATGGGCCGGAGAATCTGTTGAAATTCTCAGCTTCGGACCACTTCAGATCTCGAAAAAATTCGGAATCGCGAGCAGCGAGCCAAACATGCAGTTGGTCCCAGCGAACACACCGGACCGGGTCTGGCTCCACTGCCCAGGTTTTGAGCCAGGCCCAACGCTCGAGTTTGCCAAGACCGATCGGTTCCCGAGAGTGGGTGTTGGCGGTCTCTCATGGCTCGAACCTTCCGTATTGGCTTTCGGCAATACGCCTTGCGGCCGCCTCTGGACCGTTCATAGGGATGATGACTCCCTGATTGCTTCGGAGTACCATGAAGAGACTCTAGTCCATACGACCACGATTCCCGTGCCCGAACCATGGTTGGAAAACGCCCAGCTTCTTGACCGCTTGCTCTTGTTCGTCAGTCAGAGCATTCGGGTCGAAGCAGTTGTCGGCCTTGGCCGTTATCTATTTCTCTTGCGGGCCAACAAACGGCCCAAACCGATCGATCTGGAACCGATTGGCCTTGGCCAACCCATCCGTTCCATCACAGCGGCGGGAGATTCGGCCAATTTTGTATTGCTGATCGCCACCGACACGGGCGGCATTGCCGTCTGGCCTCCGTGGGAAACAGCACGCATCGAGCCGTTCGTGTCGGACATGAACGAGCCTGTACTGGGAGTGGTACACAAAGATTGGATTCTCGCCGTGGACGACACTCAACTGCAGATGTTTCGGTTCCATTATTCCAAGCGGCGTATCTTCCGGCAAGGCACCGACCAGCCACGGACCACCAAACCGGTCGCCATTCTCGAAATGCCCGCTCTCGATCAGTTTGCCTTACTGCGCGCTGATGGAAGAATGCAACAATATCAACTGCCGGTTCCCGCAACTGGGCTATCGTGAAAACGAGGCCGCCGGCTAAGAGCGTGTGTTCCAGTCATCCTGATGGAGCGGGCACCGAAACTTGTTTTGGTCGACGACTGAAGGATCTTCGTTAGGGCTGATTGTTGCGTACTGCAAGCAGGAGATCCTTCGCTGCGCTGGGGGATGACAAGCGGAACAAGAATCGATCAATTCCTGAAACCTGTTTTTTCGAGAAAAATGCGAATTTTCGGAAGCCCACCCAACCCTCTCCCGCAAGCGGGCGTGGGGACTCAAGGAGCCGCTGTGCGGTCGATTTTCTGAATTTTAAAACACGTTCTAAGGAAAGTAGCTTGGGCTCGTTTTGCTATTGCGCGAACCTTGGCCGCTAGAACCGGTCTTTATTTCCTATATTCTTCTGCCTTACAATGAGAGAAACAGATGGTACTCGACAAGCGTGCGCGCGAGCAGATGCTTGCGCACTGTGGTGAAATCCACGCAGACGATGGGGTCGATCCGCGCGACTTTTTCAAGGTGGGTCGTATTTTCAAAAAAGAAGACCGGAAAGCCAAACAACTTTGCCGGCAGGTGGCGGAAACGCTCGATCAGGTGCTTTCGGGCGAGACGCGTGACGACATCCTTCGCGGCTTCCACGTCTCGGAGGTCGTGCCCGCGCCGAATTCGTCCCGGCTCCTGGTGACATTGCACGCGGACCGTGGGGTAGGGGATTTCGATCGAAAACTGGTTGAAAAGCGATTGGCAGCCTGCAGTGGCCGGCTGCGTTGTGAAGTCGCGGCCGCCATCACGCGACGTAAGACCCCCACTTTGGTATTCAACATAGTTGGGCCCGTGAGTGGTGGAGGAAATCTTATCTGCCGCTCGCCTAAGTGAGTGTGATTTACCAGTCGTCGGTGCGGAACGAGCTGGCGGGTAGTCTCTCCTGGTTCATCAGGTTGGGCATTGCCGAACTCGTAAACGCATAACGCACGGCTTTGGGTTCCGCCACTTTTTCAGACGAAACAAATACCGCATCGCCGTCAATCACGGCCGTAGCCGCGTGAAATACCTTGTCAGCCCCGGCAATCTCGAAATGACTCGGCGCCTTGCCATCGCGTGTGGTAAGCCCGCTGCCTACATGGTCGAAAACAGCTTGTGGTACTTGCTCGCTCGTGCCGTATTGCCCTCGCCTTGATACCAGATGGTCCCTTTGATTTTGTAATTGCGCAATGGGTGGATCATGCCGTTGTAAAGTCGCGTTGGAACTTTCTGATCCGCCTGCTGTGGAAGCTTCTCCGCCTGCTCCAGTTCAGCCGTGTAACCTAACGTTTTCAATCCGGACGCCGGTGTCCAGGTCTCCGCCGACGTTCCGCCCCACGACGAATCAATGATTCCGATAGGAACCTTGAGTTCCGCGTGCAACGCGCGGGCAAAGAAGTATGCCGTTGCCGAGAACATGGGGACTGTCTCGGGAGCGCAGTCCCGCCATTGGCAGGCGGCCGGTGGTATGCCATACATGCTGATGCCGGATTCCACGTCATTGAGCGGCTCTCGACTGCTGAAATTGCCTACTTGGAAAAGGCGAATTGTTGGAGCATAGGCCGCCGCGACTTCCTCCGAGGCGTTCTGGATGCCTGTGTAGGCACCGGACACCTTCACCAACGGCATTTCCATGTTCGACTGTCCCGATCCGATCCAGACCTCGCCGAACAGGATTTGTTTCAGCGTGATGCGGTTCTTGCCGGTTAAAGTTATCGTGTGTGGCCCGCCTGCTTCTCCGGTTTTGATGTGGACCCGCCATTTCCCGTCTGGATCCGCGTTGGCGATCGCTTTCGTGTCCAGCCAATCGCAGGTGACGCAAACTTCCTCTCCAGGATCCGCCCAGCCCCAGATCTGGACCTCGCAATCGCGCTGCAGTACCATGTTCGAGCCAAGTATTTTTGGCAATCGAATATCCGCCAGGCAGGGTGTAGTGAATAAAAGGAAAGCGATCGCAAGATACCGGGTCATGGTAAGGATTCTCGGCGTTGGGGTTGACTGTTCCAATATGAACGGCCAACCGGCGGAAGGCAATCCTCCGCATCCATGCGGACGCATTGTTTTGAGCAATTCGGCAGGGCAGGGGGTCGACTCTTGACTCTTGACACATTAAAGAGATTTGGGCAGGGCAGGGGGTCGACTCTTGACTCTTGACACATTAAAGAGATTTGCATTGAAGGTCGACTCTGACCAATGTGTCAAGAGTCAAGAGTCGACCCCGATTGCCCCCCCCCGATTGCCCCCGATTGCCGGCCCCGATTGCCGATTGGCCCGGACCCCGATTGGCCCCCGATTGGTTGCTTGTGCTGGACAGCAGCATCGTGGTAAGGACCAGCAACGCCAGGCTCGCTGGCTCGGGGACCGAAGCAATGCTCTGCCCGGTATTGGAGCTCACGCCGATCTGCCAGTGGAGAAAGTCGGCCCCATCGACATCGGTATCCCGATCGGCATCGCCCTGGTCGGCGGTTGCCCCAGAAGGCGTGCCGAAATTCAACTGCCAGATCGCCAGGTCCTCCTCGTCCAAGTTTCCGTCACCATTGAAATCGCCTGGCAAAGGTAGAAGACTACCCAAGGGATTGTGGGCAACCGAGTCGAGATAGATCGTTGCATCTCCGGCGCCTGCGAAGAAGATCGAGTCGAGTGTTATGGTTGGTCCGGTGATGGTGCCGTCACCGTTAAACCATCCTTGCCACTGATCGTCGTCTTCCAGGTCCCACTCATACAGGTGCCACTGGCCATCATCCTGGACCGACTGGGCCAATCCACGCTCGGCGGTACCTGGGTCGTCGATGGCAATCTGGACCGTGAGCCCGGTGTTGTTGGTTTTCAGCCAGAAGCCGATGGAGCCGGTCGCATCCAGGGCGAGGTTCGTCGCGGGCGACGAAGGAGGGCTGGCACTGCCCGACAAATGGCGCACCAACCAGCCGCCCGGATCTCCGTCGATGAACAGCTCCTGGGAGCCACTTCCTGCCTGGGACTGGGAAGTGACCCGGATGGCGTGGGAATCGGGACCAACACCCGTAGTTTGGCCCGAATAATCGATGGCCCATTTGAAATAGCCTTCGTCAGCATCAAAATTGGCGATGGAAACGAGATCGCCCGGGTCGCTGCCGATGGCGAGTTGTTCGAGCTGCTCGAGCGTGCCGTCGAATACATCAAGATCGACATCGCCACCGATGCCTGGCACACTTCCCGTGCTGGAATATTGCCAGAATTTCCAATCGTTCCAGAGTGGCGTGTCGGAGGGTATCGGCGGGTTGGAGGTGCCGGTCCCTTTCCACCAGGCAAGCCAGAGGTAGTGCGCGGTGGCGACCTCTGGTGTGTAGTAGGTGTTCGCGCCCCATTTGCTGGTGTAGATGATCGGTCGAACGCCGAGCGCGTCGTTGATCGTGTCGGAAAAGGTCTGCACCCAGTTGGAGATGAACGCGCGTTCCTCGGCGATCGTCGGAAAGTCAGGCAGGCCTTCGACATCCGCTACCGGTGGGAGGTAAAGGCCCGTATCGTAATAGGGTTCGATCTGGCTGAGGAAGTGGTTCGCTTCGTTGACTGGATCGAGCGGATTTCCGATATCGGTATCGACATCGCAGAAGTGGTAAGGGCCGACGAGCACACCCGCCGCGGTTGCATTTTGGATATTGGTTTGGAAGGTCGGATCGACATAGCTGTTCCCCTGAGTCGCTTTCATGAAGGCGAAATCAATCCCACTGGTCTTCACCGAGGTCCAGTCGATCGTGCCTTGCCAATGAGAAATATCGATACCCTCGACGAAACCGGCGGCCGCAGATCCGCCGGTCAGTGTCAGGAGTGCCAAGGATGCGAGAATTCGTTTGAGGTTATGAAACATGGGATATTCTTGTTGGTTCGCGCTGGCCACAGCCAGAAGGGCTGGGCCAATGATAATTCCTCCACGAGTCCATTGTAATGTATGGATTCAAGAGTTGCACTATCCAGGTCACCTCAATGCGTTCTAACGGCAAATAATTGCTCGACCGTAAACCTCCAGCTCTGGAGATTGAGAATTCATCAGACTTTGCCGTGTTATGTGCAGTTCGGGAATGACAATTGAGAACGGTCCGCTATGATGTTGAGAGAGTGTTCGCCGGTCAGGCGGAAAATCAAAAATTCATTTCCTATCTCAAAATTGACAACGATTACGATGCGAAAGTGGTGGTCATGCTTCACGAAATTGGACGTATGGGGGCCCGCGTGGCTGAGCTTGCATGTATCCGGCGACTTGCAACTATCCGGTTGATCGCGGCAACGCTGCTGATCGTTTTTCAGGCAGCCGAGGGCGCGAACTTCTATGTCACACCGAATGGCGACGATGGCCATGCCGGTACGAAGTCGGAACCGTTTGCAACGCTCCTGCGTGCCCGGGACGCAGTCCGCAAGTTGAAGGAGGCCGGGCCGCTGGCCACGCCGGTTACAGTCTTCGTGAGCGGTGGTAACTACCACTTCACCGCAAGCCTGGAACTGAATGCTCAGGACTCCGGCACCCAGTCTGCGCCGATTATCTGGCAAGCGGACGGTAACGAGGTGGTCCGGTTGAGTGGAGGTCCGACGCTATCCGCCGATGCTTTTGGGCCGGTAGCGGACAAAGACGTTCGGCAACGGCTTGATGAAGCTGCCCGCGACAAAGTGCTGCAGGCCGATTTAAAAGCGATTGGCATTGGCAACCTGGGAAATTACCCGGCCCTTTTTCGCGGCGTTCCCGCGGTTCCCGAGCTTTTTATCAACGGTCAGCGTTTGACGCTTGCGCGCTGGCCGAATGAGGGTTGGGCGACGATCGAAAAAATTGTCGATTCCGGCTCCATGGGCCTGGCTGGCGGCCAGCCGAAACGCTCTGGTGTATTTACTTACAGCGGCCAGCGCCCATCTCGCTGGAATGTAGAGACAGGTGTGTGGCTACGGGGTTACTGGTGCTACGATTGGTACGAGGAAGCGATTCAAGTCGGAGCGGTCGATCCGAAGTTACGGCAAATCACCTTGTCACGGCCTTGCCACTATAGCCTCAAGCAAGGTAATCCGTCGCCTCGTCGCTATTACGCATTGAATCTGTTGGAGGAGTTGGACCGGCCTGGGGAGTACTACATCGACCACGCCACGAGTCGGCTTTACGTCTGGCCACCCGCCGGGTTGGCGAAGAGCCAGATTGTTCTTTCCACGCTCAATGCGCCTCTGGTTGTCTTGCACAATGCCAGCGATCTTGTCTTCCGCGGCTTTCTGGTGGAAGCCGGACTGGGCGATGGCATCGAGGTGAGCGGGGGCCATGGGGTCCAGATCGAGTCCTGCGAAATTCGCAACACTCGCAAACTTGGCATCCGCGTCACCGGAGGCACGGGCCACCGCGTGCTGAACTGCAATATCCACGATACGGGAACAGGTGGAGTCGTCCTGGAAGGGGGCGATCGCAAGACACTGACTCCGGCTGGCCATGAGGCGATCAACAATCACATCTGGCGGTTCTCGCGGCATCAGCTCACCTATGCCAGCGGCATCACGCTGGCTGGTGTTGGCAATCGGGCCGATCATAACCTTATTCACGAGGCACCGCACATGGCTGTCAGCATTCGTGGCAACGATCACCTTTTTGAGTTCAACATCGTCCATGATGTCTGCACCGCCAGTGACGACGCCGGGGCGCTCTACAAAGGCCGCAATCCATCATGCCGCGGTAACATGATCCGTAACAACTTCTGGCGTGACATTGGCAGCCCGATGGGGCACGGCACGGCCGCCATCTACTTTGACGATGGCGACGGCGGCGACAAAGTGATTGGAAACATCTTCCTGCGCTGCGGCTACCCCGGGCGAGGCAGTTTCGGCACCATCTTCTCTCACGGCGGTCACGACCTGATGGCGGAAAATAATATATTCATCGAGTGCCCGCGCGCATTTGGTTCGGCGCCGTGGAACGACCAGCGGTGGCAGGAAGCGGTGGCAGGCGGCGGAGGCTGCCTGTGGCAGAAGCGGCTACTCGAAGAAGTTGACATTACCAAGCCGCCTTACACGACCCATTATCCAGAGCTGGTCGGATTCATGGACCCACGGCCCGGCCAGGTGCGGGTCAATCGGGCGAAAAACAACGTGCTGGTCCGTTGCGATCAGGCCCGCAGCGGCAACTGGCAATATGCCGAGGCGCAGATATGGGTCACCAATACCGATCCCGGATTCGTGGCTGTCGCGAATGGCAACTATCAGCTTCGGTCCGACGCGGAGGTGTTCCAGCGTCTGCCCGATTTTCGCCCTATTCCGTTCAATAAAATGGGGCCGAGACCGTAGAGGGTTCAGTAATCCTAACGCTTCCGTCGAGCGAGCATGCCGAGAGCAAACAGGCTTGCCAGTACCAGGGTCGATGGTTCCGGGGTTGGATACTCCCAGTCGTCGATGGACGATTCCAGCCCCCAGTTGACCCCAGCACCCACCAATAATTTTGATCCTCTTCTTCTATTAACAGTTATTGTAGCTGCTTGGTTCCCAATGTTGATTTACTCGAGTTCGATGTGGTACACTGAAACCATGAATAATCCTGCACCCATAGCCATGACTCCCGAACAGCTCGCCGCCGTTCAGGCGGGGCAGGGCATTGCGCATGTCCAAGATCCCAACAACCAGCGTGTCTACGTTCTCATCGAACAAGGGCTCATCGAACAAGGGCAACAACCTACCCTCTCGGACGATTACTTCCGAGAGAAACTTGCCGAAGGACTTGCAGAGTCCGAACGCGGTGCGAGCAAACCCTGGAGAGTCAACGAGCTAAAGGATGATCTGCGCCGCCGCTATGCTGCTAAGCATCCGCAGTCGTAACGATGGCCCACATTATCCACACTCCATCGGCGATTCGTGACCTCCGTGCCATCACGGACTGGATTGCTGAACATAATCTTGGCGCAGCGTTTGAGTTCTACGAAAAAGTTGACCGTATCCTCGCACTGCTTGCTCATTATCCCTTGATGGGAGAAGCGGTTGACCATCTTCAGCCAGGTTTACGTCGTCACACGCTCGGCGAATATCTGCTATTCTATCGGCCCATGGACGATGGGGTTGAGCTAATCCGCTTTCTTCACGGCTCACACAACATTGATAAATTGTTCGATTGAAGCATTGTGTAATTTCTTGCCCCGCATGCAGCGAAAGCCCCCACGCTGGACGCATGGGGGCCGCAGTTTAAAGGCCTGGAAACGGGTTATAACGTAATCGTATTGCTTGCTCTACCTTTGCCGTCTGGCGAGCATGCCCAGAGCAAACAGGCTTGCCAGTACCAGGGTCGATGGTTCCGGGGTTGGATACTCCCAGACGTCGATGGACGATTCCGGCACAACATTGCCGGCATCATCCACGCCGTCGCCCCAGATCCGGTTGCCTGGCGTGCCAGCCCACAAAATCGCTTTGTGCACGTCGAGCACATGCCCCGGTTCGATGGGTGGAAATTTGACCCATAGCATGGACGGATCGGGAGTTGGCATCGGAATGGGCTCCGACGGCCAAGGTTGGCCGTCTTTGGTAATCAGCGACTCGTTAGGCGGGAACAGGTCGGGGAAGCGGGAATCTCCCGGCTCCACCCATTCCCATCCGGGGGTGTGGATCTCTTCGTGCCAGTCGCTCACATTGAAACCGTTAGGTGCGGTGGAGGGTGGCAGGATAAGAAAATTTTCCCACAGAGTTTGCGGGAACGGTTGTTGGGCGTCGAGCAGGATCGGTCCGCCGGAGGCATCCTTGGGCGATTCGAAAAGTTTCTGCATCGGGCCGGCATTGGGATCGAAGATCAGATCCACCTGGAGCATCCATGACTCCATCGATTGGTTCCAGTCGACATGGATCGGCTCCTGAGAGGGAGTTGCATCAAGATTGAAGCCGGCAATTGCCGATGCTGAGGTCTGGCCGTTCACGGTCCTGGCCAGGCCGAACAGGCAGGAGCCAGAAATCAGCAATGCGAACAGTATTTTAGAACGTACCATCATTAGATCTCCTCATTTGGGATGAGATAGTGTTAGCCCATGGATTCAAAACGCGATGCGCCCCCTTTCTCCTCTCTCTGTTAACAGAGCCGAATCATCATGGCACGCACACTCATGCCGGCGACTCCTTGCCCGGATTTTTGGTTGCACGTACCCTCAGTTATTCATTGAATCATTCATTGGGATAGAATGCAAGAAAATATTCTACTGGGGCGGATATCCCTCAAATCAACACCGTGGTGCTCGTTTGTCGCAGGACCATTTTCTGGTACTTCCCACCGGCAGCCAGCAGCGACTCGTGCGTGCCGATCTCCAGAATGTGACCCTCTTCGAGGACGACGATGCGGCTGGCTCGGGAAATCGTACTGAGTCGATGGGCGATGACGAAACAGGTGCGGTTTTGCATCAATGCCGCCATGCCGGCCTGAATCTTCTGTTCACTCTCAGTGTCGAGGTTGCTGGTGGCTTCGTCGAGAATCAAGATTCGCGGATCGGCCAGGATCGCCCGGGCGATGGCAATCCGTTGTCGTTGTCCGCCACTTAGTTTGACGCCGCGTTCGCCGATGCGCGT
>JAJRWS010000290.1 GCA_024276705.1 Planctomycetota bacterium | reverse complement strand
CCCGCCATTTGATCTGGAAAAACTTCTGCGTACGGTATTCGATCCTGAGCCTGGGGTACGGGTGGCACTGCTGATCGATCTGGAGGATCTCTCCACGATGACAGGAATGGCCTTTCTTCAAATCCCGGGCCATTCGATTCAAACCAATGCAATCGAGTATTTTTATCGTCCTCTGAAGCAATCACTTTTACGGAAGATGGGGCTGCAAGGGGGCGACTTGTTTGCCTACCAGCGAACGGGCGGAAGCAATTTGGAATTGCCGGAGTCGTGTGTGACGGAGAAAGGAGAAACGGTCTCGTTTGCCGATGCGGTTTATACGAAATATGACATCATTCTCTGCCTTTCGACCGATTCGGCTACCGCGCCACTGACGGCCCACGCAAAAAAGTACGGATTTCGCGGTGCGACATTGCATGGACTTAACCGGATTATCCTGGAGAGCGGTCTCTGTGTGGATTATCGAGAAGTAAGTCGTCAGGCGGAATTGCTTCGCGCGGGCATGACTCGAGCCAGTCGGGTGGAAATTGACTTTCAGATCTACCAGCGCTGCGCGACTCTCACCCTGGAACTGGATGGTCAGGAAGCCCAGAAAAGCCATGGACTTTGCCTGGGCCCGGAACCGGATGTAGCAAACCTTCCCGCCGGAGAGGTCTATTTTGTGCCTGCTGGCGCGCACGGCAATTTTCCGCGCACACTCAAGGATGGCACGATTGCCATGCTCGAAGTCTTGGCTGGGGCCGTTGTCGATGCCGAACTGGTGAGCGGCCACCAGTCCACGCTCGATGCCTACCTTGAGATCATCCAGGCCGATCCGGCAGCCGGGCGGATTGGAGAGCTTGGGTTTGGCACACAAGTGTTGCCACGAGCGGGAGTCGACATTCAGGATGAAAAGATCCTCGGTACCGTCCATGTGGCCACGGGCCGAAGCGACCATTTGGGAGGCGACATCGTACTCGACAGTTTTCGGGATGCTCGGAACGCGACCCATGAGGATATCTTGTTCGATCCGGTGAAAACGCCACAGATCGCGGTACCCCAAGTACGCATGGTCCGCGCTGGCCAGTGCCATGTCTTGCTGGAAAACTATCAACCGGCAGCCTACCTGCAGCAGTTGCTGGAGTGAAATCCGGTTTTGTGTGAGGAACGCTTAAAAATCGCTTCGATATTTGGAAGGGTTCAGGGTTCAGGGAAGAAAATGGAATAATACGCCGATAGGAATGTGCAATTTCAAGTTAATCGTTTGACTAAACGGCTATCGCTAAGTGAGTCCCCTAGGCCGCTTTGGCCAGAAGAGCATGAGCGAGGCGGGGAGTAGCAGCAAATCGCCAAACAGGGCGGAGATCATGGTGACCGTGGATAGCTCGGCAAAATGTCGCGTGGGCACAAACGCGGAGAGGAGCAGGATGGCCAGCCCGCAAACAATCAGGATCGTGGTCATCAAGATAGCCCGTCCTGTTCCCAGGCAGGTGCGACGCAGGGCTGGTAGTACTTCGATTTCGCCGCGGATTCGTCCCGACTCCCACTCTTCCCGAAAACGGGCCAGGAAGTGAATCGTATCATCCACCGCTACGCCCAGGCTGATGGCAAAGACAATGACATTGCTCATGCTTAAACTGTAACCCTTCAGGCCGAGGTATCCCATCGTGATCGCCAGAGGGGTAATGTTGGGTAAAATTGAAATCAAACCCAATCTTGGAGACCGTAGCAACAGACCAATGACGAGGAATATGAAAAGCGAAACCGCGACCAGCGACAGGAACAGGTCGTGGATAAAACGATTCAAGGCGATGGCCGCAACGTAGGCTTCGCCGGTGATCTGGTACTGGGTTCCACTCCCTGAGGGAAACAGCAACGCCAATTGTTGCTGCAGGACGCCGGCAAACTCGCGATCTTTGTGCGTACCTTGATCGCGCAGCCGCAACAGCATTCGAGTCTGTTTTCCATCCGCGGAGAGGTAGTTGGAGTAACTCGTGGTCTTGGCCTGGCGCAGCAATGCACGGTGAATTTCCCGCAAGCGTGTTTCAAGCCGAGCGGTCTGCTCCTGGGTTACCTTCTGGCCCGGTTGATTGTGCTGGTTCAGTTGCGGGCCCCCGGGCAGCAGTCGATCGACCTGGCCATACAGGTCAACCAGAGAGCGGGAAAAAAGCACTTCCGGGCGGGAATGCACAAAGCGGTCGAAGGCAACCAGACGATGCCAGGTGCCTGCTTGCTGGAATGCTTTTGGGGTGGTCGAAGTGTTGCTGGATTGGGCAGTAAAAACCACTTCCATTGGCATGAAGCCGCCCAGTTGATTTTCGATCAGTCGCATCCGGGCAATCTGGGGATTGCTTTCATCAAATGTTTCCGCCAGGAGCGAGTTGATTTCCGTATGCTGGCTGACGAAAATGGATCCGGCAATGGCCAAGAAGCCAGTGAGCAAAGTCAGGCGGGGGTATCGCACTGCCAGATGGCCTGCTATCCATGCTCCACGTGCCAAGGGAGAGCAGGACAATGGGTCCGTGGAACCAGGTTGTGAATCCCCACGCCAACGGCTGGCACAAGGCGCGTGAAAGTAGGGCGCCAACGCCGCGCAGCATCCCATCGTGGCGACATAGTAGAAACCGATCCCCATGGCCGCTTGCCAGCCCAATGCTCCGAGAAGCTGGGAGTGAGCAAACATCAGGCTTAAAAACCCCAGGGCGGTGGTGAGGCTAGTAAGAAAACAGGCCAGCGCCATGTGGCGGACCGTTTCGTAAACGGCCTGCTCACGATCGTGGGGATGGAGGGCTGATTGCTCCGCGTAACAACTCAGGAAGTGCACACAGGTCGAGACGCCGACAATCATCAGCAAAACGGGTAAAATATTGGAAAGGATCGTTAGGGGTTGGCCTAGCAGGACCAGCGCAGCCAAAGTCCAGGTGAGACCCACCAGAATGGCTACGGCTGGAATCAAGATGCCGGCCCAACATCGAAACAGAATCGCTTCGATCAATGCAAATGCGAGTGCGCAGAGAGGGATGATGATGAGTTGATCCTTCTGCAGGTTGTTGACAATTTCCACTCGCATGGCGGGCAAGCCGCCAAGAAACATGTCATAGCCGTTTGGCGGCGGCGTTTCCTCGATGACCTGCTCGACGCGGCTGGCCATATCTCGCAAATGCGCATAGTCTTTTTTGGTGGGATCGAGGTGAAGTACAATTGCCAGGGTACGCCGATCGACGCTGACCAGGGCCCCATTGAGCAGGGGTTGATCATCAATTTTGCGCCGTACCAGGTCCGCTTCTTCTGCATCCACGGGGACTTGACGAATGACCGGAATCATCCTCATGGAAGAACGTCCCAGCAAGCGGGGACGGGGCATGCGCAATGTCGCCAATGCGTCGATGCGGTCAATGCCTGGCAGCTTCGCCAAACGCTGGCAGACTCTCACATGCCAGTTCAATGCTTCGGGAGTCAACATGTTGGCCGCGTGGAGCTCTTTTTGGGCCAGGCCTTTCCTGGCAGGATCCGAGGGTACCGTTGCCGTTTGCCCCGTTGCCGTTTGCCCCGTTGCCGTTTGCCCCATTGCCGTTTGAACGACCAGCATGATATTGTCGGTATGGCCAAACGTCTGCTTGGTCTGCTCATTAAAATCAACCAGGTCGTGTTGGCCCGAGAAGAGGGCTTGCGGGGAGAAATCGAATTGCAGGCCGGTGGCGATCCATGCCGCCCATAGCGTCAGCAGACCGAAGAAGAAAAGCACCCATTGCCGCTGCCGCACCACCAGGAAGGCTAATCGAGTTAATTTCAATCGGGAAGGCATGGATCAGGATCGTTGTATCACTTCAGGTAGGTAAGGAAAAACGGTAGTTCCAAGCAGTGGCCGATGGAGCCGACCTGGGCAACCTGCAAATAGCCAAAAGTGCCGGTACCCAGGCGGCTTATCGCCCGGGCCATGTAAGGGTGGGTGGGAATTTGGAAATACTGAAAAATGGAATTCCCGGCTCACCCTGCCCTTGGTGCCAGGCAGGAGGCTCCACTATACTGGATATAAGGAGGTAACCGTTACGCAAAAAGATACCGTGTCTCCCGGTTGAGGCCTAGTCGCAGCCACGATCCGTAGTTCAAATCTGCTGGAAAGACCGCCCATGGCACCAGAGACTTTACCTGAAAAACTGTCGGAAACTGATTTGTCCGATAGCCAATCCGGCCTGCCCGGGAGTGAGAGCAAGGAATGGGCCGGACATCCCCGGTTTTATGATCCCATCGCGTGGCCCGAAGCTACCTTGAATCCAGTTCGAATTCGCTGGCGTTATGCCATGGGCATTCCTCTGATCCATCTGCTGGCGTGCCTGGCCTTCCTGCCATGGTTGTTCAGTTGGACCGGAGTGGTTCTCTGTATCTTGGGCCTTTATTTTTTTGGGACGCTCGGGATCAACCTGTGCTACCACCGATTGCTTACGCATCAAGGCATGGTGGCGCCCAAGTGGTTGGAGCACACTCTGGCCATCTTGGGAATTTGCACGTTGCAGGATACGCCGGCCTGTTGGGTGGCAATGCACCGGATGCACCATAAATATTCTGATACGCAGCCCGATCCCCACAGCCCTCTGGTCAACTTTCTGTGGGGCCATTGTGGTTGGTTGATGGTGATCAACCGCGATTTTCGCAATGTGAATTACTACGAACGCTTTGTCAGGGATCTGCTGCGAGATCCTTTTTACCTGCGATTGGAACGCGGCAGCGTTTGGACCCTCGTTTACGGACTTCACGCCCTGCTTTTCTTTATCGCAGGTTTTGTGGTCGGCTGGTTTCGCAGCGGCACGGGACAGCCGCTGCTGGATGGATTGCAATTTGGTCTGAGCTTGGTGGTGTGGGGCGTTTTCGTGAGGACCGTGCTGACGTGGCATATCACCTGGTCGGTGAATTCAGTCACGCATCGCTGGGGATATCAGAATTACGATACCCGAGAAAACAGCCGGAATAACATCCTGGTCGGTCTTTGGAGCAATGGCGAAGGGTGGCATAATAACCACCATGCCGATCAGAGAGCAGCCTCGCACGGCCACCGCTGGTGGGAATTTGACCTGACCTGGCAGACCATTCGCCTGTTGGAACGGTTGGGATTGGTCAAAGACGTGATCCGGCCCCGTTGCTGGAAGAAGTGAAATGCCGTAGTTCGATTCGGCGGATGAAGCCGACCTGGGCAAGCATCTTTAAATAGCAAAACCTTTAGCAGGCGGCTTATCCGCCCATCGTCCGCGGGCCAATCCGTGGAAAGTCCGGGAACCAAGAGTGCAGCCATTCAATTCTTGTTCAGGTCGGACGAGAGTTGCTTGCGAATGGTAGCCAGCGAGTCGACCTGCTCAATCTGGTCCGCAATGTGCCACGGCATGATTTGCACGCCCCCGGATGCACTGATGACCCAATTTCTGCCTTTTTTCAGCAGGCTGGCCGTGGTTGCCACCTGCCTGGGAGCCGGGTAATGGGCCAGTTGCTCGTGGCCCAACAATTGGGGTAGTTCGAGTGCCACACGCTCGAAGAGCCCTTCTTTCTCAATCAGTGCTGCCAGAACGGCCAGATCCATAATGTTACGCAAGTGGCCAAATGCGGAATCGTGGTTCGCGAGATCTTCAAAGCGATCGGTCATTGTCTTGGCCCATTGGGCGGCCGGTTTGCTTGTGGTCCCAGTATGGCTGATCTGGCCCTGGGAATTCACATAGTCGGCTTCGGTCATGCATTGCACTCCCGAACCGCGCAGTTCCCACGCCAGGCGTTCGGCATCGGTTGCAATCGGTTCGTATTTTGGCGCCAACCACCAACGGGGAGTTGTGGAATGCATTCCCCGGCTACCGGCCTTCATCAAATGCAGGTAGCTGGGCATACCATCAATAGGGGCTGGCTGCATATTCATGGCCAACCGCTTCATGCGAAAATCAGCGGCCACCATGACCCGCGCGAAGTGGCTGGTCGCGGGAACGCCCGTGACTGTCACGACCTGTGCTCCGACGGCCTGCTCCAAGCGGCGGGCGGTGGTTTGCGGATTGCCGATCGTGCGCAGGCGACTGGCAACCTGCCGCAATTGCTTCAGCCCTTGTGCCGTGGGATCGATCGAGCAAGAAATGGGTTCCAGTCGTGAGGTTTGGCGAGTTCGCAACGCTACCATCAAATCGTCCAGTAGCAAGACAGGACGACCGGTAGTCAGCCCGACCACATTGCCCAGGGAATCGAGCCGCCAGCCTTCTGCCGGGCCGGCCAGGACAATATCGTGTTGCTCTGGGTACACGAGCAAGTATTGGATTCGTTGCAATCCGGACAGAAAGGCTAGCTTCTCAGGCAGCGCACCCTGGTCGGAAAGGTTTGCGCGGTGGCCTTCTTCCTGACTACGTAACGTGGCGATTTCCTTTTCCAATTGGCGCAAAGAGACCGTTCTTAATTCGGTGAAAGGCTGCAGATCCGCCGGTGCCTCGTCGAGGGCCGTGGCTCGGATGTTTTCCAGCTCCTGTTGTTCCAAGACGGTCGGCGCGGAGAGTACGCCCTCAGGATTGATCGAGATCCCGCCCACGGAACGGTTGGAACCGAAAAACTGACCGTGAACCTGGCTGACTGAGCCGCCCAACGCGATGGCGATGGTCAGGATGGCGACCAGGGGGAAAGTGTCTCGAAGCAAACGAACCATCTCTCTTCTCCTCATCCAAATCATATCAAATGCGTCAGGTGGCAATGGGACAGGTGGCGATCCAGGCAGATTGGACCTTTTCTTCCAGCCTAGTTGCAAATGGGTTGAAATTCAACACTTTTAGCGATGGATTCCCCATATGGAAATGCCTTTTTCCCATAAATCTGGTCCAGCAGTAGCCTGTCTCGTGAGGCGGCAGGACCCTGAGAATCGGCCCAGCCAGTCCTGGAAGGCGGGAAAGATGGGCCAGATAGCCTCGTTTTCGGCTCACCTGCTTGATTGCACGGTACCCCCCAGAATATGGTGGTAGAGATATGAACGGTTATCTGATCATACGCGAAGGGTCGACATGGACTGACGTGGTACGTCTGGTACCAGGAGAATCCGCCACGATCGGACGCGCGCCGACCAACACGATCGTGATCAAGAACGAACGCTGTAGCCGGGCCCATGCTGAAGTTTTTCTTGCCCAGGGCCAGTGGCAATTGAGGGATCTGGATAGCAGAAACGGTACTTTTCTGGACGATCAGCGACTGCAGGGGGACCATGTCCTTCAGCCCGGGGAAATGATTCAGATCGGTAATTCGCAACTGGTTTTTGTCCGTGAGCTGGCCGAAGCTTTTCCTGACTCCAATACGCTGCTGAAGACTTCGAGGGCTGTCGAGGAGGATGGGTCCGGACTTCTGACTGCCCGCGCGGACGATGCGAGTGTCATCGACCTGAATGAGTCGGCGACCATTACCCACCGGCGGGAACAGAGTCGGTACCTGGACTCGGTATCCCTGGACGAGTCGGACGAACCGATTCCGCAGATCGGACGGGCGGCGGCCAAGCTCTGTCGTTTGGCTTTTGAGTTGGCGAAATCAACCGACGTGGTTACCCTGGCCAATGTGGCACTTACCGGTTTGTTTGAAGGGACTCAAATCGACGCTGGTGCCCTGTTGTTACGAGGCCGGGATTCCAGCGGGGCTCGTCGCAGTGAGAAACTGGAAGTGGTGGCTTCACGGAGTGACAGCGAGCATTCCTACCATCGGGTCTCGGGCTTTCTGGCTTCTACCGTATTGCGCGAGGGACAGGCCGTGATGGCGCGGAATGTGTTGGATGACAGCCAGCTTGGTAACCGTGACAGCCAAGGTGAGATTCTGGCCACGAGTGTCATCTGTGCCCCGATCCGCATGGAAGGCGAAGTGCTCGGATTGATCCATCTTTATTCGACCGATGTGAATCGTCCCACCGACCCCGAGGATCTGGAGTACACCCTGGCGGTTGCCGATACCGTGGGAGTGGCGCTGGAAAATTTGAATAAACGCCAGGAACTGGCTGAAAATCTCAACCAAATCCGCACGGAAAATGTTCAACTGCGCGAGCAACTTGGGGTCCAAAGCGAAATCATTGGCAGTAGTGAGGTGATGCAGCGAGTCGAGCAGCAAATCGCCCGGGCAGCGCCAAGTCGTGCCACGGTATTGGTGCGCGGAGAAAGTGGTGTGGGCAAGGAATTGGTGGCCCGGGCCGTTCATTATTCGGGCTCGCGCAACAAAGGACCGTTTGTCTGTCTGAACTGCGCGGCGTTGTCCGAATCGTTGCTGGAGAGTGAGCTGTTCGGGCACGAAAAGGGCGCTTTTACGGGGGCTACCGAGCGTAAGATTGGCAAATTCGAGGCGTCCGACCAGGGTACGCTCATGCTCGATGAAATTGGCGAGATGTCTCCTTCCATCCAGGCAAAATTTTTGCGTGTGCTCGAAGGGCATCCATTCGAACGCGTGGGTGGGAGCGAGCAGATTCAAGTGAACGTGCGCGTCATCGCCGCAACCAACCGGGATTTGGAAAAAGATGTGGCGGATGGCCGGTTTCGCCGCGATCTCTATTTCCGTCTGCATGTTCTTGAAATCAGAGTACCTGGCCTGCGCAAGCGGCCTGAGGATATTCCCGAGTTGGCGGAGTATTTCTTGCAACGATTCAACGAGGAGACGGGACGAAAACTAATGGGTTACACCCCCCGGGCCATGGAAGAGCTATTACGATATCGCTGGCCAGGGAACGTGCGGGAACTGAAAAATGTGATCGAACGGGCTGTTGTCCTGGCTCATGGTGAATACGTGGATCATGAGGATCTGGTCCTATCCAGACTCAAGACGGCAGGCGATACGGAAATCGACCAGGAAGGGGAGGGAGTCAGCGAGGATTTTCTGCCCAAATCGCTGGCCGATATGGAAAAGGCACACATTTTACGAACGCTCATCGCCACCGGCTGGAATAAAAGCCGCGCTGCCGGCCACCTGGGAATCGAGCGATCGACGCTCGACCGAAAAATCCGCCGCTACGACCTGGCCCGTGAACGGCCGCGTTAGAGCAGAGGGAGTACGGTGTTTCGGTGTTTCCAGGTCGAGTGGTCTATCAGAGCTTCATATTTTAATACTCTCTAAATCCACGGCCTCCGGCCGTGCGACCCTGACAGACTTCGTGCGATCCGGCGAGAGTTTTTCAAGGTCATCTCCTTAAACGACTTCTTTACATCCGCCATGGATTGAAAGTTCAGGCCTTGAATCGTACTCGTACTCAGGCGCCAGCCGGTACTCGTACTCGTACTCGAAAGGACTGGACAATAATCGAGCCGATCTTTGCCACGATCGAGTGGATG